>CAJAQO010000203.1 GCA_903944085.1 uncultured Verrucomicrobia subdivision 3 bacterium
AAACCATCTCCCCTCCGCGTGCCTCAAATGTTTTGCGACATTGGAAAATTCGTCTGTTTCTGTCCGGGCGGCATGGATGCACGCCCTCTACGTCAGGCAAAGATGCCTGACGCTACGAAGCGCGCCCGTCCCGGTAGCCGTTTTCGGCGTCGCGCCCGCTGCCCCTGAAAATAGCCCAGCCATTCATGGCTGGGACTCATGGTCGGCAATTTCCCAAAGTCCCGTCCGGGACGAAAGGTGCTTGCGCACGGCCACCAAATCTTCTGCCGTCCCTCGCGGGACTTTTCCATTTGTTTGACGCTTGACCCAGGCATGAATGGCTGGGCTATTGTCATTGCGTCGCTCCGCGACTCTGTGCCCGTTGCACGACAAGAATGCAACCACCCCTTGCCCCGTTCATCCACCCCAAACTGCTTCATTGTCTCTTTTTGCCCACCCGCAACGGCCCCGGACGGTCTGAACCCGGTTTTTTGGTGTTTTTCAGGGATTATTGGCCGTCGGCAAGGACTTTTTACCCGGCGGACACCGTTCCCGCACTCCCGGACACGCTTCCCGCATCGTCGGACAGCCTTCCCGGTCAAAATGGCCGGGCTTCCCGTTCCGGGGACGGCGTTCCCGCATCCCCGGACACGGCTCCCGCATCGGCGGACGCCTTTCCCGCATGGGCGGACACGGTTCCCGTGCCGTCGGACACGGTTCCCGCATGAGCGGCCAGCCTTCCCGGTCGGGCGGACACGCTTCCCGCCCCGGCGGACACGCTTCCCGCTCGCCCGGACACCGTTCCCGCATCGTCGGACACGCTTCCCGAATGGCCGGTCAACCTTCCCGTTGAAGTTGCGGAGATTCCCGTTCCGGCATCAGGCTGCCCGCGATGGCCACCACGCTCCCGCAGGCGAAGGGAATTATTTCCCGCAGCATTATTTCCCGCAGCACTGTTTATATTTCTTGCCGCTGCCGCAGGGGCACGGGTCGTTGCGGCCGACTTTGGGGCCGGTGCGGACGGGCTTGGCCCTGGCCTGGGCCTCGGCCGCCGCCGCTGCTTCACTGACGACATCGCTGGCTTTCGGAGCGCCGCCGCCGGTGCCGGTGCTGGTGCCGCCGCCGCCAAACGCGCTGGTGGTGGTGTGCAAGGTCTGCTGCGGCGCGTTGCGCAGAAAATTCTCAAATGCCATCAGGCTGGACGCGCTGCGGAAGACGTTGTGACAAATCTCCGTTTTCACGTTGACCATCAGCTCGTCGAAAATCTTGAACGCCTCGGCCTTGTATTCCAGCAGCGGATCGCGCTGGCCGTGCGCGCGCAGGCCGATGCTGTGGCGCAAGCTGTCCATCTCGTAAAGATGTTCCTGCCACAATTTGTCAATCGCCTGCAAAATGGTGTAGCGCTCGACGGTCGCCAGCTTGTCCGGCTCCTCGAAACTGACTTTCAACTCGTAAGCCTTGCGGATGGAGTCGGTGATGAAGTTGCACGCGGCAAATTGCTGCGGGCTCAAGCCTTCGTAAACC
Source organism: uncultured Verrucomicrobia subdivision 3 bacterium (assembly GCA_903944085.1). Classification (GTDB taxonomy): domain Bacteria; phylum Verrucomicrobiota; class Verrucomicrobiia; order Limisphaerales; family UBA11358; genus UBA11358. Next base: position 1,504 of record CAJAQO010000203.1, read on the forward strand.
GAGCTGGCCACCGGTTCATCCTTGCCGGACTGCGCGGCTTTGAGAATTTCCTTCTCGGGCATGCCGAGCGGAAAATTGAGGTTCACCCAGTCGGCCAGACCGCGCACGCGCCATTCGGCCGGCTCGGTGTTGGCGGCGGTAAACTCCTCGATTTTCAGGATCACCACTTCCTCGATGATGTCCATGAGCCGGTCGCGCACATCGTCGCTGTTGATGATTTCGTTGCGGAAGCCGTAGATGACTTCGCGCTGCTTGTTCATCACGTCGTCGTATTCGAGCGTGCGTTTGCGCTGCTGGAAATTGTGTCCCTCGACGCGCTTCTGCGCCTGCTGGATGGAACGGTTGAGCAAACCGTGCTTCAGCTCTTCGCCTTCTTCAAGGCCCATGCGCTCCATCAATTTCACAATGCGGTCGCTGCCGAACAGGCGCATCAAATCGTCTTCGAGCGAAATGAAAAAGTGCGACGAACCGGGATCGCCTTGGCGCGAGCAGCGGCCGCGCAACTGGCGGTCAATGCGCCGCGACTCGTGACGCTCGGTGCCGAGCACATGCAAGCCGCCGACGCCGGGAACGCCTTCGCCGAGTTTGATGTCCGTGCCGCGTCCCGCCATGTTCGTGGCGATGGTGATGGCACCGCGCTGGCCCGCGCGCGAAACAATTTCGGCTTCCTGCTGGTGATACTTGGCGTTGAGGACAGAGTGAATCAAACCTTCCTTCTTCAACATGCGCGACAGCATTTCGCTGGTCTCGACGGAAATGGTGCCAACCAGCACGGGCCGGCCTTGAGCGTAAAGGGTCTTGATTTCGTTGACGACGGCATTGAATTTTTCGCGGCGCGTCTTGTAAACCGAGTCGTCCGAATCCTTGCGGATGTTCGGCTTGTTCGTCGGGATGGTCATCACGCCGAGCTTGTAGATGTCGAAAAATTCCGACGCCTCGGTTTCCGCCGTGCCGGTCATGCCCGCCAGCTTTTGATAGAGGCGGAAATAATTTTGAATCGTGATCGTCGCCAGCGTCTGCGTCTCGCGTTCGATGGTGACGCCTTCCTTTGCTTCGACGGCTTGATGCAAGCCATCGCTCCAGCGGCGGCCCGGCATGAGCCGGCCGGTGTGCTGATCCACGATGACGACCTTGTTGTCCTGCACCACATATTCCACGTCGAGCTGATAAAGACTGTAAGCCTTGAGCAATTGCGAGATCGCGTGAATCTTCTGCGCCTTCTGCTCGAAGTCGGCCTGCATTTTCGCCTTTGTCTCCAGTCGTTTGCGCGCGTCGGTTTCCGGACCAGCGTCCACGTCATGCAGCATCGTCGTCAAATCCGGCAGCACAAACGCGTCGGGATCTTGCGGGCTGATGAAGTTACGGCCCTTTTCGGTGAGATCCGCCTCGTGGCTTTTCTCGTCCATCGCGAAAATCAATTCTTCCTTCTCGCGGTAGAGATCAACTTTCTTCTGATCCTTGTGCAACTCCAATTCCGCGCGGTTCATCAAACCAGCGTTTTCTGGATTCTCCAGAACTTTCATCAGGCCTTCGGAACGCGGCTGGCCGCACTTTACGCGGAAGAGCAGCAAGCCGATTTGATGTTCCAACGCCTGCGCGTCGGTGACGTTTGAGCCATCGGTCGGATGTAATTTCTTGAGCAGTTCCTCCGCTTCTTTGAGAAAGCGATTGCAAAGCTGCTGCTGTGCGCGGACCAAGCCATCCACCGTCGGTTTCCACTGCGCGTATTGCTCGTCGAACGTGTGCATGGACGGGCCGCTGATAATGAGCGGCGTGCGCGC
>CAJAQO010000204.1 GCA_903944085.1 uncultured Verrucomicrobia subdivision 3 bacterium
AGAACGGATTCGCGCGCGTTGCCGGAAGATTATATCGCCACGGTGAAAACCACGCTTGGAATGTTGGAAGGCGTCACAGGTTATTCGGTTTATGCGGACCAGATTTTGAAAAGCGGCTGGGTGCATCCAAACAAACGCATTTTTAATAATGCAAAAATCTCGGATCACTTCGCGATCATCCCGACGTCGCTCGCGCCCAAAACCTTAAGCGAGCCGGAGCAGAAGCTTTACGACCTGGTGACGAAGCGCTTTCTCGCGATTTTTTATCCGGCGGCGGAATTTTTGGAAACGCTGCGCATCACGCGCGTCGAAGGCGAGCCGTTCAAGAGCGCGGGCAAAGTTTTGGTCAGTCCGGGTTGGCTGACGGTCTATGGCAAGGAATCGGATTCCGACGAAACGCCGAGCCTCGCGCCGGTGAAGCCGAACGAAACCGTCAAGACCAGCGCCATCGAAGTGAAAGACAATGTCACGAAACCGCCGGCCCGGTATTCGGAAGCCACGCTGCTCTCGGCGATGGAAGGCGCGGGCAAATTGATTGATGACGACGAATTGCGCGAGGCGATGAGCGAGAAAGGTCTCGGCACGCCGGCCACGCGCGCGGCGACCATCGAAGGCTTGATTTACGAAGGCTACATTCACCGCAACGGTCGCGAATTGCAGGCGACGGCGAAGGCGTTTTCGTTGATGGAACTTTTGAACGGCCTTGGGATTCCGGAATTGACCAAGCCGGAGCTGACCGGCGACTGGGAATTTCAGTTGAAGGAAATGCAGCGGAAAAAAATCAGCCGCACGGAATTCATGAGCGGCATCGCGGACATGACGCGGCGCATCGTGGACCGCGCGAAGCTGTTTGAACAAGACACGATTCCCGGCGACTTCGGCAAGCTGAATGTGCCGTGCCCGAAATGTGGCGGCGAAATTCACGAGAAATACAAGCAGTTCCAATGCGAGAAGTGCGATTTCGCCTTCTGGAAAACTTTGTGCAGCCGGATGTTCGAGCCGGAGGAAGTTGAGAAAATCATCACGGACAAAGTCATCGGCCCGCTGCAAGGTTTCCGCAGCAAGCAGGGCTTTCCGTTCGCCGCCGTTTTGAAAATGACTCCGGAGCACAAGGTGGAATTTGATTTCGGCAACGGCGGCAAAGACGGCGAAGCCGCCGCGCCGGTGGATTTCACCGGCAAGGAACCGCTCGGCAAATGCCCGGTTTGTGGCGCGAATGTTTTTGACGGCGGGATGAATTACGTCTGCGAGAAGCAGGCGGGCGCGGAGCAGTCCTGCAAATTCCGCACGGGCAAAATTATTTTGCAGCAGGAGATTTCGCCGGAGCAGGTGAAGAAGCTTTTGGCCACCGGCAAGACGGATTTGCTGAAAGGTTTCATCTCGAAAAAAACGAACCGCAAATTTGAGGCGTTTCTCGCGTTCAAAGACGGCAAGGTTTCATTTGAATTCGCGCCGCGCGAGAAGAAGGGCAAAACCCGGTCGTCCGAGCCGCCGCCGAAAATTGATTTCACCGGCAAAGCTGAGGTTGGCAAATGCCCGAAATGCGGGGGAAAAGTTTTCGACACCGAGGCTGGCTATATTTGCGAGAACTCGCAATTGGCTGCCAAATCGTGCAAGTTCAAAATCGGCAAAATCATTTTAGAGCAGCCGATTGAACCGGCGCAGGCGGCGAAAATTCTCAAAGACAAGAAGAGCGATGTGCTGGACAAATTCATTTCCAAATCCGGCAAACCGTTCCCGGCGTTTCTGGTGATGGACAAAAAAGGCAAGATCACTTTCGAATTTCCATCGCGCGACGACGAGTGATCTTGTTCACGGCGCGTTTGTGGAACTGTCTTTCAGCCGCGTGGCAAACGGAAAGGTGAATGTCGGCTGTTGCATCGCGAGCGCCAGCCCAAAATCCAGCATGGCCTGGTGGCCGTCGGCGGTGACGCTGAGCGGCGGGAGCAATAAATTTGCCGCCGCGCCCTTGATTCCGCCGACGAAATTTTGCCACAGGCTGTTGGGCGCGTCTTTCCGTTTGACCGAGGCCAGCGTGACTTCCATTTTTGGCGGGCCGGCTTGCCGGCGAAAAGTCAGCGTGTTGACCCGCGCCACGGTTTCATTTTCGAGCTGAATTTCGCCGTTGCGCAGAAAAATATCCTGCAAGCTGATGCTCACGGGACTGGCGTGTCCACGACTGTTGAACCGCAGCCGCACTTCGGTGACGATGCGCTGGCCGTTGGTCAGCGCACCGTCAACTTCGATGCTGCCGCTGCCCGCGCCTTGCACGTTGATGGCGGCGAGTTGGTGGGCGAGCGGCTTGCCGGCCTTGAGTTCTTTCTCGCGCCGATGAATCACGGCGGCGTGGTCGAAAATGTTTTGCTGTAAGCCGTCGCCGCCGAAATCAAATTCACAAGCGGCGTGAAAGAGCGGGCCGTTCGTCCGGCAATGGAAGGAAACCACCCGCGCGCATTGCGTATTGCCCGCGTTGGTGAAAATGGAAACCTGCTCCGGTGAAATCAGCGGCACGAAATACATGAATTTGCCGAGCGGATTTTCCAGCGACTGGCCGTGGCCATAGTCAAATTGCAAGGTCGGGCCGGTCGGCGCCGCCATCAGTCGGCCGGCGATGGCGAGAAAAATCCCCAGCGTTGTCAGCGGTCGGGCGGCGGCCGGGATCGGGCGGAAAAACATAGGCGCGCATTTTCCACGGCGGCGATTTTATTTCAAGCATTGAACGCCAGCGCGGCGGCTGCTACAAACACGGCGTCATTTTATTTCAGTCAAAATATGCAGCTTCATTTCAAAGAAACCGGGCAGGGCAGGGCGGTGGTGCTGTTGCACGGCCTGTTCGGCTCGGCGGACAACTGGTTTTTCATCGCGCAGCGGCTGGCGGAAAAGTTTCACGTCTTTGCGTTGGATCATCGCAATCACGGTCGGTCGCCGCACAGTGCCGAGATGAATTACCGGCTCATGGCTGCGGACGTGGAAAAATTCTTCCGCACGCGCGGTTTGGAAAATGCGGCGGTGATTGGCCATTCGATGGGTGGCAAAACGGCGATGCAACTGGCGCTGCAATTTCCGCAGCGGGTCGAAAAACTCGTCGTCGCGGACATGGCGCCGCGCGCCTATGCGCCCGCGCACGATAAAATTTTTGCCGCGCTGCTGGCGTTGGATTTACCAAAATTTCAAGCGCGACAACAAATTGAGGATGCGCTCGCGCCGGAAATTCCCAATCTCGTGCTGCGCCGGTTCCTGTTGAAAAATCTGGGGCGCAATGCCGATGGCGCATTTTTTTGGAAAATTAATCTCGCCGGTCTCGCGAAAAATTATTTGCGGCTGGGCGAGCCGGTGGCCGCCGCCGTGCCGTTCGCGAAGCCGACCTTGTTCATTCGCGGCGGCAAATCGAAATACATCAAGGCGGAGGACGAGCCGCTGATCCGCGAACTGTTTCCGCAGTCGCAAATCCTGACCATCGCCGAAGCAAGCCATTGGGTTCACGCCGACCAGCCCGAGGAGTTTTTACGGCTGCTGCTGGATTTTTTATAAATGACAGCAGAATATCGGACTGGAAAAATTCGCGAATTTGGTGCATTAATATTGAAGAATGTTGGCAATTCCTGAACTCATGCGCGAGGCGGCGCAGTTGGCGCGCGTGGAAAAACTGCTTCCGCGCTGGCGCGAACTGCCGCTTTACCACGCCGCGCCGGAAAATAAATTTTTCCGCCTGCCGCTGATCGGCAAACGCGAGCTGCGCGAAAACTTTCCCAATAATTTTCTGCGGGCCGGCCAGAATCTGGACGCGCTGCTGGCGGATAAATCCGTGGAGCTGGAGCACACTTCCGGCAGTTCCGAGGAGCGGACGGCGGTGCTGTTCGGGCGCGGCTGGTGGAACGAGCAAGAGGCGCGCGTGCTGCGGCTGAATGGTTTTGTCGCAAAAACATTGGCTGAAAATCCGCGTGCCCGCCGCGCGACGCTCGTGCCGCCGATCTGCAACGGGCTGGTCTGCTTTTCCAATTACACCTCGAAATCCGCGCGCACGGTGGACACGACTTTGTTTGTGAATCAGGCGCGCATCCCGTTTCTGCTGACGGACGCGGAGTTGGCGCGCATGGCGGAAGAGATTTTGGAATGGTCGCCGGTGTTTCTGGATTTGGACCCCGTGCATGGCGCCTGGTTCGCGCTTTACTGCGAGCGCAATCGAATAAAATTTCCATCCGTGAAATTCATTTTGTGCAGCTACGAATTTGTCAGCGTGGTTCATCGCAAAATTTTGCAGCGCGTTTTCGGCGTGCCGGTTTTCAATCTTTATGGCTCGACGGAAACTGGTCATTTGCTCATGGAAAATGAAACGGGCGAAATGAAAGCCTGTCTCGATAATGTCTTTTACGAAATTGTCGAAACGGATGAGCACGGTGTCGGCGACCTGGTCGTGACGACGTTGACGAACGAGATCATGCCGCTGGTGCGCTATCGCATCGGCGACTTGGTCGAACGCCGTGAGCAGCCTTACACCACAAATTATTCGGTGCATGGGCGGGCGCGTGACGGGCTGCGGCGGCGTGATGGTCGCCGCGTGACGACGCTGGAAATTGACCGGTGTTTCGGCGGCGTGAACGGCATCGCGCATTATCAGCTTCGGCAAAACGAGGCGGGTGATGGTGATTTGCAGTTTATCCCCGACCGCGAAGTTCCGGGCGCGGCGGAGTTGGAATGCCTGACGGGGCGAATTGAAAACCTGCTGCAGCTCAAAAATAAAATTACGGTCAGCGCGGTGGAAAAATTGCCGCCGCTGACCTCGGGAAAATTCCGGCTCACCGGCCGCGCTTGAAAATGAACCAGGAGCCGGCCGGCGAAAAAATCGAGGTTCGCGACAAATGGATTGCGAAATTTCTCGTGCATCTGGCGACGGATCGCGGCGCATCGGTTTACACCCAGCGGAATTACCAGCAGGCATTGACCGAATTCGCGCGCTGGCATCTGGATGAGCGAAAAACCGCTGCGGCGTGGGAACAGCTTCAGCGCGATGATTTTCGCGCCTTCGTCCGATTTTTGGGCCGGAACAAATTGAGCCGCGCGGCGGTGCAGCTCCGGTTTTCGGCGCTGCGGACGTTTTATAAATTTTTGATCCGGCACGGCGTGGCGGAGAGTTCGCCCATAAAAAATCTTTCGCTGCCGAAATTGGAAAAGCGGCTGCCGCGGTTTTTAACGATTCAACAAATGGCGGATTTGCTGGCTGCGCCGGCCAAGCTGCTCGCATCGCAAAAGCAAAAAAAAGGTCCAGGCCGGCCGATTTCGCCGGAAGTTTGTTGGCGCGATGTCGCGGTGCTGGAAACAATTTATTCCTGCGGTTTGCGCATCAGCGAGCTGTGCGGCCTGCGCGTGGAAGACATTGATTTCAACGAGCAAATTGTGCGCGTTCGCGGCAAAGGAAAAAAGGAGCGGCTCGTGCCGATTGGCGAACCGGCGTTGAAGACCATTCAAAATTATTGGGCGGCGCTGCTGGAACCGCCGGTCGGTGTGCAGCCGGTGTTTCGCGCGGACACGCACAAAGCCGCGCCGCTGTCGGCGCTCCAGCTTTCGCGGCGGCTGAAAAATTATCTTGTCATCGCCGGTCTCGATCCGGCGCTGACGCCGCACAAGCTGCGGCACAGCTACGCCACGCATCTGCTCGATGCCGGCGCGGATTTGCGCAGCGTGCAGGAACTGCTCGGCCACGCGCATCTCATCACCACGCAGGTTTACACGCACGTCACGACCGAGCGGTTGAAGAAAGCTTACGACGCGGCGCATCCGCGCGCGTGAATTTTGCGGCCAAAAGCGCGGGGAAAGTTTGCCAATTTCTGCAAAACGAATTCCATTGAGTTTCGCCGCGCCGCTTGCAATATATCATCCTCAAGGAATTTTTTTTCTGATTCTTTGAACAAGATGAACTGGTTTTCCTTTTTTCGACCGCGGCTGGTGGACACGCTGAAAAATTATTCGGCGTCCGATTTTATTGCCGACCTCACGGCCGGCTTCACCGTCGGCATCGTCGCGCTGCCGCTGGCGATGGCGTTTGCGATTGCCTCCGGCGTCAAGCCCGAGGCCGGCATTTTCACGGCGGTCATCGCGGGCTTTGTCATTTCGGCGCTCGGTGGCACCAAGGTTTCCATCGGCGGCCCGACCGGCGCGTTCATCGTCATCCTCTACGGCATCTACGCGAAATACGGCGCGGAAAATCTGGCCATCTGCACGATCATGGCGGGCGTGATCCTGTTCATCATGGGCGCGGCGCGGCTGGGCACGATCATCAAATTCATTCCGTATCCGGTGACGATGGGCTTCACGTCGGGCATCGCCGTGCTGATTTTCAGCACGCAGATCAAAGATTTTCTCGGTTTGACCGTGGACAAGGTGCCGTCGGACTTTGCCGAAAAAATGCGTGTGCTGGTCGAGCATGTGGGAACTTTTCAAGCGCCCACGCTGGCGCTGGCGGCGGTGTCGCTGGCGATCATTCTTTTCTGGCCGAAGAAATGGCAGCGGCGCGTGCCCGGCTCCATCGTCGCGCTGGTGCTGGGCACGGTCGCCGTCGCGTTGTTTCAACTTCCGGTGGAAACCATCGGCAGCAAGTTCGGCGGCATTCCGCAGTCGCTGCCGCATCCGCACATTCCCGCGCTCGCGTGGGAAAACATCCAGCACTTGTTCCAGCCCGCGACGACCATCGCGCTGCTCGCGGCCATTGAATCGTTGCTGTGCGCAGTCGTCGCTGACGGCATGATTGATGACCGGCACGATTCCAACCAGGAACTCATGGCGCAGGGCATCGCGAATATTCTCAGCCCGCTCTTTGGCGGCATCGCGGCGACCGGCGCGATTGCGCGCACCGCCACCAACGTCAAATGCGGCGGACGTTCGCCGGTCGCGGGCATGGTCCACGCGGTGACTTTGCTGGTAATTATTTTGGCCGCCGCGCCGCTGGCAAAATTCATTCCGCTGGCGACATTGAGCGCCGTGCTGGTGAACGTGGCGCTGAACATGGGCGAGTGGCATAATTTCAGCCGGCTGCCCAAATGGCCGCGCAGCGACGCCGTGGTGTTTCTGACGGCGTTCGCCTTGACCGTCGTGGTGGATTTGACGGTCGCGGTGGAAATCGGCATGGTGCTGGCGGCAATTCTGTTCATCAAACGCGTTTCCGAGACCACGCAAATCACCGCCGTGGACGAAAGCTCCGAGACCGAAGGCCCGCAGCACTCGCTGATCGGCAAGGAAATTCCCAAGGGCGTGATGATCTATCGCATCTTCGGCTCGTTTTTCTTCGGCGCGGCGGACAAGTTGGAAACGGCCTTGAAGCGTTCGGGCCAGGAACCAGAAGTGCTTATTCTCGGCATGCGAAAAGTTTTGGCGATGGACGCCACCGGCCTCAACGCGCTCGAAGATCTTTACGAGCGGCTGCACGCGCGCGGAAAACACATCATCTTGAGCGGACCGCACACGCAGCCGTTGTTTATGATGGACAAAGCCGGTTTTCTGGATCAGCTCGGCCGCGAAAACATTTGCGCGGATCTCGAACAAGCACTGGAACGGGCGCGGGAAATTCTCGGTTTGCCGCCGGCACCGTCGCATGATCCGTTGCAGGAGGAGAAGGAAAAGTTTGAAACCGCGCGCCGCGAACTGGCGGTGGCGCTGGAGCGCGCCGGGAAAGTTTTCAATCCGCCCGCCAACGGCGAGCCCAAAGAATGATGCCGCGCGCCGGTTTTGCACGGCGGCCGGTTCGCGATTGGCGGCCCGCAGTTTTTTGCTTAAACTGATGTCGTCATGTATCTGAACATCATCCAGCTTGCGGAGTCGTTTGGCGTCGAAGAAAGCGTCGTCGAGAGCTGGGTGCGCAAGGAAGGTCTGCCGGCCATCGAAGATCGCGACCGTCTGCTCTTCGACCGCAATCAAGTGGTGGACTGGGCTGCCGCGCGCGGGCTGGCGGCCAAAGCCGGATTTCTCGCTGCCGGACGTGCGGCCAACTCGCCAGCGCGACGGCTTGAACCGCTCTTGCGCGCGGGCGGCATCTGGCGCGACGTGCCCGCCGCCACTGTGCGCGACGTGATGGGCACCATCGTCAATAAACTTCCCGGCGCGACGCCGCCCGTCCGGCAACTGCTCGCGCAGCGTCTGCGCCTGCCCGAAGGCATTTCCTGGGCGGCGGTCGGCGGCGGACTTGCGCTCCCGCATTTGCGCACGCCCGTCGCGCTTGGCCGCGACGCCGGCACATTCGCCATCTTGATTTTGCGCGACGCCTTGAAGCTGACCGAGCCGGCTCCCGACGAAGTGCCGATCACCCGGCTGTTGTTTTTCGTCGCCCCTTCGCCGCGCGCGCATTTGGAACTTTTGTCGCTGTTGAGCAGCGCGTTGCTCCGGGGCGGTCTCCAAAAACCCGTGGTGGACGCGGCCACGGATGAAGAAATTTTCACCGCGCTCATTGCCGCCGAAACCGCCGGCAGCCCCGGCAAGACAAATCAATAAGCCATGACTCCCGGCATTCTTCTGCTCGTCGCGCTGGCCGGGATGCTGGCCGGGCTGCTGGGAGCTTATCGCGCACCGCGCTTCTGGCTTTTTGCCACGCTCGCCGGCACCATTGCCGCTTTTGCCGCTGCTGTCTGGGTTCTGGCGACCGGCATGGTGTGGGACTGGCAAACGCAATTTCTCCTCGGCGGCGAACCGCTTCATTGGCGGCTCGACGGCGTCAGCGCTTTTTTTCTCGTGCTGATGTCCGTGCTCGGCGGTGCCGGGAGTTTGTATTCGCGTGAATATTGGTCAGACAAACAGCACCCGGTTTCCGCGCCGGCGGGACGCGCGTGGTGGAACGGGCTTTTTCTCGGCATGGGCTGTGTTTTGGTTTCAGCGAACGGACTGCACTTTTTGATCGCGTGGGAAATTTACACTGTCTGCGCTTACTTTCTCATCACGTTGGAGCGCCACAAGCGCGAGGTCCGCAACGCCGGCTGGCTGTATCTCGCGGCGTCGCACGTCGGCACGCTGTGCCTCTTCGCATTTTTCGCGTTGCTCGCGGCGCGCACCGGCGGCTGGGAACTCGGCCCCATGCGGGATCGGCCTGAACTCGCCCCGCTGTTCTGGCTGGCGCTTGTGGGCTTCGGACTGAAGGCCGGTATTTTTCCGCTGCACATCTGGCTGCCGTCCGCTCACGCCAACGCGCCCAGCCACGTTTCCGCCGTGCTTTCCGGCGTGACCATCAAGATGGGCATTTACGGCCTCGTGCGTTTCAGCGGCTGGTTGCCCACGCCGCCGGCTGCCGGCTGGACGGTGGCCGCGCTCGGTGTGATCAGCGCCGTGCTGGGCGTCGCGTTCGCGCTGGGGCAACACGATTTGAAACGCCTGCTCGCGTATCACAGCGTCGAAAATATCGGCATCATTTTGATCGGACTGGGTTTTGCCATGATCGCCTGCGACCACGGCCACGCCCGGTGGGGACAACTCGCGCTGGCGGGCGCGCTGCTGCATGTGTGGAATCACGGCTTGTTCAAAGCGCTTTTGTTTCTCGGCGCCGGCTCGGTGCTGCACGCCACCGGCACGCGCGAAATGAGCCGGCTCGGCGGCCTCTGGCGTGCCATGCCGTGGACAGCAGGCTTGTTCACGCTCGGCGCGATGGCCATTTCCGGTCTGCCGCCGCTGAATGGTTTTGTCAGCGAGTGGCTGGTGTTTCTCGGTTTGTTCGATGCCGTCTCCGCGCGCGACGCAGCTTCGTGGGCAGCGGTCCCGGCCGCCATTTTGCTTGGCATTACCGGGGCGCTGGCGCTGGCGTGTTTTGTAAAAGTCTGCGGCGTGGTCTTCCTCGGCCTGCCGCGCAGCGAGGCAGCGCTGCACGCGCACGAATGTGGCTGGCGCATGCGCCTGCCCATGCTCCTGCTGGGCAGTTTATGTGCCACCATCGGCCTGGCTCCGGTGTTGTTCTGGCCGGCCATTGCCCACGCCTCCGCCGCCTGGCAGCCTGTGTGGTTGGACACCGCGCCACCAGCGCCGCTGGTCACGCTCGGCTCATTCCATTTGGCCCTCGCG
>CAJAQO010000205.1 GCA_903944085.1 uncultured Verrucomicrobia subdivision 3 bacterium
CCGGCACCGTGCGCGTGAAACTCTACAAAGGCAACATCATGGTCAGCGGCCGCAAATCCCCGGTGAGCCTCTACAACCCGCACATCGCCACGATGGAAGCCGACCCGACCAAGGCCTACAACCAGGACGACGCCACCGGCTTCATCCGGCTCAACGCCCTGCGCCTGAAAGTCGCGGCGAAGGTGCATGGGAAGAAATAAATTTTTATGACGACTGAAGCGCAAAAAACTACGGCCAGCCCAACTTTGCCGGAAGCAACATTGGTTGATTTTCTTGAAACCCATCCGCCGGGGCAGTTCGTTCAAATTCCTGATCTTGCAATTTGGGCAAGTCCCGATGGTTTTCAATCATGGTATTTTTCCCAACCCGAACTTCAATTGCATTGCACTAACGAGCGGTGTAATGGAATTCGCGTCTTTCGTTGTGTTTCTGGAAAAATTCATTTGGCTGGAACACAAAAATACGAAAATGAGTTTGTCAGCTATCGTTGTTCAAATTGCCAACAAGAAACTAAAGTTTTTGCGCTGGCAATGAGACGCGAAAAAGACAAGGGAAAAGGTATTTGCTATAAATACGGAGAAGTTCCAGTTTTTGGACCACCAACACCATCTCGTTTGATAAAACTCATTGGACCGAATCGCGATGTTTTTTTGAAAGGCAGAAACTGTGAAAACCAAGGTCTTGGAATTGGAGCTTTTGTCTATTACAGACGCGTTGTTGAAAATCAAAAGAATCGAATCTTGGAAGAAATCAAAAAGGTTTTGGAGAAGATTCACGCTAAACCAGATGTGATTTCTTTGTTGGATCAAGCAATCACCGAAACACAGTTCAGCAAAGCGATGGGAATTGCAAAAGATGGAATTCCAGAAAGTCTGCTCATTGACGGACATAATCCGTTAGGCTTGCTTCATTCTGCGTTGAGTGAGGGAGTTCATGAATTAACTGATGAGGAGTGTCTTGAATTAGCCGGAAGTATTCGTGTTGTCTTGACTGAACTTTCTGAACGACTTTCCCAAGCATTAAAAGATGAAGCAGAACTCACAAAAGCCGTTGGCAAACTTTTGAACAGGAAAAAATAATTATGCCCACCAACTTCATCCATCGCATCGGCAACGCCGTAGGCGCGCCATCTTTGTAGAAACCCAGCGCCAAGAATTTCAAGCTCCGTCAGGAGCGACATCTTCCCAATATGCCGCCCCTGCGGGGCTTTTTATTTTATGGATTGCCATGCTATAAATATTCCGCGCCTACGGCGCTGCGGTTGCCAATCTTCACAGCACCTGCCCGCCAGACGCCTCGATGCGCTGGCCGTTGACCCAATAGCAATCGTCGGAGAGCAGCGCATTGACCACGCCGGCGATGTCGTCGGCCTGGCCCACGCGGCCCAGCGCGATGTTCGCTTCCATCATCTTCTTAAATTCCGGATGGTTGCGGATGAAGCCGCCGCGGAAATCCGTTTCCGTCGCGCCCGGCGCCACGACGTTGACGCGGATTTTGCGCGGGCCGAGTTCCTTGGCCATGTAGCGGGTGAGCCCTTCCACGGCGGTTTTCAGCGACGCGTAAATCGAGTAGCCCGGCAGCACGAACCGGCTGGTGCCGGTGGAGATGTTGATGATGTGCCCGCCGTCGTTGATGAGCGGCAACAGCGTTTGCGAGAGGAAAAAGACGGACTTGAAATGGATGTTGGTCATTTCGTCGAACTGCGCCTCGGTGGTTTCGGCGAATGGCTGGGAGAGGCCGATGCCGGCGTTGTTGACGAGGAAATCAAATTTCGTCGCGCCAAGTTTTTCGAGCGCGGCCTTGGCGACGGCGGCGAAGTTCAGGTAGGAATCGCGCGCGGCGACATCCAGTTGCACGGCCACGGCACGGGCTCCGAGCGACTCGATCTGTTTCACGACCTCGCCGGCCTCGGCCTGCGACGATTTGTAGGTAATGATGGAATCAATGCCCGACTTGGCAACGCGCAACGCGATGGCCCGGCCGATGCCGCGTGATCCTCCGGTGATGATGGCGATTTTGTGGCTCATAAAAATTCAGGCCTTAGTTGTCGCACATTTGCGCCATGAATTCCAACTGGAACTGTTCGCTCAAGGTGGCGTTTAATGTTTCCACCCGGCAACTCTGCGCCTCGGCGGCGAAGGTTTAGAGCGTCGGCTGCCCGCGCGAATTTTGCCGTGTTTCAACCACCGGTGGATCGTGCGGTCGGTGACACAGCCGGAGTCCGCTCACACATTCCGCACGAACAGCTTGCCCGGCAATTGTTTCACCAGCCGCTTCATCTCCAGGCCGAACAGCGCCACGCTCACCGTCGAACTCGGCAGCCCGCTCGCCCGGATGATTTCGTCAATCGTCGTCTCGTCCCCGGCTTTCACCGCCGCGAAAATCTTCTGCTCCGTCGCCGACAACTCCAGCGCCGGCAGCACGCCGGTGTCGCCCGGCGACGGCGCTTTGTTGCTCGCCGGAAACAGATATTCAAACTCGCTTAAAATATCCTCCACGCCTTCGCAGAGCTTCGCGCCCTTTTTGATGAGGTCGTGACAGCCCTTGCTGCGCGGCGAATCAATCCGCCCCGGCACGGCGAAAATCTGCCGGCCATATTCCGTCGCGAAATTGGCCGTGATGAGCGCGCCGCTCGAAAGATTCGCCTCGACCACGACCGTGCCCAAAGTCATGCCGGCAACAATGCGGTTGCGGATGGGAAACGATTGTTTGTCCGCCGGCCGGTTGAAGGGAAATTGCGTGATCACCGCGCCGTTCGCCGCGATGCGCTCGAACAGTTCGGCATTTTCCGGCGGCGCGACCAAATTTATCCCCGTTCCCAAAACGGCAATCGTCCGGCCTTTGCCGCTCAACGCGCCCTGATGCGCCGCCGTGTCAATGCCGCGCGCGCCGCCGCTCACCACCGTCACGCCGACGTAGGCGAGCTGATACGCCAGCTTGCGTGCGGTCTCGATGCCGTAATGCGTCGTCATCCGCGAGCCGACCATCGCCACGGCGTTTTTGTCTTTCGCCGTGAGTTCGCCTTGGACGTAAAGCACCAGCGGCGGATCATAAATTTCCCGCAGCGACGGCGGATAATTTTCATCGGACGAAATCAAAACGTGGCAGCCGAAATCCGCGATGCGTTTCAGCTCGCCGGCGAGATCAATGGATTTTTCCCACGACGAAATTTTTTCGGCGGTGTCGTCGCCGATGTTGCGGACGCGGAGCAGCTCGTGTTTTGAAGCGGAAAGAATTTTCGGCGCGTCGCCAAAATGTTCCAGCAGCGAGCGGGCGCGCACCGGCCCGACGCCTTCAATCATATTCAACGCGATGAATGCTTCGCGGGAATCCACCGGGCAAAACTACCAGTTTCTTTCACCAAGTCCAGCAATGACGCGGGCGGACACTGTCTTAATCTTAATCGTCATCGTAATCGTAATCCGCTTTAAACAACGATTACGATTAAGAACAAGATTAAGATTAGGACATCACCTGCGGGCGCATGGTCCCGGCCGCGCCACGCCGCCGGTCGCCGTGCTCACCACCGCCGTTTGCTTATTTTGCTTCTTCCAGCGTCCACGCATTTCGCCCGTCCGCGTGGCAATGACAATGCGCCGCGAAAAAGCCCCCGCGAAACTGCCAGAACCACGGCCAGATTTGTTCGCGGTCGGTCTGCGGTATTTTTAAATCCAAAATCTTTTCGCGCGGGAAAAATCCAAAGCGGCCTTCCGCGTGAACCGGCGGCAGCGTTTTCAATTTCACCTTCACCTCGAACAAAAACATCAGCCAGTGCGTCTGGCCTTGATAGCCATGCTCGCTGATGAGTCCGGCCAGATGCAAATCCGACGGCGCGAGTTGCAGGCCGGTTTCCTCGTGCGCCTCGCGGCAGGCGCAGGCGTAAGGCGATTCGCCGCGATCCATTTTCAATTTGCCGCCGCACGGACTCCACAAGCCGCGGTTCGGTTCCTGCGCGCGTTCGAGCAGCAAAATTTCTTCGCGCTCGTTAAAGCAATAAAGCAGCGTGGCGATTTTGTAAGGCAGCATAAAGCGAATGCAGAAGGAAGAATGTAGAATGCAGAAGTAAAATTCAAACGCGGGCTGCAAAAATCGTTTCTCCATTCTCCATTCTTCATTCTTCCTTCGGCATCGCCTTTCAAATAAACTGCCCCTTCACTTTTCATGAACACTTACAACATCGCAGCGCTCGCGGGCGACGGCATCGGCCCGGAAGTCATGCGCGAAGCCATCAAGGTTTTGCGCGCCACGGAAAAACGTTTCAAGTTCAAGCTGAACATCACCGACGCGCCCGTCGGTTGGGCCGGCATTGACTTCGCCAAAAAAGCATTGCCGGACATCACGCTCGACATCTGCAAAAAGTCCGACTCGATTCTCTTCGGTTCCGTCGGCCTGCCGGACCGCGATCCGACGATTCCGAAAGAAGAAAGACCGGAACGCGCCGCGCTGCTGCGGTTGCGGAAGGAATTTGGTTTGTTCGCCAACTTGCGCCCGGTGAAGCTGCCGAAAATTCTTTCGCACGCGTGTCCGCTGGCGAAGGAACGGCAGGGTGACGGCATTGACATTTTGGTCGTGCGCGAACTGACTGGCGGCATGTATTTCGGCCAGCCGAAAAAGACCGAAGACCTCGGCGGCGGCAATTTTCGCGCGATTGACACGATGGTTTATACCACGCCGGAGATCGAGCGCATCGCGCACGTCGCGTTCAAGGCCGCGCAGTTGCGCCGGAAGAAATTGACGAGCATTGACAAGGCGAACGTGCTGGA
>CAJAQO010000206.1 GCA_903944085.1 uncultured Verrucomicrobia subdivision 3 bacterium
CGCGATTTGCGCGCCAAGGTCAGCGAAGGCAATCAATTGATCAAACGCGAAGCCGGCATCCGCAGCCACTGGAAGGACATGCAGGCAAACGCGCTGCCGGCCAGCATGTCGCAGGCGGAGCAGACGTTTTTGACGGCGCTGGACGGCTGGTCGCGCAACAGCGGCGCGACGATCACCAGCCTGATGCCGCAATGGAAAAACGATTCGACGAATTACATGACGCTGGATTGCCGCGTGGAAACTTCCGGCGATCTCGGCGCATTGAGCAAATTGATTTACAACATCGAAAAAGGTCCGCTGGCCGTGCGGCTGGATTCGGTGGAACTGAGTTCGCACGACACCAGCGGCCAGCAGATGACGCTCGGCCTGGAAATCAACGGGCTGGCCCTCCTCTCGAACGACAAAAAATGAAACTGCCACACTTGAAAATATTTCTGGCGCTCGCCGCCACGCTGGCGGGCGGGACCGGCGCGTGGGCGCAATCCAACGGCGTGCCGGGCGCGACGGATTTTCCGAAGTTCAGCCAGTTCGTGACCGACCGCAACATTTTTGATCCGGCCCGGCAGCCGCATTATTACTCCTCGGGCTACCGGCCGAAAACCCGTTCGCGGGTGCGCACCGCGGCCCCGGGCATCATGCTGGTCGGCACGATGAGCTACGAAAAAGGCATGTTCGCGTTTTTCAACGGCAACAGCGCGGATTTGAAAAAGGCGCTGCAGGCCGGGGAAAAAATCGCGGATTACACGGTCACGGATATTTCGCCGAGCCAGGTGATGCTGGCATCTGCGGACAAAAAGCAGCAGCTCAGATTGAGAGTCGGCGACGGGCTGCGGCAGGAAAACGGCAAATGGGTGTTTGCCGGCGCGGCCGAACTGCCGGCCGAGCCGGGTTCCACGGAGACGACCGCCGGTTCGGCCAGCGGGGACAGTTCAACGCCGGCCACCCCGACTTCGGCCGGCGAATCGAATGATGTTTTGAAACGATTGATGCAACTACGCGAAAAGGAAAACCAATGAAAAAAATAATCTTGAGCCTGTTAATGACCGGCCTGCTGGGCCTGGCGGTTTCCGCCAGCGCGCAAAATCCGCCGGATGACAACAACACCAATGCGCCCGCGCCCGCCGACCAGCCCGGGCCGCCGCCCGGCGACGCAAACGCGCCCAACGGACCCGACGCCGGCGGGCCACCGCCCGGGCCGCCGGACAACGCCGCCGATGCCGACACCAACCAGGTCCGGGAGCCGCTGGTGATCACGCCGTCGCAGACCAAGGCCGCGCCGCAGGAGGAAATTCAATCTGAATTCATGCCGCCGACGCAGGCGGGCACGAATGTGAACGATTTGAATTTGAATTTCAACCGCGCGCCGCTGGACATGGTGCTGAATTATTTGAGCGACGCGGCGGGCTTCATCATTGTGCAGGACACGCGCATCAGCAACGACGCCAAGGTCACGGTCAACGGCAAGCACCTGACGCGCGACGAGGCGGCGGATTTGCTGAACGCGGTGCTGAACAAAAACGGCTACGCGGCCATCCGCGACGGCCGCACGCTGACCATCGTGTCCACCACCGATGCCAAGACGCGCGAGATTCCGGTGAAGAGTGGTAACCGGCCTGATGACATTCCGAAAAATGCGGAGATTGTGACGCAAATTATTCCCATCCGCTTCGTCGAGGCGCGGCAACTGGTTTCGGATTTGTCATCGTTCGTTTCACCGCAGGCCACGGTGGTGGCGAATGAGGCGGGCAATTCCATCGTGATCACGGACACCCAGGCCAACATCCATCACATCGCGGAAATCATCAAGGCGGTGGATGACAGCGCGGAGGCGGAAACGGAGATCCGCGTGTTCCGGCTGAAATACGCCAGCCCGACGGATGTCGCCACGGAAATCAGCAGCGTTTTCCCCAGCAGCACTTCCGGCGGCGGGGCCCAAGCTCCGACGCGTTTTGGCGGCGGCGGACCGGGCGGATTTTTTGCGCGGATGATGGGCGGTGGTGGACAAGCCGGCGGGAGCAGCACTTCCAATGACCGCGTTAAAAAGGCTACGCAAGTCACTGCGGTAGCGGATGCGCGCATCCAGGCGGTCATCGTGACCGCGCCGAAGGATTTGATCGAGGAGATCGCCGGCATGATGAAGGATTTGGACGTGCCGTCGGATCGCGACCAGGATGTTTATGTGTTCAAGATGAGCAACGGTGATCCGCAGCAGGCCGTGACCGTGCTGCAAAACATGTTCTCGAGCGGCACTTCCTCGCGCAGCGGCGGCTCCAGTTCGTCGCAGAACAGCCTGCTGATGCAACGCTCTCAAAACGCCACCACCTCGATGGGCACGACGACAACGACATCCTCCGGAAGCGGCAGCACTGGCTTGGGCGGCGGCGGCGGCGGCCGAGGAGCACAATTCTAACCAGACGCAGAACATTTTTCCGATGAAAAGGCAAATTATGAAAACAAATTTTTTCAAAAAAACTCTCGGCGGCGCGTGGCTGCTCCTTTTGTGCGCCGCGATTGAACTGCACGCGCAGCAGCGCTTCGGCGGTGGCGGTTTTGGCGGCGGCGGTTTTGGCGGCTTCGGTGGTTTTGGCGGCGGCGGGGCCAACCGCGGCGGCACTACCGGCAGCAGCGGCCAATACAATAACAATGGCTCGGTGGGCAGCGCGCAAATTGCCGTGGACCCGGTGACGCATAACATCATCGTCATTGCCGACAAACAGACCAGGGAACAAATCGAAAGGGTGATCGAAAGCCTCGACGCGCCGGAACCGCAGGTGCTCATCAAGGTCGCCTTCGTGGAAGTGACCGACAACAAAGCTTCGGACATCGGTGTCCAAGGCACTTACACGGGCAATCCCTTGGGCGCAAATCTGTCTCAACTCACCGGCTTTGTGACCAATTCTTATCTGCAGGGAACCACGACAACTACCGGCAGCGGTCAGAATGTTTCGACTCCAACTTTTACCCCCGTGCCTACTCCGCTCTACCAATCAATGAACGTGGGGCAAAACTATAATTTGCCCCAAACCCTGCCGGGGGCGGCCGGAAATGGCGGCCTTTATCAAGTCTTGGGCAATGATTTTACGGCGACGGTTCAGGCCATCGCCACCGCCGACAAGGCGCAGGTGCTTTCGCGCCCGTCCATTCTCGCACGGGACGGCCAGATGGCTGAAATTGTTGTCGGGCAGAGTATTTATCTGCCCAGCAGTGTTAGTTTAAGCGCTGTCGGCGGGACTGGCACCACCGTTCCATCCATCAACGGCACCTACCAAAATGTTGGCATCCAATTGGACGTCACGCCGTTCATCGGGGCGAACAGCTTGGTGCAGATGATCCTCCAGCCGCAGATCACGTCTATTGACGGCTCGACGCCCGGCCAGGTGATCGAAGGTGCCAGCCTGTTCACCTCTGCCGTGTATGCGCCCAATCTAAACAAGCGTTCCGCTAACACGGTGGTCGTGACTCCCGACGGGCAGCCCGTCGTTATCGGCGGCCTTATTTCCAACGACAAATCTTCCAGCGTGAGCAAGGTGCCGCTGCTGGGCGACATTCCGGTGCTAGGCGGTCTTTTCAAGTTCACCAGCAAACAAAACGAGAAGAGCGAGCTGCTGATTTTTCTCACCCCGCACATCGTCCAGATGCCATCGCAGCTCGCCGCGATGTCCACGAAGGAAACCAGCCAGACTCCAATGATCACCAATACCAATTCGTTTTCGGAACAGGAGCTTGATCGCTTTCTGGAACGCTTGCCGGTAAAAAAGGACAAATAACTATTACCATCAGCCTCATTTCAATTGAAACCGCAAAACCGCGCATGAATCCTGAACACCGAGGCCGATGGGTGAGCGGGCTGCTGCTCGCAGCGTGGCTGCTCGTCGTCGGCTGGCAGGTGGAGGAGCATCAGCGGGTCGTCGAGGCGGCGAAAACCGACCTGCGCAGCCGTTCGCATGAAATCGCCGGCACGCTGGGCGCGGTCACCCGCGCGCTCCGGTTTCGCAGCGTGGTTTTTCAGGAACGGCTGGATCCTGTCCTCAGCGAATTGGTCACCAACCGGCCCAACTCCCTCGTCAAGCTGATTTACGTCGGCTTGTTGAACACCGACGGCGAACCGGTGGTGGCGGTCGGCGACACCAATTTGTTTTCGCACGAGATTCTTGCCGGAAGCGAGCTTTGGTCGGCCAGATATGTCACCTTTGTTTTGCCGGTGGAGGGCGCGAGCGTCAGCACCGAAGGCGGGACTAACAACCCCACGGTGGTCCTGCCGCCGCGCAGTAATTTTACCAACGGCGTGAATCGCAATGGACGGGATTTTCAACGGCGGGAACCGCGTGCGGACGAAACCAACGGTGGCGGCCCCGGCGGATTTTCCGCCCCGAATTTTCCGCTGTCCACGAATGGCGAAATGGAACCGCCACCGCCGCCGCCGAATGACGGGAATCGTCCGCCCGACGGCGGCGACCGCCCGCGCGGCGGCAACCGGCGTCCGCCGTGGATGCGCGGCATGTCCGACGCAGACTTCAAGGCGCTGGTCGCGAAACGCGAAGTGCACGGGCTGGTGCTCGGCATGTCCACGGATAATTATCGCGCCGTCTGCACGCATGATTTGTGGCTGCGCGGCATCATCGGATTTTTTGCCGGCATCTCCGCGTTGGGCGCCGGCCTCGCGTGGCGCAACATCGGCCGGACCGCCGATTTGCAAATCCGGCTGGTGCGGGCGAGCGAATTGAATTCGCATCTGAAGGAATTGAATCTCGCGGCGGCCGGCCTCGCGCATGAGACGCGCAATCCGCTGAACATCATCCGCGGCCAGGCACAGATGATTTCGCGCCTGCCGGACGCCTCGCCCGACGTGCGTGAAAAATCCAAGACCATCGTGGACGAGACGGACAAAGTCACCGCCCAGCTTACCGAATTCATCAATTACTCGCGGCCGCGCGAAGTCCGCCGCACGCGGATCGCGCTGTCCCCGGCCTGCCACGAAGTCGTCCGCACGCTCGCGCTCGACATCGAGGAGAAGAAGCTGCGCGTCGAGGTCGGCGGCGAGTCGCTCGCCATCGAGGCGGACGAACAATTGCTGCGGCAGGTGCTTTTCAATTTGCTTATCAACGCCATTCAAGCTGCCGGTGAAAATGGAAATATCCAGATCGTGGTGCTGCGCGCCAGCGCCACGGAAGCGGCGTTGGAAGTCCGGGACGACGGTCCCGGCGTGCCGCCCGAAAACCGGCGGGAAATTTTCAAGCCGTATTTCACCACTCATCAAAAAGGCACCGGCTTGGGACTGGCCGTCGTGCAGCAGATCGTGCTTGCGCATGGCTGGGAAATCGCCTGCCTCGGCAACGGTCCGCGCGGTGCCGTCTTCCGGCTCACCCATTTGAAAATCGCCGGCTGATTGGCTATCTTTTTGCCTTCGCCGCCGCGCGGAAAATGCGGAGCCGGCCGTAATCAATTTTGCCGCCGAGCGCTTCAAACACCGGGCCGAGCGCGCCAAAGCCATTCCGGTTAAAGGCGGCGGCGACTTCCGCCAGTTCCGTGACGATGAAAACGCGCTGCAAATCCACCGGTTCGCCGCGTTCAATGCCCTCGGCAAGATGGCCGTAAATGGTGCCGGTGGTCACGTCGCGTTCGCGGGCGATTTGCTCGACGCTGTTACCAGCGCGAAAGCGGCGCAGCGTTTCGCGCGCGGAATCGCCGAGGCTGCTGCGTGACGGCGGCGGGGCGGCGGGCGCGGTGAAAGACTCATCGGCGAAAATCTGGCGCGCGTTCGTCTGCAAATAAGCCGCGATCTCGCCGAGAAAAATCTCGCCGAACTCGCGCAACTTCTTTTCGCCGACGCCGCTGATGCGGGCAAATTCACTTTCGGTCTGCGGATAATTCCGCGCCATCTGCCGCAAAGCCACGTCGGAGAAAACGATGTAGGCCGGCACGTCGCGCTCGTCGGCGAGCTGTTTGCGAAGCTGGCGCAGGCGGTCGAACAAAACTTCGTCGCAGGAAATTTCACCGACGTGGTGAACTTTCGTTTCCGGCACGACGGCGGGTTTGGTGAGCGTGATTTTCCGGCGTTCCTTGAGCGCGGCACCGCCGGCGTTGGTCAGCTCCAGCACGCTGAATTTGTCCGTGGTCTGCCGGAGAAAACCGAGGCGCACCAACTCGCGGCCGATGGCGGCCCATTCCGGGCGGCTGTGTTCTTTGCCAATGCCGTAGGTGGAAAGCTGCGTGTGATCCCACTTGCGGATTTTTTCCGTGTCCGCGCCGGTGAGCACTTCGACCACATGATTCAAGCCGACGCCAAAACCGTTTTTCTCGCGGATGCGATAGACGCACGAAAGAAATTTTTGCGCGGCCAGCGTGCCGTCGAACGTGGCGCGCGGCGAAAGGCAGTTGTCGCACGCGCCGCAATTCTCCTGCTCTGTAGCAGCCGACGTGAGGAGGCTCTGACCCATTTTAGAATTTCCAGTTTGAGCCTCCTCACGTCGGCTGCTACTGAACTCCTCGCCAAAATAGCGCAGCAGTTCCACGCGCCGGCAGCCGGCGCATTCGGCATAATGCACCATCTGTTGCAACTGTTCGCGGGCGATTTTTTGCTCCTGCGGATCGGGTTTTTCGTCAATGAAACCGGTCTGTTTCACCACATCGCCGGCGCTGAAGAGCAAAACACATTCGCTCGGCAATCCGTCGCGGCCGGCCCGGCCGGTTTCCTGATAATAGCCTTCGATGTTTTTCGGCAGGTCGTAATGGACGACGAAGCGGACGTTGGGCTTGTTGATGCCCATACCGAAGGCGATGGTCGCGCAGATCACGCGCACGTCGTCACGCAGAAAAAGTTCCTGGTGCTCGCTTCGTTCCTTGGGCGTGAGTCCGGCGTGATACGGACGCGCCTTCACACCATCCTCGGTGAGATTGGCGGCGATGCGCTCGGCGGATTTGCGCGACTGGCAATAGACGATGCCGCTTTCCTTGGGCCGCGCGCGAAGAAAATGCAGCAACTGGTCGTAGGGCTTGTTTTTCGGAATGACGCGGTAAGTCAGGTTCGGCCGATTGAAACTGGCGACGTAGCATTTTGGCTCGCGCAATTTCAAGTGCGTGACAATGTCCTCGCGCACGCGACCGGTGGCGGTGGCGGTGAGCGCCATGAACGGCACCTCGGGAAATAATCTTCGCAGGTCGGAAATCTGGCGGTATTCCGGACGAAAATCATGACCCCATTCGCTGATGCAATGCGCCTCGTCCACCGCGATGAGCCGGACGTTCCAGCGCTGCAAATCTTCGAGAAAACCGGACAGCATCAGCCGCTCCGGCGCAGCATAGAGCAGGCGATATTCGCCGTTGTGCAGACCGCGCAGGCGTTTCCGCGATTCATCGGCGGCGAGCGAGGAATTCAAAAACGTCGCCGCAATGCCGCTGGCTTGCAGCGCGTCCACCTGGTCTTTCATCAGCGCAATGAGCGGCGAGACGACCACGGTGAGGCCG
>CAJAQO010000207.1 GCA_903944085.1 uncultured Verrucomicrobia subdivision 3 bacterium
CAGCGCCGTCAAAAACGTCTGCTCCGCCTGCGACATGCTGGCCGGCAGCGCGTTTGCCTGCATGTCCTTCCAGTGGCTGCGGATGCCGGCTTCGCGTTTGATCAATTGATTGCCTTCGCTGACCTTGGCGCGCAAATCGCGGACCTGCGCCTGCCGCTCGGCCCACCAGGCTTGCAGCGGCGTGAACACAAAATTCACCGCCACGAACAGCCCGACCACCGCGATGGTCAGCATCACCAAAAAATCCTGCCGGTTTTTAATTTTCACTGGCGCCTCCATGGTTGAATTTGAAACTGAAAACAAATTGCAGCGGCGGCTTGCTGCCGCGGATTTGTTCCTGATGCACTTCGGACACGCCCGGCAGCTTGCTCAAGTTCGCCTCCAGCGCCAGCAGCGCCGCGCTGTCCTGCGCGTTGCCGGAGCAGTTCACCGTGCCGTCGTCGCGGATGGCGATGACCTTGGCCGTCACCACGCCGTCCTGCGGAAAGGCCAGCGCCAGCTCCCGCAAAATCGCCAGGCTGCGGAACGTCCCGCCATACCACGGACGATATTGCCGGATCTGATCCTGGATCTTTTGCAGCTCCGTGACCTTGACCTGCATGTGCGACCATTGCGACCGCAGCCGCCACAGTTGAAACTGCTGGAATAAAAAGATGCCGAGCACAATCGCCGCCACGCCCGCCGCCACCGCGCCGGTGGTCCGCAAACGGCCGGAGGAATACTTCGCGGCCAACTGCTCGAGGAGCGTCGGCTTCGGCGGCAGAAATTCAAACGCCGGTTTTTGTTCCGTCAAATACCGCGCGGCCAGACTGAACGCCGGCGACAGCGACGCGTCCGGCGGCAGCGTCACGCCAAATTCATCCGGCGCGTAAGCCGGCACCGTTTCCACCTTCAAGCCCATCGGCTCGAACCGCAATTCCATTTCATCCGCGAGCTGCTGCGCGAGTTCTTTCGGGCCAAAAATGCGGATGCGTTTCACTTTTGCGCGCAACTCCGCAGGCAGTTGGCCGAGCGTGACGCGCGCCTCGCGCGTGACCACCTCCGGCTGCAACGCGCGCCGGCCCGCCTCGTTGTCAATCGCGCCTTCCAGCCCGCGCAACGCCACCACGCCGCCGGCCGTGATTTGCAGGCCGACATGGCTCTCGCCGATCGCCAGCGCCAGCACGCCGTTGGACTTTTCCGCCGCCGGCGATTGCAGCGCCGAAATGCCCAGCCCAAAACTGACCGGCTTTAATTTCGCCGCCGCCAAAATCTGTTCCAACGCCTCGAGGTGCGTGTTTGGAATCGCGGCGAGCAACACAAACGTTTTGTCGCCCGCCAGCGGACTGCGCGAATTGTCCACCAGCAGTTCGGTCACGTCGGAATGAAATCCGCGCTCGACTTCCATCTGCAGCAAGCCTTGCGCGTCGGCCTCCGGCAGCGGCGGCAGTTCCGTTTGCGCGGTCAAAACCCATTTCAGCGGCACGCCGAGAATGCAGTCGCGTTCGCGCACGCCCGCCGCGTCAAGCTGGTTGCGAATTTCGCGGCCCACGAGTTCCGGCGCGGCCGTCAGCGGATCCAGCGTGAGCTGCGCGGAAAAACTTTGCAGCTGTTGCAGCGCGCCGTTCGTGCGCCGCAAAACGACGCCGTCCAGCTTGCTGCCGTCGAGCGTCAGGCCCAGCAGCGTCGTCAGTTTTTTCCGTTTCCGGGATTTAAATTTGAAATCAGGTTTCATTGCGTGTCTTTCGCGACCAAAGTCTCCCGCGCCTTTTCGCCCAGCGCCCAGCCCAGCCGGCTCAAATCCTGGCGATACAAAATTTTCGGGGTGCCATCGCTCACATCAAAAATGAATTTCACGCGCCGGTAGCCGCGCCCAAAGGCACCGACCGCTGCGATGTCCGCCGTGAATTGATAGGTGTGCGTCGTCACCACGTCGCCGCCCGCCAGCGCCGTGAGCACCGGGCTGGTGTTGCCCAGCGCGTCAACGAGCCACGCCACGGACGTCAGGTTGTTCGGATTTTGCTGGCGATACGTAACGAGCGTTTGCGCCGCGCTTTCAGCGGTTTGTTCATCCACGTTCCGTCCCATCATCAACGCCGTCAGCACATCCACGCTGGCGTTGTTGACGTTCACACGATTGCGAAAATAAGTGTTTGTGCTGGTCGTGATGTTGTTGCAGATGTTTGCAAAATTGTCCGAGCTCATGCCGGCGTTGCGGCAGGCCATGGCAAATTTCAAGAGACCCGAGTAAGGCCGGGCGTTGGCGTTGGTCCGGGTCAGCGCTTGCGCATAGGAAGTGCTGATGCCGGCGCTTTGCAGCAGCGAGCGCATCTTGGCGACTGAAGCCGTATTTACATTCGTCAGCGAGGAACCGTCGGCATGAAAATTCGGCTCGCGCGTGTAAACCGTGACGTATTCAAACAAACCGGGATCCAGCTCGCCGTTGCCATTCAAATCCTTTTCATTCTTGTCGAGCACGCCGTTGCGGTTGATGTCTTCGCCGGCGAGTTGGGTGATGTCCGCGCCATAAACCAGGCGCAATTCGTCCACCGTCTCGAAGGGCGAATTTTTTGCCGCGTAGCCGAGCGAGGCGTAATTCAGCGAAACAATCCCGTTGGTCCCGCGCCAGTCCATGATCGCGTTGGCAAAATCCGTCGTCACGCCCGGCAGGTATTGAAAAACATTCGTGCTGACATTGTTCAGATTCAATTTGGCGCCCTCGTCCACCAGGCCAAAATACGGCTCGGTCGGATTGTCCGCGTCGGGATCGCGCCCGATGAGCCAGAATTTCGCGTCACCGATTTCGACCGCCGCGCATTTGAACTGCGTGTTGTCCGGCATCGCGCCGTTGGTCGCATAATTCTGGAGCACATAGCCGACGTAACGCGCCGCGCCCTCGATGGCCTGCTCCGCCGAAAGCCCGTTCACGCGGTTGTCCGCGGCGCGCAATTCGTAATTCATCGAATTCGCAAAATACAGCGCGATGCTGACCAGACCGATGGCCACCCACAGCACGATGATCAGCACCGACGCGCTTTCGCGCCGGCCCTGCATTTGCGTTGCTGGATTTGGCAATTTCATTTCAAGTTCATTGGGCCGCCGTCAACACCATGTTCGTCCGCGTCTGCGAATCAATCGGGACAACGATTTCCACCGGCTGCGCATTTGCGTTGCCGGACATCTGGATATCCACTTTCACGGCAAGCGGCAGATTTGTGTTGACCGCCGTCGGATCGGTCGTGTCCCAGGTGTCGTTCCATTGCGCGCCGTCGTAGCAGGAAAATTTCACGCTCGTGACGCCGCTCAACATAAGCTGCTCGGTCACGTCCGGCGTGGACACCGCCAGCAAATTCCGCGTGATGCTGCGATACAAATCGCGGCCGTTCGCATTCTGGGTCGTGGGCGTCTTCAGTTCGTAAGTCACGCGCTGGATGTCGGCCCACGGCAGGCTGTCGCTCAACGCGCCGGACGCGGTGAACATTTCAATCTGCACCGGATCGCTCACGCCGACGCTGTTGATCCCGTTGCCAGCGCGGAAACCGCCGGATAAAATTTTGCTGGTGCCGTTCGTCGGCGTGACGGCGCATTGCAAATCGCGTTTCAAAAAGGTCACCGCCGCATCAATCGGCGTGGCGGCGTCCACCATGTCCGCCGTGTCGTCGCGCAAATGCAGCGCGGTGAAAAACGCCATGTTCACGGCGATCAGAACAATCGCCGCGACGCCGATCGCGAGAATCATCTCGATCAGCGTGAAGCCGCGGGCAAATTTCAAATGGCAAATTTCAAATGGCGAAGACGCGCCCCGCCCGCCGGACGCCCGGGACGGCACCATTCGCGATTCGTAATTTGTAATTCGTAATTTCATTTACTGCGTCGTTCCGGCCGGCTGCGTCTGCGTGTTGGCCAGCGTGCTTAACTTCACCGAATAATCTTTGCCCTGTGCGGAATAGGTCACTTCCGCCGTCAGCAGTTGCATGGACTGTGCCGCCAGCCCCGGATCGCCCGGCCAGCTCTGGCTCGTCAGCTTCCATTTAAAATCCAAAATGCCTTCCGTGACCGTGCCGTTCTGCACTCCGCCGCTCCAATTGGTCGTCACCAGGCTTTCGTTCAAAATCCGGTCGGCCACCCGCGCCGCCGCGCTTTTGCGCGCCGCGACTTCGCCCGCGAGACTCGCGATGTGCAGCGCCTCCACCGCCGTCGGAATGACGATGGCCAGAAACAGCAGCGCCGCCAAAACTTCCGCCAGCGTGAACGCCGACTCATTTCCAATTTCCAATTTCCAATTTCCAATTTGTTTGCGGCGGTGTTTCGCACGGTTTTCAATTGGCAATCGGCAATTGGCAATTGGCAATTTATTGGCCCGTATCGTTAATTTCATAACCGGTGCGCAGCTTGGTTTCCGCCAGCCAACGCCCAAACCCGTCGCTGTCCGTCAATTTCAAAGTCTGCGGACTGCTCTCGTCCACCGTGCCGTCCGCCAAAAAACGGATCGCCGGCAAATTTTTGAACGTCGTTTGCACGCCCGTGCCGACATTCAGCACCGCGATTTGCAATGTCGAATCCACCGTCAATTCTTCCGCCTTCGTGTCGCCATTTTGGCCGCTCGTTTCGGCTTCGACGCCGTAGCCGCCGGCCTTTTCATCCACCCAGAACATCATCGGCATGCCTTCGGAAACCGCCCGGCTCTGCGCCGCGTGCATCAGCGCGATCAGCCGCCGCGCCTCGGAATCCAGCGCCCGGCCGCGGATGAACTTCGACATCGCCGGTGCCGCGATGGACGTGATGACCACCAGCAGCGCGAGCACGAGTATCAATTCGATCAACGTAAAAGCACAGGCCTGATGCCTGATACGTGATGCGTGAAATGAATTTTTCATGTGGGCTGCGGCTCATTACTCGTCACGAATTATTTTGCCCAGCTCACAATGTCATCATCCGTGCCTTCCTTGCCGTCCGGCCCGGCGGAAACCAGGTCGTAGGAATTCGCGCTGTGTTTGCCCGGATAATAATAAATGTAAGGATCGCCCCACGGATCGGTCGGCAGCTTGTCCAGATACGGCCCGTGCCAGTTCTTGGCGTTGGACGGCTGCACCAGCAAATCCTGCAGGCTCTTCGGGAAAAATCCGTTGTCCACCTCATACTGGCCGAGCGCGGACTTGATGCCGCCGTTGATGTCCGCCTGCGCCGCCGTGACGCGGGAGCGTTCGCTCACGCCGACGATGCGCGGGATGACCAGCGCCGCGAGAATGCCGATGATCGTGACCACCAGCAGCATTTCGACGAGGGTGAAGGCATTTTCAATTTTCAATTTCCGATTTCCAATTGGCGCCTGGCGCCGCGCGCCGTTTTCAATTGGCAATTGGCAATTGGCAATTGGCAATTCACTGTGGGTTTGAATTTTGATTTTCATAATCGTTGTTTTTTATTTGATATATTCGCTCATGGACAGCACCGGCAGCAACATGCCGATGAAAATGACGCCGATGAAACCCGCGATCAAAAACAGCATCACCGGCTCGGCGAACGCCACGGCGGTTTTCAGATTGCGGTCCAGATCCGTCTCGGTTTCGGCGGCGATGCGGACCAGTTCGCCGTCCAGCTTGCCGCTTTCTTCCGCGACGGAAATCATTTCCAGCACCGAGCCGGGAAACAGCGACCGGCAGTCCGCCAAACTCTGGCCGAGCCGACCGCCCTGCTGCACGCGCTCAATAGACTGCGCCACGGCGTCCACGAGAATCTGGTTGCCGATGGAGCGGCGCGCGACGTTCAGGCCGTGCACGAGCGGCACGCCTGCGCCGATCAGCGTGCCGAGCATCCGGCAGAAACGCGCCATCGCAAATTGCGCGATGAGCGGGCCGACGAGCGGCGCTTTCAAAATCGTTCCTTCCCAGGTGCGTTTGCCTTTTTCGGAAGCGAACCAGGTGCGCACCAGAAAGAAAAGTCCGACCAGTCCCGCGCCGACAAGCAATCCGTAGGAGCGCATCAAATGGCTCGCGCCGATGATCATCTGGGTGATGAGCGGCAGCGAACCGTGGATGCTGGCAAACACGCGCTGGAACTTCGGGATGAAAAACACCAGCAGCACCGTCAGCACGACGAGCGCGAGCACGAGCAAAATGCACGGATACAGCATCGCCGTCATCACTTTGGATTTCAGTTCCTTTTCGCGCGATTGAAATTCGGCGATCTGCGCCAGCACCACGTCGAGAAATCCGCCCGCTTCGCCGGCCTCGACCATCGCGACGTAAACGCGCGGAAAAGTTTCCGGCGATTTCGCCATCGCATCCGCGAGCGACAAGCCGTCCACGACGTAATCGTGAATTTGTTTCCACTGGGCTTTCGATGCGGGCGACGAAGCTTCCTTCTGCAAAATCACCAGCGCGCGGCTCAACGGCACGCCCGCCGCGAGCAAACTCGACAACAGCCGCGTGAAATTTTCCAACTCCTTCGCCGAAACTTTTTTACCGCCAAACTTGAAAGAAACTCCAGCGGGCGACGCCGGTGGTGCCGATCCATTTTTGCCCGCCTTGGAAAGTTTTTCCGCCACGTTCACCGGCCGCAGACCGAGCGTCTCGATCTGCCGCAGCGCGTCCGGCCGGCTGCCGGCGTCTAGCACGCCTTCGGCAATTTTGCCGTCGGCCTGCAACGCTCTGTAGGAAAAGGAAGGCATGGATTAAAATGAAGAACGAAGAATGAAGAATGAAGAAACCAATCCATCCCGTCGTGTGACTGCACGAACGACTTTGGACTTTGGACTTTGGACTTTGGACTTCATTTTATGCTGCCACCGCGATGCTCGCGGCGGATCCGCCGGTTTGATTTTTTGTCGCGCTCTCGACTTCTTTTGCCGTCGTGACGCTCAAAACTTCCTCGACCGTGGTGACGCCAGCGGCGACCAGGCGCCAGCCGTCCTCGGCGAGGGTGCGCATGCCGGCTTTGCGCGCGGCAGCGCGAATCAGGTCGGTCGAAGCCGATTTCAAAATTAATTGGCGGATTTCTTCGTCGGTGTCCATCCACTCGAAAATCGCGTGCCGTCCGAAAAATCCCGTGTTGCGGCATTCGCGGCAGCCGACGGATTTGTAAATAATTCTGTCCACCGGAATGCCCAGCTTCAGTTTGAACGCCTGCGCCCGCTCGGAAGTGTCCGGCTGCTTGCAATGTGGGCACAATACGCGGACGAGGCGTTGCGCGAGCACGGCTTCGAGCGACGAGGCGACGAGATACGGCTCGACGCCCATGTCCACGAGCCGCGTGAGCGCGCCGGGCGCGTCGTTGGTGTGCAGCGTGGAAAAAACCAAATGGCCGGTGAGCGACGCTTGCACCGCGATCTGCGCGGTTTCGGCGTCGCGAATTTCACCAATTAAAATCACGTCCGGGTCGTGGCGCAAAATCGAGCGCAGGCCGCGCGCGAAAGTCAGGCCGGATTTTTCGTTGACCTGGATTTGGTTGACGCCTTTGAGCTGATATTCCACCGGGTCTTCCACGGTGATGATTTTGCGGACGGCGTCGTTGATTTCATTGAGCGCGGTGTAAAGCGTGGACGTTTTGCCGGAACCGGTCGGGCCGGTGACCAAAATAATTCCGTGCGGCAAACGCAACACGCTCTGGAAATGTTCCAGCTCGCGCGTGTTCATGCCGATGTCTTTGAGTCCGCGCAGCGTGGAATTTTGCCGCAGCAAGCGCATCACCACGGCCTCGCCGTGCAACATCGGAATCACAGAAACACGAATATCCACCTCGGCGTTGTCAATGCGAACCTTGATGCGGCCGTCCTGCGGCAGGCGTTTTTCCGCGATGTTGAGATGGCTCAGAATCTTTACGCGGGAAACGATGGCCGGCTGAAATTGTTTCAACTGCGGCGGCACGGGCACTTCCTGCAACTCGCCGTCAATGCGATAGCGGATTTTAAATTCATCCTCGAACGGTTCGAGATGAATGTCGGAGGCGCGCAGTTCAATCGCGTCCTTCAACACCTGGTTGACGAAGCGGATGATTGAAGCCTCGTCCTCGGCGCCGTCGTCGAGATTATTGCCTTCAGAATCTTCGTCAACGACTTGAATGCCTTTTTCCTCTTCCAGCGTGCCGATGGTGTCCGCGCCGACGCCGAGACGTTTTTTGATTTCGCGCTGGATGGCTTCGCTGGAAGCCAGAATCGGCTTGAGGTTTAAGCCGGTCAAAGTTTTCAGCGCGTCAAAACCTTGCGTGGCGAAAAGCCGGCTGGTGGCGACTTCGATCAGGCCGTTCACACGCTGGAGCGGCAGCAATTCTTCCTTCAGCAAAATGCGCGCGGGAAAAAGCGAAAGAAGCTGACGATCCGGCTCGACGTCTTCGAGCGTCGTGTAGCCGAGGCCGTATTCCGTCGCGAGCCAGCGGAGAATTTCTTCTTCGCTCGCAATGCGCGGCTGGGCGCGCAGCAGTGCGTCCGCGTCCAGCGAAGACAGTTGCCGGGACGCGACCATGCGTTCCAGCAACTGCCTCGTCGAAGAATCTTGAACCGGAATGGCGGCCATGAATCGTCAGCTTTCTATTTGCGGCCGTTCAGTTCACCAACTGGAGCAGATACGCCTGCGCCTCTTGTTTCGAGGTCAACACGGCTTTGAGTTCGGCTTGCGCGGCTTCGAGTTTGGCCTGCTTGACTTTTTGTGAAGCCTTGTATTTGGCCAGCAAATCCTTGACTTGCGCCGCCGGGGCGTCGTCGTCCAGTGCCTTTTGCAAGGCTTCCTGTTCCGGGCTGGGCGTGCCAAACATGCCGCCACGGCCGCCGCCAGGGCCGCCATTGCCGCCGTTTTGTCCGCCACGATTGCGGCCGAACAATCCGCGCAGGCCGGCGCCGCCGACATCGCGGCGGGCGTCCATGACTTTCTGCACGAGCGGCTGCACCGCGCTCCAGTCGGTGTCGTTGGTGAAGTTCAGTTGGTCGCGGATGTTGTCCATCATGCGCTGTTGAAATTGCGCGGGATCAAAATTTCCGCCGGGCCCGCCCTGACGATTGCGCCGCTGGCCGCCGCCTTGGCCGCCGTTATTATTGCCGTTGCCATTGTCCTGCGCGAAAAGCGTGCCCGCGCTCAAAGCCAGCGTGGTCGCGATCGCGCACAATGTAATGATGCGATTCAGTTTCATCGAATTATTCCTGTGGTTAGTTGTTGTTTGCTTGATCCAGCGGCTCACACAAAGCTGCCGCCGGGTTCAAGGCGGTAACGCAAGGATTGTGCCAGCCGAAAACCGGCTGATTTGCCAATGAACCGCCGGAACCAGCTGCGCAAACCCTGCGCAGTCCGACGGTGACGCGCAATATTTGCGCGGGCCGTGGCCGGCCGCGCACTGCCCCAATTATTCCGGCGGGCGAGCTGTGCGACGCTGCTCGGCGGCGCGCCGATGACCAGCGAAATCGCGCGCAAAGTCATTCACGCTATTCAAAAACCCGCCGCGCCGGCGAGGGTGAAAGTGGAATTGTTCCAGCGCGAACAGGAAATTCTTGAACGGCTCTCGCAGGGTTTTGCCAACAAGCAAATTGCCGACAAATGCGACATCAGCTACCAGACGGTGAAAGTGCAGTGAAGCACATCTGCGAAAAACGGCACGTCCGCTCGCGTTCCAAGGAGCTGATGAAATTTGCTTCCGATCAGGGCCAAGCCATTGCCGTGCCCGACAAGCCGGCGGCCGGATAGCGGTTGCCGTCGGCGAAAATTTTTTCACCAACGCCAAGCCAGGCAGCCGCGCCGCCGTATTTTTTCGCGGCTAATTCAACCACCCGGCCCGGCTCACCGGCGATTCTGCCGCACGCGTTCCTTTTTCTCCTCCAGCTCGGCCTGGAGTTTTCGGCGCTCGTTGACCAGCTGGTCGCGAAGCGCTTCGGTTTTTTCCAAATCCTGACCGGCTTTGGCCAGCTCGCCGTTCAACGCGATTTCGCGGCCGGCGATTTTCGCCGCGTATTGGGAATCCAGTTCGGCCAGCGCGGTTTTCTGCGCGGCGGTCAGTTTGACAGCGGGAGCGGTTTTGTTCAGGCGTTCCATCGCGAGTTCGTAGGAGGATTTCATTGGATAATTTTCGTTTTGATTTTTTAATTTTGCGCCGGCAACCGTCCGGCGGCGGCTTTGCTGAACCATTAATTTTGAAGGATCAGCTCATTTTTTCTTCCACGGCTGGTCGGGAAATTTGTCGGGCATGCGGATGACTTTTACCCCCGGCGGCTTGGGTTTGGCCATCTGCAATTCCGGATCGCTTGCTGATTTCGCATCCGGCGAGGCGGCCGCCGCGGCCTGATTTTCCGCGCGCCAGCCGGCGATGCGCGCCTGCAAGCCGTGCTGCTCGGCGGTGACCTTGTCGCCGGACTTCATGTAAAAGAGCGAGAGGTTGGTGTGGACGAGCTGTTCCTTCGGGCGCAACGCTTCGGCTTTGTGGCCTTCGGCAATCGCGCGGGCGAAATCTCCAAGGCGATAATGCGCCATGCCCAGCGCTAGTTGCGCGTCGAAATAAGTCGCGTCAGCCGCGAGCACTTGCTCCAATTTTTCAATCGCGGCGGCGAATTCGCCTCGGCTGAAGGCGAACATCGCGGCGTCATATTGTTCCTGCAAAGTCATGTCGTGCCCGCACGCTAACCCACCCGGATGGCATCTGGCAAGCGGCGGCACCGCGCTGATGTTGGCTGGCACCGTTATTATTGAACCTGATTTATGTATTTTGTTTTTCTTTTGTTATTCCCTGCTCTTTTACATACCATTGGAATACAACGAGATAATCATTCCATTAGAATTTGACACAGTTGGCAGAAGTCGCTTACTGTATCACGGCAACGGTGTCGCGCTGATTATTCATTTCAGCCGCCCAACCCACCTTGCGTGACGGTCAACTTTGAATTCGAGTTTTCATGAGTGATACATTGACAGGTGCGCCGACGGCGGGTGGCGCGAAAAAAGTCTCCCGGATCAACGAGGTGGTGATCCGCATCGCCGGCAATTCGCAGGACGGCATCCAGGCCATCGGCGGTTTTCTCGCGCGGCTCGCGGGCCGCAGCGAGCAGGAGGTCATGACGTTCATGACGATTCCGTCCACGATTTCCGGTGGACCTTCCATTTTTCAAGTGCGCATCGGCAGCGGCGAGGTGCTGACCGCCGGCGACGACGCAGACGTGCTGCTCGCGTTTTATCAGCACAGTTACGAAGGTCATATCAATTCGCTCAAGAAAAAGGGCATCGTGCTTTACGACAGCGACCATGTGGTGCCCAAGCCGGAATGGGAAGGCGACTATCGCCACGTCGGCATCCCCATTTCCTCGCTCACGGTTGAAGCCATCGGCGGCACGGCCAAGGATAAGGGCAAAAACATTTACTCCCTCGGACTCATCGCCAAGATGTTTGATCTGAACGTGCCGAAATTGGAAAAACTTCTCGGCGAACGCTTCACCGGCAAAGATCCGAGCATTTTGAACAACGCGCTGGCGGCGTTTCATGCCGGCTATGCCAATTCGCCCAGCAATCTGCTGGAAACTTTCCAGCTCGCGGACAGCCAGAAGCACGGCGTCCAGCAGGTCGTGATGAACGGCAACGAAGCCATCGGCTACGGCCTTATCGCCGCCGGCGTGCGCTTCGGCGCGGGCTATCCCATCACGCCTTGGACGGACATCATGGAATTGCTCCGCCGCGAACTGCCGAAATATGGCGGCTCATTCATTCAGTGCGAAGATGAAATTGCTTCCGTCTCGATGGCGCTTGGCGCGAGTTTCGCCGGCCGTGTGTCCGTGACTGGTTCCAGCGGGCCAGGCATCGCGCTTAAGACTGAAGCCATCGGCTGGGCGGTCATGGCGGAAATGCCGCTCGTTGTCATCAACGTCCAGCGCGGCGGGCCTTCGACCGGCATGCCGACGAACATCGAGCAGTCCGATTTGAACATCGCCATCAACGGCGGTCACGGCGACGCACCACGCGTCGTGCTCGCGCCGGCGAATGTGGAAGATTGTTTTTACATGGCCATCGAGGCCGTCAACATTGCCCGCAAATACAGCACGCCGGTGTTTTTTCTGACCGACCAAGGCATCGCCACGCGCATCGAAGCGTTTGGCCAGCCGGATCTCGAAAAAGTTTGCCAGGACATCACGCCGGATTTTACGCCGGTTGCGACGCACAAACCTTACGATCTGGCGGCGAAAGACGGCGTCACGCAGCACGTCAAGCCCGGCACACGCATTCTCGACGGCAAATATCCCATCGCCACCGGCTTGGAACATGACGAATACGGCCATCCCAGCGGCTCGCCGAAAGTCCACATGCTGCAAAACGCCAAGCGGCGCAAAAAATTGCAGGCGCTCGGGGCCACGCTGCCGCTGCCGAAAATTTACGGCCCATCGGAAGGCAATGTCTTGCTCGTCGGCTGGGGTTCCACCGAAGGCCCGATCAAGGAGGCCGTGGATCGTTCCCGCGCCGCCGGCGACAGCGTTTCCGCGATCCACCTGCGCCATGTCAATCCGCTGCCGAATGGGCTGGAAAATATTTTCTCCGGCTTCAATCACGTTTTCGTTGTGGAAATGAACGACGAGGGACTTTATGGCTACGGCCAACTCGGCGCAGTGCTGCGCGCCCGTTATTGCGACCCGAAAATCCAGGGCATCAACAAGACGGACGGCCTCACTTGGAAGGTGAAGGAAATCATCGAACTGGTGAAAAACAAAGCCCGCAAATAATTTCAACCGCCAACAAATATGAGCCAGACTTTGACTGAAAATCCCGTCGTCACCATCAACGCCCCGCAGCCCGCCACCGGCGAGCGCCCGGGCCTGACGCGCAAAGAAATCGTGGCCGACCACCCGACGTGGTGTCCCGGCTGCGGCGACTTTTCCGTGCTCGCGCTGTATTTCAAGCTGATTGAAAAGCGCAAGCTGTGGCACGAAAAAATCACCACCATTTCCGGCATCGGCTGCTCCAGCCGGTTTCCGTATTTCGTGCAGGCGCACGGCGCGCATTTCATCCACGGCCGCGCGTTGCCGTTCGCCAGCGGCGTTTCGCTGTCGCGTCCGGACCTGCACGTCTTTGCCTTTAGCGGCGACGGCGACGCGTTTTCCATCGGCGGCAACCATTTCACGCACACGGCGCGCAAGAACATCAAGATGACGCTCGTCGTCATGGACAACCAGGTTTACGGCCTGACCAAGAAGCAGACTTCGCCCACGTCGCCGCTCGGCTTCAAGAGCAAGACCGACATTTGGGGCGCGGTGGATTATCCGATCAATCCCGCGAAACAGGCCATCGCCGTCGGTGCTTCGTTTGTGGCGCGCACTTCGGCCTCGAATCCGAATCACGTCCTCGCGACGATGGAAGCCGCGATGGATCACGATGGCTTCAGCTTCGTCCACTGCTTGAGCGAATGCGTTGAGTTTTACGAAGGCGCGTTTGATTCCGCAAATCCGCGCAAGGGCGGTGTGTTCAACG
The DNA here is from genome assembly GCA_903944085.1 of uncultured Verrucomicrobia subdivision 3 bacterium. GTDB lineage: Bacteria > Verrucomicrobiota > Verrucomicrobiia > Limisphaerales > UBA11358 > UBA11358. The sequence continues at coordinate 13,401 of CAJAQO010000207.1, forward strand.
AAGTCCCCAAGAACCACGATGTCACGGACGAAATGGCCGCTTACAAGCTGGCCAGCGCGGATTTCCCCGGCAACTTCGGCGTGCTTTACAAAGTCAACAAGCCCACGAAAAACGCGAAGGAAGCCGAAATCAACGCGAGCTTCCAGAGCAAATTCACCGGCTTGAAAGACTGGCAGATTCTCCAGAAAACTTTCGACAAGATGAAATAAGTCGCCTGGGCGATTTGCGAGCTTTGATTTACGAGTCCGGCGATTTGCGGGACTCGTAATTTTTTTGTGGCGCGCAAATCGCAAATCGTAAATCGTAACCGCCATGCCGATCTACGAATTTGCCTGTCCGAAGTGCCGCCGGATTTTCAGCTTCCTCGCGAAGCGCGTGAATCCCGACCGCCAGCCGGTCTGCCCCAAGTGCGGCCACAAAAAAATGTCCAAGCAGGTCAGCCGTTTCGCCATGACCAAAGGTTTAAAGGAACCGGCGGCAAAAAGTGAAACTGCCGGTGGCGAACCGCCGCTGCCGGATTTGGATGATCCGCGCATGGCCCGGGCGATGGCCGAGATGGAGCGCGACATGGAGCATCTGGACGAAAACAATCCCAAGCACATGGCGCACATGATGAAAAAAATGAAGGACATCATGCCGCCCGGCACCATGCCGAAAGAAATGGACATTGCCATCAAGCGCCTCGAAGCCGGCGAAGATCCGGAGAAAATCGAGGCCGACATGGGCGACGTGCTCGGCGATTTCATGGGCGGCGAGCCAGGCGGCGGGGGTGGTGGTGGCTACACGCACGACAGCGGGCTTTATGATATGTGAAAAGTGCGAAACAGAAATGCAGGCCAAGCATTTACGATTTCAACACGCGCAAAATCGCGCCCTGAATTGACGCCGCTCCTGCGGTTGCCTAATCTTCGCGCATGGCCAAAAAGATTTCCGGCGCGAAAACTTCCGCCGCAGCTTCGGAGCGCGGCGTTCACGCCGTTTCAGCGTCCGGCTTGCAAGAGCCGTCGAAGCGGGCTGAAGCCCGCGCTCCCAAACCAGCCAAACCCTCCGCCCTCCTCGACACCCGCGTCATCTACTGCGGCGACAATCTGGAACAGGCGGGGCGAATGCGGAAGGAAGAAGGCAGAATGATGAAACCGGCATGGCTCCCAATTCTGCATTCTTCCTTCTGCCTTCTTAATTCATCCGTGACCGGCAGCTTTTATTACCACTGCGACTGGCACGCCAGCCACTACGTCAAGGTCATGATCAATTAACACCACTTCGATTATGACTGTGAAGGAACGAATTCTAAACGCGCACGCGACGAAAACTTTGGATGAAACGCTTTTGGAATTGTCAGTTTTCAAAGACGGTAATCTCGTTGCATCGGGCGACGGAAAACTTTCAGTGAGTGCGAATGGCCGCTTACAGATAGAAGTGAATGCGAATATACCGTTTAACTTTGATTCCCCATCACGAGGCACCATTATTCCCGACAAAGAGTTCTTTGAGATCACTGCGAAAACGCGCGACAATCTAACCTTCAAAGCCAATAAACTATATGCTAAGAACATTACCCACGAAGTTGACAAGCCTGTCCATGCACTATTTGAGCCCGCTCAAGTAACATTGTTATTGCACACAATCGTGCAACCTTGCTCAAGCTTTGAAGTTTTCATTACCTCGTTTGAATGTGATTTTTACAACCGACACTGCGTCGGTGGGCAGATAACGAATCCTGTATTTGGTGATAATATCGCGGGATATTGGCTATCAGTAGAAACTGCCGAAACTGCTGTCGGGCTGCGGAAGGACTCTGATTCGTGGATGCATCTGAAAGTAAATTCAAAGGCTGCTAATACCAGCAACATGGAAAAACATGCGATAGCCTTTCTCAATGCCCTTAGATTTCATGTCGGCACATATTTGGAGTTTTTTGCATACGGACACACTTCCGCAGAAGGTGAGGAGATTATACTCACCAATCACAAATCGAACAATGAGAGGAAATTTTACCCGCCTTTGCCAGACCATGAGTTTGAAGCAGCAGAACAATTGTTGCGGTGTGGCATGGAGTTTTTCCTCAAAGAAACGTGCAGCCCAGTCGTTACAGCACTTTGCGTTTGCTGGGAATCACGCAAAGTCACATTTTTGGCGGGCAATCTTCTTGTATGTTCTGTTGTCGAAGGCCTGGCCGATTACATTCTAACAGATGCAAACGAGCAATATACTAAACTTCGTGATTTGGCGCTCGATTTGTTACGAAAAGAACCAAGTGCAAAGGAGAGCATTTATTTGGAAGCGTTCGAGAAATGTATTAAAAGCGTGGAATTCATTAAGAGTAAGGAAAGCATTCGTAAGGCTGGTGAATTGTTGAAAATCACTATAACACAGACAGAACTGAGAGCATGGGGACATCTCAGGCATCGTTTGGCTCATGGAAATTTCAGCATAGACGTTAAATCACCGGCTACAATTCAATCCGAATTTGACCACGCGGCTTCTGTCGCCAATATAGTAAATAAGTTCGTTCTGGCATTATTCCAGTATGAGGGCGTATTCCGCGATTATTCTGTGAGAGGACATCCGACCTGCAATTTCCCGATCCCTTTAGAGATTCAAAAAGCATGATTGGCATTGATATTTCGCCCACCGCTTGCCGCGTCATGGCCAAACGCCTGCGCGACGTTTGCGGCCTGCCGGAAAGCGAACCGCTCTGGCGCGCCGGACGCGGCTTCGTCGTCCGCGACCTGCCGTGGACGGTGGAGAAGCTGCGCGTCATCCCGCCGTTTGAATTTGAAAACTTGGCGGTCATCGCCCTCGGCGGCATCCCGAACAAGGTGCAAGTCGGCGACATGGGCGTGGATGGCCGCATCTTCCCCGCCCATGAAAATAGCCCAGCCATTTATGGCTGGGTTCACGGTTCGGAATCGTCGCAAGTCCCGTCAGGGACGAAAGAAAATGTTCTGCCGTCCCTGACGGGACTCGGAAAACCGGGTTGCGATATTCCCAGCCATAAATGGCTGGGCTATTTTCGCACCCAAGAGAAAACAAAAGGGCAGGCCGGCCGCCCGGACATTGACGCCTTTGAAGCCATGATGATGCGCGAAGATTGCGAGAAAGGCTTTTTCGTGTCGTTCGATTATTCGTCGGATGCCTTGCAGGAGAACGAATCATTCTTCAAGCGCAGCCACAAAGTCATCGTCGCCCTGACCGTGCAGGAAATCCTCGACGAGCACATCGCGAAAAAATTGGCGTGAGGAGTGATCCTGTGAGGGTTAATTTTTGAACTGCTTTAGTATTGGAACCTGGTCGGTCACATCACAGCTCTCATAAACGCTATCAATGATCCCTTTCAGGGCAAAATTGATGCTATAGATGAGTTTGTATGAGTCGCTGAACGTCATCTCTAGTTTTTTATTTAAACGAAAAGTCTTTTTTTCTTCAACTATCTTTGGCCTGTATTGCTCTCCAATAGGCATGCGATCAAAAATGCTACGTGCTTTTCCGTCATCTGCAACCGGTGCTGGAAAACGAAATTTGATGACAAGCTTTCTGTCCGAATTGCAGTCTTCTTTACCTATTATTCCGTTTCGATGTTCAAAGCAGTTCCGCGCTTTATTCACAGCGTCTAGTGCGTGCAGAAATCGCTTGAAGTTTTCTTTCACTTCAAATTTTTTAATTTTTTCGGGAAATGGAAGGCTGTGAAACTTTCGCTTCTTTCGCTCAATTTCTGTTCGCAGATCGAATACCGAGTTGCCTGTTTTCTTTGCAACTGCGATCTCATAAAGCTCGTTTGCTTTTTCCAATGTAACTACCGATATCCGAAAAAGGTCTTGGAAAAGCGACCGCTCAATGAAGATAGACGCATCAGCTTTCACTTCCTCAAATGTGCGTTCCTTTACTCTCCTGCCATAGGTAAATTCAATTGGGAGGTGATATTCCGAAAATTCTTTTTTTACGTCTCGATTGATACAGAAATGGAAAAATTTGTAATTAACGAACCACTCCTCAAGTAGCGTGTTGGTTTGATTGGCAAGCCATAAGGGAAAAAAACGAATTTGGCCATAGCCATTTGGGACAATCTCGTAATTTATGAGATCCATATTACTGAAAAGCTGAACGCGGATGCAAAAAGTGCAATAAAAAAGTTCTCGTGTCCGTGTTCCCTTGAAAATCCGCGCGTGGGATGGGCATTGATATTTCGCCCACCGCCTGCCGCGTCATGGCCAAACGCCGGCGCGATGTTTGCGCGTTGCCGGAAAGCGAGCCGCTCTGGCGTGCCGGACGCGGCTTCGTCGTCCGTGCATTGGCTTATCTTTGAAAATAGCCCAGCCATTTATGGCTGGGTTCACGGTTTGGGAATGTTCCAAGTCCCGTCAGGGACGAAAGAAAATTGTCTGCCGTCCCTGACGGGACTTGG
>CAJAQO010000208.1 GCA_903944085.1 uncultured Verrucomicrobia subdivision 3 bacterium
CCTGCTGTTCATCAAAAAATATCTGCGCAAAAGCTGAAACCATTGGACACGAATTTCACGAATGAACCCGGATTTTAAAATCAAAGCTCGCCGGGCTGGCATATGTGTAAGCACCAGCGGAAAAGATTTTCCAGCTCCGGGCCGGCGTAGCGCGGCCGTCCCCGGCTGCGGGTGCGGGCGGCGTCTCGCCGCCAGTTCCCTCGCCGGGCGGGACGCCCGGCCAACCCGCCGGCGGGACGCCGGCGCTACCAAGTTCACGCAGGACTATGCCGCGCCGACGGCGCTGAGGCGCATTGAATTGAAAATCCCAATAAAATTCTCGACTCGATTTGGAAATGGGCGTAAACCGTAAACAAATCGAAAATCTGGGCTTCAAAGTGCCGTTGTTGTTTCGGCTATTTTTGATTCTTGGGTTCTCTCAAGTAGCTAAAACATTATGGATGTCGTAAAAGAAATCCGAGAGCTTAAAAACCAACTGGCCTATTCAAAAAATATTGGCTTCTTTTTCGGCGCAGGAACGTCTTGCGCTCTTAAAATTCCGAATATAGAAATGCTCACAAAAGGGATTGAAGCGAAATTGACGAATGATCATTTAAAAAATTTCAAAATCATCAGGGATTCTTTAACAGCATCGACAGAAAAGTCGGTGAATATTGAGGACATCCTGAACCAGATACGTAGAATTAGAGAAATTACAAACGAAAAATCCGACCAAGATTTCAACAAAGTTACAGGAGAGTCTGCTAAAAATCTCGACAAGGAAATTTGTAATAAGATTTACAGCATTCTTCATGAAAGCGAAGAAAAGGCAGATTTCACTAATCCAAAGAAGTTTTTTGCGTGGTTAAACATCTTGAACAGAGAATATTCCAAAGAGGTATTTACATCGAATTACGATTTAATAATTGAAAGATCATTGGAGGCGAACCAGATTCCGTATTTTGATGGCTTTGTTGGTTCTTACGAGCCGTTTTTTTGGCAAGAAAGCGTAGAGCATTCGGCAGAGAAAAATGATCTGACTAAAAATTGGATTCGCCTTTGGAAAATACATGGCTCATTAAGCTGGTTTTGGAAATTAGATAAGACGGACAACTCGCAAAAAATAATTAGAGTCGGAAAGTTTGATAGTGCAAGCCCAGCAGATAAGGAATTGGTCATTTATCCTTCAAAGGAGAAATATGATTCTTCGCGAAAACAACCATTTATTGCATATTTTGACAGACTTAAAAAATTTCTGTCGAGCGGTGAATTGCTTTTTGTTTTTACTGGCTATTCGTTCTCAGACCAGCATATCAACGACATAATTTTTAATTGTCTCCGGGAAAACAATCGGCTGTTTTGCGTAATTTTTTGTTACAAGGATTCGGAAGTTGAAGCCCTCCATAAGCTGACTGCGGCTTATATGAACCTAAACGTATTTGGGCCAAAAAAAGCAATTGTAAATGGAACTTTAAGTGATTGGAGCTTTACTAAACCAGCCGCTGGCACTGAAAAGTTTGATTCTTATTGGGATGAGGCAAAAGCAGAATTTAAATTGGGGGACTTTAACCAACTTGTGAATTTTCTTATCACGTATTCGGGTAAAGCTGAACTCTTGGACACACTAAAGAAATGACAAACGAGGCAACTTATCTTGGGAAAGTAATCAGAGTTGATTCCGGCTCCGTCGAGGTTGAGGTGTCAGATGAGATTCCATCGGCCGCTCCGATTATTAATGGCAGATTATACAAGATAGGCCAAATAGGAACTTTTGTAAAACTTCCGATTGGAAACATCACAATATATGGGATCGTATCATCTGTTAGCAATGCGCCAAGCAAGATTAATGAAGATAGTCAGGTAAAATATAATTTCGGCTCACGGTTTCTTACAATTCAATTGGTAGGAGAAAAGGTTGGAGATGATGATTTTGAAAAAGGGGTTGGAACTTACCCAACAATCAATGACGAAGTTCATTTAGTAATTGAGAAAGACCTTCGACAGATTTATGGAAAAAAAGATGTTGGTTCAATCGAGATTGGGAAACATTCGTCGTCGGATGACTTAAGCGTCTATGTCGACCTGCACAGGTTTGTCTTGCGGCATTCTGCCATTCTAGGTTCCACTGGAAGCGGAAAATCCAACACAACAGTAAGCATCTTAAAGGCGGTTTTGGATGATTATAGAGGCTCAAGAATTATCCTAGTTGATCCTCATGGGGAATACGCGAGCGCCTTTCCAAAAGCTAAAGTCTATAAAATAAACGACGAAAAGAATCCGTTGTTTATTCCATTTTGGTTAATGAACTTTGATGAACTGGCATATTTTTTAGTCGGAGCTAAACAGTCGGATGAACAAAGACCAGAATATAAAAAATTCAGAGATTTAATTACCGAATACAAAAGAGCAAATCACAAGTTGAAGGCCGGAAATGTTAACGCCGATTTCATTACTGGTGATTCGCCCGTTCCATTCAATATACGAATGGTCTGGCACGAGTTAAATTGGTGGGTAAATGCTACGTTCAAATCGACCACTAAGGACGACCAAACAAAGGCAAATGCTTGTGAAGAGGATAACGGAAACGCGAATGAATTAAAACCAGCTCGTTTCACTTCGCATTTATCAACAGCAAGTAATCAGCCCCCATACCGTTCTCGGCATGAGGAGTTTTATCCCTATGAAAAGAGAATTTTATCAAGAATAAAAGATTCACGCTTTAATTATCTTTTCAATCCGGGCGATTATTTTGACGCTGGTTCAAAAAATGATCTCCACGATTTGTTAAACGAATGGATAAGCAATTCCGAAAGATTAACAATTTTGGATTTAAGTGGAGTGCCGTTTGAATTGTTGGACATTTCTGTCGGGTTAATTACAAGATTTATCTATGACAGTATGTTTTGGGGTAGAAGTGAGTCCTATACTGGGAAAAGCCGACCGATTTTATTAGCATACGAAGAAGCTCATTCATATTTGGGTAAAGACGAAGCGCGCAGCTATTCAAAAAGTGCAGTTGAAATGATATTTAAAGAAGGTAGGAAATTTGGGCTTGGCGCTATGGTGATTTCTCAAAGACCCTCGGAAATATCAGAAACCATCTTGGCTCAAGTAGGGACATTTATTGCCTTACGTCTAACGAATTCGAGCGACCAATCAATAGTAAAATCATCTGCTCCTGATAATCTAATCAGCCTGATTGATTTGCTTCCTTCTTTGAGGACAGGCGAAGCCGTCATTGTCGGAGAAGCAATAAAGATTCCATCTAGAGTTCGAGTCAAACTAAACAATCCGCGTCCGACAAGTGAAGATCCGAAACTTGTTGAAGCCTGGAGCAAAGAACATAAGCCAAGCGCAAATAACTATAAAGAAGTGGTCACAGCTATTCGCGAACAAAAATTCAAAAAGAAATAATATGGACAGAAAACCTGTAAGTTCGAGCAACATACGCAGCATTGGTTATGAATCCTCAAATGGCACATTGGAAATCGAATTCAATAGCGGAGCTGTTTGGCAATATTTTGATTTTCCTGAATACATGTGGAGCGAATTTGAATTTGCCGAATCGCATGGCAAATATTTCAATGCAAACATAAAAAATCATTTCCGCGAAGCAAGGAGTGGATAATTATAAATGGATTCCAGAATGAATCTCGCTTCATGACCGTTCCCCAGCCATTTCAATATCAAGGCAGCCAGCGGGCGCTGGCACCGTTGATTCTGCAATATCTGCCCATCAGCACCACGCGGCTGGTGGAGCCGTTCTGCGGTTCCGCCGCGCTGTCCATCGCCACGGCGGCGCGCGGGCGGACGGCTAAAATGAAAGCTGCGGAGCAGCGTCCGATAATAGCCCACGGCGTCAGCCGTGGGTCAGCCATCGTCATAAATCAAAAGCCCCGGCAGGGGGCGACAGAACCGCTGCGCCCAATTTCTACCGCCCCTTCCGGGGCTAGTTTCCCGTTTACCCGGAAACCCACGGCTGACGCCGTGGGCTACTATCTTCCGCCTCTCCGAGGCTTGAAAAAGGGGGCAGTCTCATAATAGATCTCGCCCCATGACCGTTCCCCAGCCATTTCAATATCAAGGCAGCCAGCGGGCGCTGGCTCCGTTGATTCTGCAATATCTGCCCCTCAGCACCACGCGGCGGGTGGAGCCGTTCTGCGGTTCCGCCGCGTTCTCCATCGCCGCCGTAGTCACGTGCCGCCGGGCGGAAGCGCGGCGGCTGTGTTCGTCCGCCGGGTCGGGTGGGTCTGTGCCAAAGCGCGTTTCGAGCAGGAGGTTTTGGGCAACCCATGAATTTCTCTTTGCCATTTGCCAGCGCCGTCAGGTGCGAAATCTTTGTAGAACCCCGGCAAAATAAAGTCCCAGCCCCGTCCGGGGCGGCATATTCCGGGCATTGGCCGCTGATGTCGCTCCGACGGAGCTTGAACCGATGGTTTGAACGGTTCTCCGTCGTGGAGTTGGTCATTGGCCATTTCCATCCGGGCGGATTGCTCGTCAAGCCAGCAGTGATTATCAACTCACCCGCTTTGCTGTTAGCAGATATATTTGGGAAGCTAGGTTCGTGGGGCACTGGATGGCCGTTTATTCTCGGCCTCTTGTCTTGCGCGATCCTTTGGTCACTCATTGCAGGTTTTGTTTTTCCTCATAGAGTTGCCGCCTAATATATTGAAAGGCTGCGCGTTTAGTTGACGGATTTCAGCAAGCAAAAAAAGCGCGGACAGCTTTCGCCATCCGCGCTTTGAATTGTTTCAGCAGGATTACGCTTTGGGCGCTTCGGCCACGGCGGCTTCTTTGTCACGGTCTTCCATCGCGGCTTTGCGCGAGAGCTTCACGCGGCCTTTTTCATCCACGCCGAGGCATTTCACGGTGATGTCGTCGCCGACTTTCACGATGTCCTCGGTCTTCTTCACGCGGAAGTTAGCGAGCTCGCTGATGTGCACGAGACCGTCCTTGCCCGGAAGGAACTCGACGAACGCGCCGAATTCTTTCACGGTCACAACCTTGCCGCGATAGATCTTGCCGATCTCCGCTTCGGAGGTGATGCCACTGATGGCGTCCACGGCAATCTTCATGCCCTCCGCCGAGACGGAGAAAATGTTGACGGTGCCGTCGTCCTCGATGTCAATTTCGCAGCCGGATTCCTCGACGAGGCGCTTGATGTTCTTGCCGCCGGGTCCGATGATCGCGCCAATCTTCTCGGGGTTGATCTTCAGCGAGGTGATGCGCGGGGCATATTTGCTAATGTCCTTGCGCGGCGCGGAGATGGTCTTGGCCATTTCACCGAGAATCGCAAGGCGGGCAATGCGGGCTTTTTCGACCGCAATTTCCATGATGGCATGCGGCAGGCCTTTCAACTTCAAGTCGAGCTGGAAGCCGGTGATGCCTTTTTCCGTGCCGGCGATTTTGCAGTCCATGTCGCAATAGGCGTCTTCCCAGCCGATGATGTCGGTGAGGAGCTGGTATTTGGAAATGGTGTCGCCGCTGTATTCGGTGCAGATGCCGACGCTGATGCCGGCGACCGGACGAATCATCGGGACGCCCGCATCGAGCAGCGCGAGCGTGCCGCCGCAAACGGACGCCATCGAGGTGGAACCGTTGGATTCCATGATCTCGCTGGTGACGCGCACGGCATATGGATAGGTGTCGAGCGGAATCATCGGCTCGATGGAACGTTCGGCGAGCGCGCCGTGGCCGATTTCGCGGCGGCCGGGACCGCTGATGCGGCCGGTTTCGCCGACGGAGAAATTCGGAAAGTTGTAGTGCAAGATGAAGCGCTTCTGGCTTTCGCCGCCGGTGTAGGAATCGAATTCCTGCGTGTCGTCGCCGGTGCCGAGCGTGGCGAGCGTGACGGCCTGCGTTTCACCACGGGCGAACAAAGCGGAACCGTGCGCGCGCGGCAGGATGCCGACTTCGCTGGTGATCGGACGAACCGTTTCAAAATCACGACCGTCGAGGCGCTTGCCGCTTTCGAGGATCAGTTTGCGAACGGCTTCCTTCTGGATGTAATAGAACGCGTCGTTGATGACGAACTGCGTGACTTTCTCCGCGCCGAATTTGGCGATGAGCTTGGTGCCGACTTCGTCCTGAATCGCCTTGCAGGCGTTTTCGCGGTTGAGTTTGCCGGGCGTGAGCAGCGCGGGAATGAAACGATCACCGGCGAGCGCCTTGGCTTCGGCCAAAATTTCGTCGGGGACGATTTTCAGCGTGATGGCGCGCTTGGGCTTGCCGACTTTCGCGGCGAGTTCCTTTTGCGCGGCGATCATCGGTTGGATGACTTCCTGCGCGTATTTCAACGCGGCGGCAAAATCGGCTTCGGAAATTTCCTTGGCCGCGCCTTCATACATGACGATGTCTTTTTCGTTGCCGACATAGACGAGATCGAGATCGCTCTCGGCCTTCTCAGCATGCGTCGGATTCGCGACAAATTTTCCACCGATGCGGCCAATGCGCGCGGCACCGAGCGGCCCGGCCCACGGAATATCGGAAACCATCAACGCCGCGCTCGCGCCGATGATGCTCAAAATATCGGGATCGTTTTCGCCATCCGCGCTCAACAGCACGGTCTGCACTTGCACTTCGTTGTAATAGCCCTTCGGAAACAGCGGGCGGATCGGTCGGTCGGTGAGACGGCAGGTGAGAATTTCTTTTTCCGTCGGCCGGCCTTCGCGCTTGAAATAGCCGCCGGGGAATTTTCCGGCTGCGGCCGCTTTTTCGCGGTAATCCACGGTGAGTGGGAAAAAGTCCTGGCCGTCTTTGGCCTTCGTCGCGGCCACGGCGGCCACGATGACGATGGTTTCACCCATCTGCACGGTCACGGCACCGTCGGCCTGTTTGGCCAGCTTGCCGGATTCAATGATGATTTGCTTGTCGCCTAATTGGGCGGTGATTTTATGTGACATAACTTTCTGGCCGCCACCCCCAGAGGAACTTCAGTGAACCCCGAAAAAAGTTCGGAGCTGAATGAAATTTCCCGAAGGCGGCGGATTTTTCTACGCGAGATTGTTCGGTTGAGGAATCCGGCAGTTCGCGTGGACCGCAAAATTCCAAAACGGAAGACTGGCCTGAAGTAATAAAAAAAGCCGCGCCTTCCGAAAGTTTCAGTGGCGCAGCTTGAGCTTCTTGGTGACGGTTTGGTAACGGCTCAAGTCAATGCTTTGCAAGTAATCCAGCAACCGGCGGCGCTGGCCAACCATCATCAGCAGCCCGCGGCGCGAGCTGTGATCTTTCTGGTTGCCCTGCAAATGGCCGGTCAAATGGTTGATGCGCTCGGTGAGCAGCGCGATTTGCACGTCCGCCGAACCAGTGTCTTTGGCGTGCGTTTTGAATGATTCAATCGTCTTTGTCTTCGATTCCATAATAAAATGAGTTCAAGAAGATAATTATTCACACCCCGGCTGTAAAGCGAATTAAGCGGCCAATTTTGACCAGTTCCAGATCAGTTGGCACCCGGTTTCCGGCGATAATTTAAAACGCTCGCCAATCCGCAATCCTTCCACCCAAAAAATCTCGCCGTCGGCCGCCGTGGCCAGAATCAAATGCCGCCGCCGCGCCGCCGGCAGCTTGGCGTTCACAAACAAATCCTGCAACTTCACCGCCGATTTCATTCCGCTGGGCTGAAACCGGTCGCCCGCGCGCCAGTGGCGCAGGACGATTTCGCCGCCGATTTTGTCCACGTCAAAAAATTCGACGCCGTTTTTTTTCACCGGCAACCGGAATTCTTTCAGCGGCTGGATTTGCCAGCGGAATTTCCGGCCGGCGAATTCCGCCCGCCCGGCCCGGCCCTGAAATTGCAATTCCAACTCGCCGGCTTTGAAAGATTTTTCAAGGAGTTCGCGCCGGCTGATTTTTCCCGCCGCCTCGCGCGCGACGGCCAAACCGGAACGGATGCTCACAAATTTCCCCGGCGCGGCGCGAAGCTGCTCAATCAAATCAAAATCCGAAATCACGCCGACGGCGGTCAGTTGCTGCTGCAAAACTTTCCGCTGAACCGCAACCGGCAGCCGGTCAAAACTGCGGGCCACGCCTCGCGCCGGCTTTCCGCTTTCCGCTTTCCGCTTTCCGCTTTTATTATCGAGCCACGCTTGCGCCGTTTCGCTTGCAAATTCCGCTTCCGCGCCGGTGATTTCCATCAGCCGCAACACGGTTTTTGCCAAGCCCGGCTGGTATTTTTTTTGCAGCAACGGCAGCAGCTCATTGCGAATCCGGTTGCGGAGAAAATCATTGGAAAAATTGGTCACATCGTCGCGAAAGCCAATTTTATTTGCCCGCGCGAACGCGCCAATCTCCGCTTTTGAAAAACCGAGCAGCGGACGGACCAGCGCGATTTTTTCATCCGCCGGCGACGGCGAACGCCACTTCATGCCCGCCAAACCTTCGCCGCCCGCGCCGCGCAGCAGCCGCAGAAAAAAAAGCTCCACCTGATCGTCGGCATGATGCGCCAGCGCGACGGCGGTAATTTTCTGCGCCCGCGCCACGCGCGCAAAGAATTCGTGCCGCAGTTTTCGCGCCGCCATTTCCACCGAGATTTTTGACTGCGCGGCCAAGCGCGCGACTTGGCCGCGCCCGCTGAAAAACGGCAGCGAAAATTTCTTCGCCGCCGCGCCAACGAATTTTTCATCGGCATCACTCGCGCGGCCGCGAAGCTGGTGGTTGAAATGCGCGACCGAGATCCGCCAGCGATTTTTTGCGGCGAGGGAATTCAGCGCGTGCAGCAACACCAGCGAATCCGCGCCGCCGGAAACCGCGACGAGAATTTTCCGCCCGCGCGGCAGCAAACGGCGGTTTTGAATTTCAGCTTCGACGCGCTGGAGGAATTCGCTCACGCGGTCATCATGCTTTTTTTGGGCGCGACCGGCAAGCAACAGGATTATTGCGCGAGCTTGAGCCGGTAAAACCGCTGGATGAAATTCGTGGCCTGCGCGTCGGTGAACTGCCAGATGCCGCTGGAATCGAGCGTGTTGGTGGCCACGGGCAGCCAGCCGCCGGTCGCCGACAAATCCGCCGCCGTTTCCAAAACGTAGGTGCCACCGGGCGCGCCGCCCAGGTTCAGAGTCACGACGCCGTTGCCGGCCGCCGCGACGCCGTTGATGAGCGGCGTGGGATTGGCCACCGGCACCGGCGCAATGCTTACCGACTGAAAATTGGTGCCGCCCCAGCCATCCGTGATCGTGCAGGTGAACTGATCGGCGACGTTGTTGGAATTGGAATAAATCAGGGCCGTGCCGTTGTTGATCAGCGTGATGCCGTTGGTGCTGATACTGACGTCGGCGAGCGAAACGACATCGCCATCCACATCGCTCCAATTGGTTGCGAGATTCGTCAAGTCAATGGCGAGCGGCGCATCCCCGGTATTGGTGTAAAGCACGGCGACCGCGACCGGCGGATGATTGGTGACGATTTGCAGCAGCAGATTGGTCGCCGGCAGATCGTTCATGCCGCCGGAATAAATGGCGGCAATCACATTCGTGCCGCGCGGCAAAGCCGAAAGATTGGTGCTGACGGCCTGGCCGGAGAAAATGATTTCCGCATCAAAAAACGCGCCGTTCGTTAAAAATTGAATGGTGCCGGAGGCATTTGCCGGCGTGACGGTGGCGGTAAAATTCACGCCGTCATTGAAGCCAGACGGATTTTCGGACGACGCGAGCGTGACGCTGGTGAACAGCAAATTCACCGTGAGCGCGACGACGGCGCTGGTGGTGGCCCCGCCCGCCGCCGTGGTGACGACAAAATAATTTCCCGCCGCCGACGAATTGAGATTGGACAGCGTGAGCGTGCTGTTGGTTTGGGTGACGAGGGCGGCGGCACCAAAAAACCATTGGAACGCCAGCGGCGTGCAGGCGGTCGCGGCCACGCTGAAACTCGCCGTGTCACCGGCGTTGTTGGTCTGGCTTTGCGGCTGGCTGGCAATCACCGGCGGCAATTGATCCTGAACCATGATCGTGTTGGTTGAAAAAACGGTGTTGCCGAAAATATCCGGCACCGCGAGCACGACCAAATTTGTTCCGAGCAACAAAACCGAGCCATTCGTCGGGGTCTGTGAAATTGCCGCCAGGCCGGACAAATCGGCGGCCAAAACGAAATTCGTTCCGGTCACGTCGGGCAGCGCGGCGCTGCAATTCGTGTCCGCCGCCAAAACCAGATTCGTGAAGCTCCACAAAATTGTCGGCGGCGTGGTGTCGCGCACGATGACCGTGCGCGCGGCCGTGTTGGTGTTGCTGCGGCCATCGTCAGCGGTGTAAGTGAGTGTGTTCGTGCCGATCACATTCGAGTTGACGCCGCCGCTGACTGCGACGACGACAATGCCGGCGCAAGCATCGAGGGCGGCGGCACCCGGATCGGCAAAAGCTTGGCCAAGCTCGCTGAAAATCAAGCTGCCACCATTCAAGGTGATGACCGGCGGCGTTTGATCCTGCACCACAATTTGATTGGTCGCATGCGTCGTGTTGCCCGACGCATCCTTGACGGTGATGACAACGCTGTTGGTGCCCAGGAATAAAACGGTGTTGTTGGTCGGGCTTTGCGAAATCGTCAGCGCGCCGGACAAATCGGTGGCCAAAATAAAATTTGTTCCAGTCACGCAGGGCATTTTTGCGCTGCAATTCGTGTCCGCCGCCAAAACCAGATTCGTGAAGCTCCACAAAATTGTCGGCGGCGTGGTGTCGCGCACAATGACGGTGCGCGTGGTCGTGTTGGTGTTGCCGCTGCCGTCGCCGGCCAGATAAGTGAGCGTGTTCGTGCCGACCACGTTGACATTGACCGCGCCGCTGACGATCACGCCGACCGCGCCGGCGCAAAGGTCGGTGGCCGTCACGCCGGGATCAGTGAACGCGCTGCCGAGTTCGAGATAAAGCAGATTGCTTCCGCTGCGCGTGATGACCGGCGCAAGCGTGTCCTGCACCGTCAGCACGGCGTTGCTGGTGAGGCTGGCATAAAGATTCGTGACGGTGACGCTGACGGTATGGTTCGGCAGATGCAGGTTGGTCAGCGCAAAGCTCGTGTTCGTCGCATTGGCCACCGGCGAGCCATCCAGGCTCCATTGATATTTCAGCGGTGCCGTGCCGGTGGCGGTGAAGCTGAAAGCCAGATTGTTGCTGCCGCATTGGCTGGTGCGATTGGTGACCGAGGAACTGGTGATGACCGGCGGCAGCACGACCGTCAGCGCCGTGACGCTGCTGGTGGCCACGCCAAAAATATTGGAGACGGATAAATTGAAATTGCCGCCGCTGTTGGTCGTCACCGCCGTGAGCGTGAGCACCGAGTTCGTCGCGCCGGAAACGCCCGTGCCGTTGACCAGATTGGTTCCATTTTTTCGCCAGTGATAAACCAGCGGCGTGGAGCCGGTGACGGTCGCGGCAAAAACCGCATTGCTGCCGGAAAAAACAATTTGATTGGTCGGCAGCGCGGCGACCAGCGGCGCGAAACCAATATTCAAAACCGCGACGCTGCTGGTCACGGCTCCGGTGAGATTGGACACCACCAACTGATAACTGCCGCTGTTGTTGGTCGTGGCCGGAACAAATGACAGGACGTTGCTGGCGCTGCCGGAAAGGCTGCCGCCGTCCGATAAATTTGTGCCGTTGAAAAGCCAGGCGTAGCCGAACGGCGCCGGGCCGCTGACGGTGGCGCTCAAGCTGACATTCGCGCCGTTGGTCGCGTTTTTGTTCGCGGGCTGCGTGACAAACGTCGGCGGCGGCCAGACGAGGGCATTGATGAGATTCGTGCCGTTGGGCGTGCCCAATCCGGTGCAAAGGTCGAAGCCGGGAACAGCATTGAATAATCCGGACGCCGTATTGGCGGTGTTGTTGCCCGTGATGATGTCGTGAAAGCAGTTTGCGTAGCAGCTTGAAGCGGCCAGTTTGTAGAGTGCCGGATTTAGAAAACCGAGGCCCGTGCCATTCGTCGCGACGGCCAACTGGTTGGCCAGCGCGCAAAAGCCCGCCCACAGCGGCGCGGCGCAACTCGTCCCGGCGGCCGGCCCGGAAACGCCATAGCCATAATCCACATGCACCGCCTCCGCCGTCAAAGCCACGTCGGGAAAATTCCGATAAACCGTGGAGCCGGAGTTGGCCGCCATGCTCACATTCGTCTGCCACGAAGGAATGGTGTAATTCGAACTGATGCCGCCGCCGGTGCCCACGTCGCCACCCCAGTTCCAAACCGTTTCCGAAGCCCACGACGCGCCGCCACTATTCATCGTCAAACTGGTTCCGCCGACGCTGGTGGTGTAAATGCTGTCCACCGGAATCGGCCCGGCGGAAACCGTTATGGCCTGGCTGCCGGTGTAAGCATCGGCATCACCGCACGCCGTAAAAAACGCCTGGCCCTGCGTCACCATTTGCTTCAACTGCGAATCAAGCGTTGATCCGAACCCGTGCCAGATCGAACTTGGTCCGGTGTCCCAATACCAGGAACAACTCACCTGCTTGGCCAGGCGGTCGGTGGCCACCCGGTTAAAAACGTCATACGGATTGCTGCCTTCATAGACAATCACGTTGGACAATCCGGGCGCCATCGCGATGGCCGTTTCGATGTCGAGAGAAACTTCAAAATCCGCGTTGGCCACGCCGCTGTAGCCGGGCGTGCCGCTAACGCTGTTCAGCAGGACATTTTGCAATGGCACATTCGTGTAGCCGCATTCCGCTTCGTAAGCCGTAATGTCGGTTGGATAATAGCCGTCGAATTCCACTATCGCCACGGTCTGGCCGGAGCCGACCAAGCCGGAGCCGGGAATATACGCGTTGCGAAAATCCGTGCCGCGATACGAACCGTCCGAGCTGGAACCATTCCAATTGAGCGGCCGCGTGACTGGCGGTGTTTGGGGCCGCGCCAGCGGCGTGGGCCGCGCGTAATCGCTCAAGCCCCACATGTCGGCCACCGGCAGATTCGTCGGCACGGACGGCTCGGCGTCCGGTGCAAAAAAATCGCGCGCCTCGCGCGGATGCCGGTAAGTTCGCAAGTTCAGTTTGAAGGCGTGGCCGATGCTGGCCGCGCTGGCCGCCACGTCCAGCACCACGCGGTTGCCGTGCCGGCCAGTGACGGTGAGACCATTGGTTTCCGCAAATTGTATGACCGCTTGATAATCCTGTTCCGTGGGACCGAAGCGTGCCGCGAATTCTTCCGGCGTCAGATATTTGTGGTAGTTGGTGCTGCGCGGATCGTAAAGCTGCGCGATCAGTTCATCCAACCCGGTTTGATTTCGCAACGGCAGACCGATGGCGAGCGCAAGCTGGTTTGTTGCCGGCACCCGACCGTTCGGGGTCAGGTGCGCGACTGCGGCCGGGACGTGGCCGTGCAAAGTTTTCCAGCCCGGTTCCGCACCGAAACCGGCGGCGGCCAGACCAAAAAAAAGCAGCGTGGCCAGCACCGTTGTTTTGGAATAAGACAAGGTCAATCGTTAAAGTCACACATCAGGTTGACGCATTTTAAATGCAAGCTCCACTTATGGCAACACCAGCAGCCGATAAAAACGCTGCGCCGAGGATTGAAAGGCGTTGGTGTCGGTCAGCGTCAGGGAGTTGGAACCGGCGGTGACGGCACTGCCCAGGCTCGTCCAGTTGGCCTGGAACAGATTGGTTTTGTATTGCACCTGATAAACGACGCCGGCGGTGGTGTTCCAAACGAGCTGAAAATTGTTCGCCGCTTTCACCGTGGACTTGAAAGTGGCCGGTGCCAGTGGAACTACGTTGACATCGTCCAGGCCAAAATACGCCGGGTCGTTCTGAAAACCGAATTGCAGCGGCGTGGCGGAACCGGTGGCGGTGACCAAGAATTGCAGATTGGTCCATGCCGTGACGGTCAGATTCGACTGGTAGAAAATCGTGGCGCCGTTCCACTGCACTTGAAATTGATTGGGCGTGCCGCCGGAGTAATTGCGCAGCCAGAGCGAAAGCAGATAATTTTGTCCCGCCGCCGTCGTCAGATTTTGGGTCAGATAACCGAGCGGGCCGACCGGACCCAGTTCCGCGCCGTAAGTCCCGCCGTGGACATAATTCGCATTCCCGCTGGTCACCGTCGAGGAACCGGTGTTGCCCGACTGGGTCCAACCGGTGAAATTGCCGGTCTCAAATCCGCCGTTCTGAAGAATGGGCTGGCCGACCGAAACCGTGAACGGCACGACGGCCACAACTCCGCTGGGATTGGTGAAAATCAGATTTGCATTATACACCGCCGCCGCCAGCGAGCCGGCCGCCGCCGACAACGTCGTCGTCACCACCGCCTGACCGCCGCTGGCCAGCGCACCGCTCGCCGGCGACGCGCTCAACCAGGCGGAGGTGTTGATGAGGCTCCAATTCACGGTGCCACCGCCAAGATTGGTGAGGATGAAATTTTGCGCCGCCGAAGTGAACGGCCCGCCCACCGGGCCGACGGCGGCGAAACCTTTGACCGGCATCAACGACAACGGTTGATAAATCTGGAGCGTGAACGGAAAACTTTGGACGACGTGCGAGGTTCCGTTGGTGAACAAAATCGTGGTGGAATAATTTCCGACCGCAAGATTGCCGGCGATGGCGGTGAGTGCGCAATTGAGATTGGTGACCGAATTTGCCGCCAAACTTCCGTTGGTGAACGCGGCGGTGAGCCACGCCGACGTGTTGACGAGCGACCAGTTCAACGCGGTCGCGCCGGAATTGGTCAGTTGAAAAGTGCCCGCGCCCGGATTAAATGGCCCGCCAAGCGGCCCGCTCAACGCAAAACCGGTGCCCGGCGAAATGCCCAGCGCATCGCCGCCGACGGCCAGCGCATTGATCAAGTTTTGTCCGGCTGGCGTGCCCAAGCCGGTGCACAGGTCATAACCGTTCGTCGCCGCAAACAAGCCGGGACTGCTGCTCCAAAAATTATTGCCGGTGGTGATGTCGTGAAAACAATTTGTGTAATTGGCGCCGGAAGCAATCGCGTAAATGGCCGGGTTGATGAAGCCGGCCGGCTTCCCACCCGCCGCCGCCGCCTGCTGATTGACCAGCGCCATGAACCCCGCCCACAATGGCGCGGCGCAGCTCGTGCCACCGAAAGCTCCGGTGGTTTGATCATAATTGACCCAAACATTTTCGGCAATCAAGGCCACGTCCGGAAGGTTCCGATAAGTGGCCGAGCCGCCCCGGACGGTCAGGTTGATGTTCGTTTGCCAACTGGGAATTGAATAATAACTGCTAATGCCGCCGCTGCTGCCGACGCCGCTGCCCCGATTCCAAACCGTTTCCGAGGAGTAGCTGGCGCCGGTGCCAGTGGTCAAAGTCGTTCCACCGACCTGGGTGATGTAGGGAGAACTGGACGGAGCATTGGCTTGGGAATAACTATCCACTTGTCCCGCCGTAAAAGCGTCGCTGTCGCCAGAAGCGTTAAAAAACGACTGCCCTTGCGCGGCCATCTCCATGAACAGCACGTCATTGGTCTGGGCGGGGCCGCCGGGCCAGCCCCACGAACAACTGATTTGCTTGGCCTGGTTGTCGGAAACCATGCGGCTCAAAATGCTGGTTTGCTGGGAGCCTTCATAAACAATCACCTTGGCCAGCGCCGGAGCCATGGCAATCGCCATTTCAATATCCAAGGATACTTCCCCGATGGCATCGGCACCTTGGCCGCTAAAACCGGGCGTGCCGCTGACGCTGTTGAGCAGGACATTCACCAGCGGCACGTTGGTGTAGCCGCTCAGACTTTCGTAGCTGGCGATGTCGCTCGCGTAATAACCGTCGAATTCCAGCAGCCCGACAATCTGGCCGGAACCGCGCAAGGTCACGCCGGGAACATACGCTGCGCGAAAATCGTTGCCCAAATAGGAACTGCCGTCCGGCGCGGAACCACCTTTGGCCGTGACCTGCGCCGTCTGGCGGTGCAATTTCGGATGCGGCAACTGATAATTGTTCAGGCCGCTGATGCCCGTCACCGGCAATGCCGCATCCACGCGCGGCTCGGTGTCCGGCGCAAAAAAATCGCGCGCTTCGGTCGGATGCCGGTAAGTGTGGAGCGTAATTTGAAACGCCTTTTCCACAGCGGTCGCCGGTCCGGCCACGTCCAGCACCAGCCGGTTGCCATAAGTGGCCGTGATGCTCAAACCGTTCGTCTGCGCGAAGTTTTTCACCGCCGCATAATCCGATTCCGTCGGGCCAAAGCGGGCGGTGAATTCTTGCGGCGTGAGATATTGGTGAAAGGCCGGACTGGCCGGGTCATAAAGCTGCGCGAGAAAATCTTTCAGCCCCGCCGGATCGCGCAGCGGCACGCTGATGGCCAGCCGCAACTGGTTCGTCGCGGCCAAGCGCCCGTTGGGCGCCAATTTCGACAGCGCCGACGGCACATGACCCGGCAAAACTTTCCAGTCCGCGCCCCGCGCCGAACCGGTCAGCAGCGCGCCGCACCAGCCCAGCGCGCTGAAAACCAGCAATAATCGTTTGTTTATTGGCATGTATGTCTTCACGTTCGCTTCCCGCCCACAGCAGCAGGCGGCGTTCCACATTTGCAGAAGCGATAGTTACCTAGAATATCTTCATTTCTTAAGCTGTCAATTTGACGCTCATGATCTTAATTGTCACTCTGAGTCCAGTCTGCCGCAACCTTGATTAAGCGAAGATTAAATTTGCCCGCGCGCTTTCCGCTTTCCGCTTTCCGCTTTCCGCTTTAACTTCAAGCTGTGTCCGTCAAATTCACCATCCTCGGCAGCGGCTCCAGCGGCAATTGCGCCTATCTGGAAACCGCCGACGCCCGCGTGCTCGTGGACGCCGGCTTTTCGCCGCTGCAAATCCGCAAGCGCCTCGCCACCATCGGCCGCACGCCGGAAAATCTCACCGCCATTTTAATTACCCACGAACACAGCGACCACATCAGCGGACTGCTCGGCATCGCCGATAAATTTCACATTCCGGTTTATTGCAACCGGGGCACGCAGGACGGCACCGTCTGGGCGTTCAAATCCAAATGGGCCAGCAAAAAAAAACCGCTGCTTGATGGACTCGACGGCACGGAACAGCTCAAAAGAAAAATTGACTGGCGGCTGTTTGAAACCGGCGCAAGTTTTGAAGTCGGCGACGTGAGCATCGAAACGTTTTCCATTCCGCACGACGCACAAGATCCCGTCGGATATTTGTTGCGCACCGCCGCCGGCAATTTTGGTTTCGCCACCGACCTCGGCCACGTCACCAAGTTGGTGCTGGACCGCATCCGCGCCGCGAATGTGCTCGTGCTGGAATCCAACCACGACGTGAAAATGCTGCAGGATTGTCCGCGCCGCTCGTGGAGTTTGAAGCAGCGCATCCTCGGTCGTCACGGCCATCTGTCCAACGAAACCGCCGCCGAAACCGCCGCGCAAATCATGTCCGCCGAGCTGCGGCAGCTTTACCTCGCGCACTTGAGCCGCGAATGCAACAAGGCCGAGCTTGCCCACCGCGTCATGTCCGACCGCCTCAAAAAAATTGGCGCCATCCACGTCCAGATGCAGATCGCCGCGCAAGATGTGCCTTGTCAGACTTTGGAACTTTGAGGATTCAGAAATTGCCGCAGCCCGCGCCAAGATTTTATTTCAAGCGCAATTTCAAACCTGTCGCAAATAATAAAGCGTGCGCCCGATATTCAGGGACTTATCACCCGGTAGTAACGATTGGGAAAATGCCCGGCGTTGATGTCGGTGAAGGTTAATGAGCTGGCCGGCGGATTGGTGGCAATGGTCACCCAAGACGTGGGATCGCCCAGATTCGTGGTGGCTTGAATCAAAGTGGTCTGCGCCGCATCAGCCTGCACGATGAATTGAAAACCGCCGGTGGCCGGCGGAACGGTCACGGCAGCCAGTGCTGCCGGCTGCGGCGCGGGGTTGATGACTAATGCTGGGAGATAATCGTAGGCCGAGACGTTTCCCGCCGTATCAAGCGCAGTAACACCCCATAATATGGCTGTGCCGGGAGATAGGCCAGTAACTGTGAAGGTCGAATTATAAATATTTGCATAGCTCAATGGATACTGGACAAAGATCCCATTAAACACGCCCAAAAGTTGGTAACTAGCCACCGGCACGGGCCCGACAGGTGGATCCCACGCCAAGGTGACCGTGGTTGAAGTAAGTCCGACAACCCGGAGGTTGGTTGGTGTTGGCTCCGGGAGCGTGGTGGCCGCGATGCCGGCATAGCCTGAAGCTCCTCCCGCACCCGTCGCCACGATGTAATAGGTTTGAGACAATCCCGCCGCCAGCCCGCTGATGGTAGTGCTCGTCTGCGTGGTGCTGCCGCCGATCTGTGTATACCAGACGGTGCCGCCGCTGCCTTTCGGATCATGAATGGAATGTCGGAGCCAGACGCTGTAGGTCACCGGGCCAACCACCGGATCTTCAGGCGACCAAGACAAAGTCACCGAGCCTTCCGTCACGCCGACAACGGCCAGATTAGTAAGGATGGTCGGCGGCGGATTGGGAACGTTGATGGTGAAGGTCCAGTTAGTTGAGCCGGAAAAATTGGCGGCCTGAATGGTCACCGGAGAAGCCCCGATCTGATCAAGCCCTTGCGGCGTCCAAGTGATGGCACCCGTGTAATAGTCAACCTGCATCCCGGCGGGACCGCTGACCAGCGAATAAGTCGGTGGCGGGCTGCCCGTGGCATTGATGGACGAAGTGTAGGCTGCAAGATAAGTGGCGTTGGTCGCGGGATATTGGGTCAACACTGGCGCGCTGTCCGGCACATTCAATTGCTGACTCCGCCAGACGTCGCTGACGTCGTTGCCATTGACGTCCACGCCGCCCATCACAATCAGCCGGCCCAAGCTGTCCACTCCCAAGGTCGTCAAACTCAACCCTTCGGGCAGCGGCGTTGCAATCATCCAGGAATTGGCCGTGGGATTGAAGATCTGAACCACATTGGTCGAGACGCCGCCGGAAGTGCCGCCGACCACATAAATTTTTCCATCCGGCCCCAACGTTGCCACGCTGCCGGCGACGGCGATGGGCATTGGAGCCAGATTGGTCCAGCTATTTCCGTTCACCGAGTAACGCAGGACGGCGGCAGTTTCTGTCCCGGTGGCCGTGTTGGTGAGTCCGCCAAAAGTGTAAATGTAGTTCGTGCGGTTGAACACGGCGGGGAAGTTGTAACAGGCCGCCGGTAACTTAGCGGTGGCAGCCCAGGCGCTGTTATTATTGTCCGGATTAAATCGTTCGCACGATGCCAGCGGATTTCCATTGGCATCCAGTCCGCCAAAAGCGTAAACATTGCCGCTCTTGTCGGCCGCGTAAGCCAGATAAGAACGGGCGACGCTCATGGAGTTATAAGTTTGCGGCGTGTCGCCGGAAGGACTGTAACCAAACACCGTGCTCTGGGAACTGGTTCCGTCGCTCCCGCCATAAACAATGATCATTCCGCCGCTTGCCACGGCTCCCGGCGCGATATTGACGCTGAACATTTCCGCCAGATAAGTCCAGTAGCTGTTCGTGGCGGCCAGACTCAGCGGATAACTGTAAGGCGAGTAATAGGAATCGCCGCCAATCAGGATGTTATTCCCGCCAGAAGTGACGGTTGCCGCCCCGCTAATCGGATTGTCTATGGCCGGCCCGGGAAACCAAGTCAGGGGTGCGCCGCACAAGCTCATTCCCAACAGCATCGGCACGAAGCCAATGCCAACGCCGCGTAGAAAAAACGAATGATTTGTTTTCATAGGCTTTGTTTTGCGTTTTGCCGGCACCAAGCGACATAAACCTTTTTTGCCACCAATGCCGCAATATTTGGTAAGGTATGCCCGTTTGCACCAGTGTCAAGTCCCAGTGACAGATTCTCGTTTAGCCTCAAAAAACCCTGTTAAGGCAATGAATCCTCCTGCCGGCTCAATCCCACAGCCGGAACGGTATGCCGTTTTTTTCCAGGAAATTTCCACAACGTGGGCACCGGCCCGGATCATTCCACGCCTCGACAAAATGTTTTGCTTCGACGGGGCAGGTCAGCTTGAATTTTCGCCAGACCAGCGGGCGTGGCGCAGTGCGTTTGGGATTCACCGAGCTGTCGCGCAAAACCGCCGGCGGAATTTCGGGCCGGTAAAAGCCGGGAAATTTGATCGCGTCCACCGCGTCCGCGTGCCGCCGCTGGCGGGTGAAGACGTCGAACAATTCCCGGCAGTCGCGGCACACGACCGTTTGGATTTCGCAATGCACGCCGCTGTCGATGCCGCCCGAAATTTTTGCGCGGTATTGGCACAGCGGACATTCGAAGATATAAGTCCGGCCCACGCGATTGAAATACAACCTCCGCAAAATTATTTCAAGCCGCCATCGCATGGCCGGCGATAAAACCGGTTGTCCACGCGGCCTGAAAATTGAAGCCGCCGGTGATGCCGTCCACATCCAGCAGTTCGCCTGCAAAAAACAAACCGGGACAAATTTTACTTTCCAGCGTCTTGAAATTCACCTCGGCCAGTTTCACGCCGCCGCAGGTCACGAACTCATCCTTGTTCAAACTTTTTCCAGTCACCTGAAATTCCGTGCGCGTGAGCTGCTGCGCCAGCGCCAGCGCTTGCGCCCGCGTAAGCCCGGCCCAGCGCGTGTCCCGCGCGATGCCCGCCGCCAAAACCAGTTGCTCCCACAGCCGGGCGGTCAGCGGAAAAAGCGGCACGTTCACTAACAATTTTGCGCCGGCGGTGGCGCGCCGCGTTTGAAATTCCTGGATGATTTTTTCGGCGTTGGTTGCCGGAAGCCAGTTCACGAGCAACGGAAATTGATAATTAAAATCGTGCAGCGCCCGCGCGCCCCAGGCGGACAACCTCAAAATCGCCGGGCCGCTCAAGCCCCAATGCGTCACCAGCAGCGGCCCGCGTTCGCGCAATTTGGTGGCGGGAATGGAAACTTCCGCGTCCGCCGAAACGCCGGCCAGTTCGCGCAGCCACGGCGCGGCGATTTGAAACGTGAACAGCGACGGCACCGGCGGTTCGAGCGTGTGGCCGAGCGAGACCACGAGCTGACCCGCCGCCGCCGCGCGGCAGCCGCCGGTTGCCAGCAGCAATTTGTCGGCGGAAATTTTTTCACCGCCGGCCAGCGTCAGCTCAAATTTTCCATCGGCATTTCTGGCGATGGATTCCACCGAGCAATTCAAACGCAATTTCACGCCCGCCTTTTTGGCGGCATCGGTCAGACAGTTCAAGATGGTCTCCGAAGAATCGGTAATGGGAAACATTCGCCCGTCCGGCTCGGACTTCAGTTTCACGCCGCGCGATTCGAACCAAGTCACGGTGTCGCTGGCGGAAAATTTTTGGAACGGACCGAGCAGCGCCTGGCCGCCGCGCGGATAGCGCGCGGCAAATTCGCGCGGCTCGAAGCACGCGTGTGTGACGTTGCAGCGGCCGCCGCCGGAGATGCGCACCTTGTCGAGAAAGCGCGAAGTTTTTTCCAACACGGTCACGTCCGCGTCGGCTTCCGCCGCCGCGATGGCCGCGAAAAATCCCGCCGCGCCGCCGCCGACAATAATGATTTGCCTCGAATTCACGCCCGCAGAATCGCAGAATCCCCGCCATGTCCGAAGAAAAATTACCAGCGCCGTCACCCGCGCCACACAAACGCCGCGTGCGCTACCGCGGAAAAAATCCGCGCCGGTTCGAGGACAAATACAAGGAGCACGGCCGCGATCCGGAAACGATCGCGAAAGTCATCGCGTCCGGCAAAACGCCGGTGGGCACGCATCGGCCGATCCTGGTGGCGGAAATTTTGGAGGCCCTCGCGCCGCAGCCCGGCGAAACTGCGGTGGATTGCACGCTCGGCTACGGTGGCCACGCGCAGGAACTGCTCGCGAAAATTTTGCCCGGCGGAAAACTGCTCGGCCTCGACCAGGATCCGGTGGAATTTCCCAAGTCCGAAGCGCGGTTGCGGGCCATGGGTTTTGACGAAAAAGTTTTTACCGCGCACCGCAGCAATTTTGCCGGCCTGCCGCAAATTCTCGCCGCGCAAAATCTTGCCGGCGCGGATTTGATCCTCGCTGACCTTGGCGTTTCCTCGATGCAGATTGATGATCCGGCGCGCGGCTTTTCCGTGAAGCTCGATGGTCCGCTCGACATGCGCATGAATCCGCAGCGCGGCCAGCCGGCGTCCGTGCTGCTGCAAAAAATCAAGCCTGACGCGCTCGCGGAACTGCTGGTCAACAATGCCGACGAGCCGCGCGCGGCGTCACTCGCATCGCAACTCGCGGAAAAAAGTTTATCGTCCACGCGGCAACTGGCCGAGGCGGTGCGTGCCGCGCTGCCGCGTTCGGGCAAAGGCGATGCCGATTTGACCGTGCGCCGGGTGTTTCAGGCGTTGCGCATCGCGGTGAACGATGAATTTTCCGCGCTGGAAAATTTTCTGCGGAATCTGCCGGCGTGCCTGAAACCCGGCGGGCGTGTGGCGCTGCTGACGTTTCATTCCGGCGAAGATCGGCGGGTGAAAAAGGCTTTCGCGGCCGGCCTCGCGAGCGGAATTTATTCCAAAATTTCCGACGAGGTCATCCGGCCGACGCCGGCGGAGCAACATTCCAATCCGCGTTCCGCGCCGGCCAAGCTGCGCTGGGCGATTCGCGCGGGCGAAGTGGCTTCAGCGTAATTCATCGAGCGCATCGGCCACGGCCGAAAATATTTTTCGCGGGCCGTCGCCATTCAGCCGGACATCCAAATCTTCCAGCCGCCGGATCAAGTCGAGCACTTCTTTCCGCGCATACGGTCCGCCGGCCGCCGCGCAAAAATGCGTGCGGCAGCCGAACGGCCGGTCGGCGTAAATCAGGCAGCGGCCGGTGGCGCGCTGCAACAGCGGACAGGCACCGTCGTCCGTTTCCGGCAATTTCCTCCGGCCGGTGGCGCGGAACGCCTTGGCCGCCAGCAGGGCTTCGCCCTTGGTGAGCTGCGGCGTCAGGCCGGTGAGTTGGAACTGGCAGCATTCCGTCCGCGCCACGCAACTGCGCGTGACCGGCCGTTTGGCCAGTTCCTGATAAATGGCCCGCACTTCCGCGAGAATGTCAGCAATTGTTTTTTGCATTGTTAACTTTGATCCACTCCATTCCCAACATGGTGTGAACGCACGCTCGCGGCCGCGATGGGCGGGTGGAGAATTTTCATTTCGCCGCCGACGGATTTAGCGCTTTGCCGAAGGTTCGACAAGCGGAAAAAATCCCAGTGGCGCGCAGGATGCAAAAAAACGGCGCAGACTTTTGGTCTGCGCCGTTTGGTTCCCCACGATTCTCCTGGCGTGTTAAAAACTATTTTTTCGCCTTCTTGGCCCCGGGCGTCGGCACCGTGGCGACGGTCTGCAGGATTCGGCCCGCGATCTTGTAGGGGTCGCCCTGCGAATTCGGACGGCGGTCTTCCAAATAGCCGCGGTAGCCGTCGGGGATGAAGCTCTGCGGCAGGCGGACGGAAGCGCCGCGGTTGCCCACGCCGAAGTTGAATTTGTCAATGGACTGCGTTTCATGCAGGCCGGTGAGGCGCAGATGATTGTCCGGTCCGTAAACCGCGATGTGCTCGTTCTTGTATTTGTCGAACGCGGCCATGAGCGCTTCAAAGTATTCCTTGCCGCCGACTTCGCGCAGGTGCGTCGTGGAAAAGTTCGTGTGCATGCCGGAACCGTTCCAATCCACATCTTTGCCGAGCGGCTTGCAATGCCAGTTCACGTCCACGCCGTATTTTTCGCACAGGCGCATGAGCAGGTAGCGCGCGACCCACACTTGGTCGGCGGCGTTTTTGGAGCCTTTGCCAAAAATTTGAAATTCCCACTGGCCCTTGGCCACTTCGGAATTGATGCCTTCGTGGTTGATGCCGGCGTCGAGGCAGAGTTGGAGGTGCGTGTCCACGATTTCGCGGGCGATGCAGCCGACGTTCTTGTAGCCGACGGCGGTGTAGTATTCGCCCTGCGGCGCGGGATAGCCGCCACCACACGGGAAGCCGAGGGGCTTGCCGTCTTTGTAGAGGAAATATTCCTGCTCGAAACCGAACCAAGCGCCGGGATCGTCAGGAATCGTCGCGCGGGCGTTGCTCGGATGCGGCGTCACCTTGTCGGGCATATAAACTTCGCACATGACGAGCGCGCCGTTCTGCTTGGTGGTGTCGGGATAAACGGCCACGGGTTTGAGGAAGCAATCCGAGGTGCGGCCTTCGGCCTGGCGCGTCGAGCTGCCGTCGAAGTTCCACCAAGGAAGTTCTTCGAGTTTTGGAAACTTCGCGAACTCCTTGAGGGTGGTTTTGCCGCGGATGTTGGCGACGGGTTCGTAGCCGTCCAGCCAGAGGTATTCTAATTTATATTTTGCCATGTGAGTGCGTGTGTGTTGTTGTCTGTGTAAAACCGGTCCATGCCCGATGCGTCAGTGCCTTCGGTGAACCTTGTGGTTAAATTTTTTAGCAGGGCGGATGCCAGTTCGCAAGCACTTTGCTCGCGGCGGCTAAAAAAACAGTTTTCCCCGCATCGGGCAAAGGTTTTGGCCCGCACCGTTTTTTACACAAAAATCACCGCCGGAAAATCCGCTGTGGAAATTTAGCCGCGCTGGACAAATCGCCGCGCGGTGACGCCGCGAAGCAGCCTTGCATCGCGCCAAAAATCGGCAATAGTGAATCTAACGAACGCCGCGTCCGCAACGGTCCCATGCTGAAAGTAAAAGACACGCTCCGCGCCACCGTCCATTTGGGTTTTGATGGCCGGGTGTTCAAGGCGTATCACGGCCCCGATGCGGCCAAACGCTTTGCCAACGAGGTGCGAATCCTTCGCCACCTCGCCGCGCACGGCTGCGACTTTGTTCCGCGGCTGCTGGAAGCGGATGAAAAAAATCTCCGCATTGTCACCAGCAATTGCGGCACCCGCGTCGAGCGCATTGATGACGCGCGGGCGCAGCGCCTCTTCGCCGAGCTGGAAAATTTCGGCGTGCGCCACGACGATGCCGATCCGCGCAACATCACCTACCGCTTTTCCGACGGACGCTTTTGTTTGATTGATTTTGAATTCGCCACCATTCTTCCCGAATCCAAAACGGAACCAAAATGAAACGCCAGCCGCCCTGCCCCGCCAAAAAAATCCCCGCGCTGAAATGGTCCGGCAGCTCGGATATCGGGCGGGTGCGCAAGAACAACGAGGATTCCTTTCTCGGCCTCCAGTTCGACGCGCGGGAGATTTTCCGGCTCGGCAAATTCGGCGAGGCCGGCATGGAGCAACACGATTTCACCTTTGCCGTGTGCGACGGCATGGGCGGTGCCAAGGCCGGCGAATACGCCAGCCAGATCGCCGTGGATAAAATCACCACCCTGCTTCCCCGCGCCTTCCAGCAATCCGCCACCGGCATGAACGCCGGTTTTGCCGACGTGCTGGCGGAACTTTTCGCCCAGGTTCACCGCGCCCTGGCCTACCTCGGCAGTTGCTACGAGGAATGTCACGGGATGCAGACCACCATGAGCCTGTGCTGGTTCACGCCCGGCTGGATGTATTTCGGCCACATCGGCGACAGCCGGATTTATCATTTGCCGAAGAAAAAAAACACCGTCAAGCAGCTCACCGAGGACGACACCCACGTCGGCTGGCTGTTTCGCCAGGGAAAAATCAATGAATACGAGCTGCGCACCCATCCGCGCCGCAACGTCCTGCAACGCGCCCTCGGCGGCGAAAACCAGTTCGTGGAACCGCAGGTCGGCGCGGTGGCCTGCGAGCGCGGCGACCTGTTTCTGCTCTGCTCCGACGGTCTGGTTGACGGCCTGTTTGACGGCCAACTCGTGGAACTGCTGCGCGCCAAGGACCACTCGGCGCAAAAACTGGTGGCCGCCTCGCTCGTCAATTCCGGTCGCGACAATACCACCGCGCTGGTGGTGCAGGTGATGTAAACTTCCCCAACCGAAGCCTCCGCTGAAATTTTAAGCGCTGCCCGATTCTTTCTCATTCCCGCAACTTTTTCGGCGGCAGATGACTCAATAAAAAAACGGCGGGCAACTTGCGTTGCCCGCCGTGCGGATTTGTCTGTCAGGCTTTCTATCTGAATATCGCCAGCGCTCAGTCGTGGTAGCCGAGTTCGCCGTGTTCGGATTCGTCGAGGCCGACCATTTCGACTTCTTCCGTCGGGCGCAGACCGACCAGCAACTTGGTGATGAAGGCGATCACAATCGTTCCGATCACGCTCAAGATGATGGTGATGACCACGGCCTTGAGCTGTTCCTTGACGAGCGGTTGGAAGCAGGAATCGGTGACGTATTTGCTCAAGTTGGTGGCGAAGTTCGGATTCGCCGCATTGCGCGCTAGCATACCGGTCATGATGGCCCCCGTCGTGCCGCCGATGGCGTGGACGCCGAACGTATCCAACGCGTCGTCATAACCCAACCAGGCTTTGACCTTGTAGCACATGAACCAGCAGATGGTGCCGGCCGCAATGCCGATCCAGATCGAGCCTTGAGGTGTGATGTAACCGCAAGCGGGCGTGATCACCACCAAGCCGGCCACCGCGCCGGAACAGAAACCGAGCACGCTCGGCTTGCCTTTGACGATCCACTCCCACATTGGCCAGACGAAGGACGCAATGGCCGTGGCAATCGTCGTGGTGGTGAAGGCGTTGGCGGCGATGATGTCGCCGGCGACCGCTGAACCGGAGTTGAAACCATACCAGCCGACCCAGAGCATGCCGGTGCCGATGTAGGTGAGCACCAGGCTGTGCGGCGCGAAGTTTTCTTTGCCGAAGCCTTTGCGTTTGCCGAGGATCAAGCACAGGATCAACGCTGACCAACCGGATGTCATGTGCACCACCGTGCCGCCGGCGAAGTCAATCGCCTTGATTGGTGCGTTGGCGTTCCACACGCCGTTCATGTAACCGTTGATGCCCCAAACTGCGTGGCCCTGGGTGAAATAAACCAGCAGCATCCACAGCGTCATGAACACGAAGATGGCCTTGAATTTCATGCGTTCCGCAATGGCACCGATGATGAGCGCCGGGGTGATGATGGCGAACATCAATTGGAACATGGCATAGACGTTTTCCGAAACCCAGTAGGAATAATTGCCGTTGGGCGCCGAGGTGACATTCTTCAGCATCCAGCAGATCATCGGGCTGCCGACCCAGCCGGAGATGATGTCTTCCTTGCCGGGCGCGCCCGTGCCGCCGAAGATCATGCCGTAGCCGACGAACACCCAGAGGATGGTCACGAGGCCGGTGATCAGGAAGCATTGCGCGAGCACTGACAGCACGTTCTTGCGGCGCACCATGCCGCCGTAGAACAGCGCCAGACCGGGCAGCGTCATGAACAACACGAACGCCGTGCTGGTGAGCAGCCAGGCATTGTGGCCCGCGCCGGGATAGGAAACAAACCCGCCGGTGCTGTTGGACAGGTTGGTGTTGATGATGGAGGCGCCCAGCCCAAAGTTCACCGTGTAGTTGCCGTTCGTGTCCTTGTAAGGCGCGGTCGGATCCGTATTCGCAAAATAAGCTTCGACGGATTCGAGGCGTTGTTCCAAGGAAGGCGCATTGGTCAGCGGCGGTGCGGCCGGCACGGCGGCCGCGACCGCATTGGTCGCCATCGCCACGGCATTCGTTGTCGTCAGGGCGTTGGTGTCATCCGCGCGCAGGGAAAGCGCTCCGAACGAGGCCGAAGCGATCAAGGCTAAAGTAAGAAAGAATTTTTTCATTTTGGTGTCGAGTAAGGTTTTTGTTGTTGGTTAAACCGCCGAATCTCCTTTTTCTTCAGTGCGGATGCGGATGGCGTCTTCGACGGTGGAGACAAAGACCTTGCCGTCGCCGATTTTACCGGTCTTGGCGGCTTTGACGATGGCACCCACGGCGGCGTCCTTCTGGCCGTCCGCGATGACGATTTCGATTTTGATCTTGGGCAGGAAATCCACGGTATATTCGCTGCCGCGATAGATTTCAGTATGTCCCTTTTGGCGGCCGAAGCCCTTGACCTCGCTGACGGTCATGCCTTCGATGCCGATTTCGCTGAGGGCATCCTTGACCTCTTCCAGTTTGAACGGTTTGATGATCGCTTCAATTTTTTTCATGTTTAGTTTTTGTTTGA
This sequence comes from uncultured Verrucomicrobia subdivision 3 bacterium, assembly GCA_903944085.1. Classification (GTDB taxonomy): domain Bacteria; phylum Verrucomicrobiota; class Verrucomicrobiia; order Limisphaerales; family UBA11358; genus UBA11358. Next base: position 27,919 of record CAJAQO010000208.1, read on the forward strand.
ACTGCGCCTGGGCCAATCATGCGCATTCGCGCAGTCCAGTTCCGCCCGCATCCACGGGCCTGGTAGAATCCAACCGGCTCCGGCTGTGATTGGCACTCGCTCCTTTAGCAACGGCGGTGCCAACTGAAAAACGCATTCCAGCGGAATGCGTTTTCGCCTGATTCCACAATGGTTTTATGAACAATGATTATTTTTAGACACCGCGCCGGGGGCTTTTTTTTGCAGCTTTTTATCCAGCCGAAGAATTTTTCGCCAGCGCTTCGCCGATGACTGATCCATTGTCGGCATCGGCGGCTTGGCCCAGTTGTGCGAACTCGCGGGCCAGCCGGACGCCGCGAAGAAATTCTCGGCCATCGCCTTTGATTACACGGTAAAATGGCAGGAGCGGGCGAAAGATTTCACCTCAACGGCGCGCTGGCGGCGAAGCGTTTCCGGTGAGCGAAACCGCCAACGCGGCGATGTGGACGAGCGGTTTGATGATCTGGTGTCAATTTTGGCACGAAGGGAAAAGTGATTTCCGAGTCGCGGCGCTTGCTCGAATTGGGAAAAGGCGGCGGATATATTTTCTCGCCGTCGCACTCGGCTGAGGAAGACGCTTCGCGCGAAAAAATTCTGGCATTGAGCGACGTGGCTCAACCACAAATCAAATAACGCCAGCCGTGCATTGGTTTGTGGTGAATCAAGAATGTGTTCGCTTTAATGCGCCGGGTTTTGCGTGCCGCGCGGAATAGTCTGCAGCCCTCGGGTTTTCGCAAATGCGGCATCTTTTGCGCGCAGTTCTGCCAGTGCGCCAGAGCCAATCTCAGGAATATCCATCGTTCCAAAACCATCCTCCAGTTTCGCCAGCGGGTCAATCATGGCCCACGTCAGCCAAGGCAGCCAAGTATTGACGCCCTGACCGCGCGGCGGTGCCAGCGACAAGGCTTCGGTGCAAAGTCCGGTGTGCCCGTAACCCAATGAACCATTGACGTCCACTGCCTGTTTGGTGTTGTAAAGCAACTGGCGCGCGATGGCGGCGTAATGCGCGTCTCCCGTTTCCACATAAAGCCGGTAGTAGAGAAACGGTGCTGCCGCCAGGAACAGGTCGGCCCCTGAGTGCCCGGTGGCGATCAGGCTGAAACCGGTGGTGGTGCAATCCCTTGGGTAGTTCACGGCACTGTCGTCGAACCGGAGCGGAACATTCCAGCAGTAAACCCACGTTTCGGTAAAGTCGCCCGCCTGCGCGGCGGCGGCCAGCCAGCGCTGCTCGCCAGTCGCGTCGTGAAGGGCTAGAAAAGCGTCCATGGCCAGAAAGCCCGCTTCCTTGTCCATGATATTGGGATTGTCCGCCGTGCCGCCAATGTAGGCGAATGGTTCATGAATGTTGGTGTAGCAATAATTCCCAGCCTGCAATGCGGCCTGAAGAAATTTCCTTTCCCCAGTGGCCTTCGCCAAATCCACGAGGAAACGAACGGGATGCGAAGTGTTCAGCTTGCCCCGGTTCACCGGCTGGCTGTGCCAGTCGTATTCGCGATACCACGAGCCATCCAGGTTTTGATGCTGAACCAGCCAGTCACCAAAGCTCCGGCAGAACTGGAGCCATTCGGGCTTGGACTGTCCATGCGCCTGCATCACATCCCAAGCCCTGAGCGCGCCCACCATGCCATCACTGGCAATCCGCATATAGGTGTTATAGTTCCGCCAATGCGGCTGGGGAAAAACGTCGAACCAGGTGCGCGGCAGACCTTCCGGCGTCAACGAGTTGGCCGCCCAGAAATCCACCATCGCCTCGCCTTTGCGCAACGCTGTCTCGTCGTGATGAAGTAATCCATGGCGCACGAGTTGATACGCGAGCGGAAGTTGCTGGCCCACGAAGCCCATTTGAAAATTGATGAATTCGTCGCCCTCCAGTTCACCTTGCGGCAGCTTCAGCCGGAAAGGAATTCCCGCACAACTGTTGTAAGTTTTGCTCCAGTCGGAAATCAAATGGATGCTCGCCGCATAACTCGCGGACAGATCAGTGTGGGCCATCAGCGGCGGCTTTTCCTCGTAAGCGGCGCGCCAGGCGTGGCGCATGGCCGTGGGAAAATTGGTTTCCACCGACAATCCGATCATGATGTTATAGGCATGTTTTACGCCGGCTGCCACGGGATGAAAACGCTCCACCCATTGCTTGTGATCAGCCGCGTTGCGGCCGCTTCGGTTGCGGCGCAGATAACTCCGTTCGCCTTCAGTCGCCGGATAGCAGAAAGATACCGCCGGGTGCTCATGCGACCAAAGGCCGAGCGACGCCACTTGGATACGCCCATCAACCCCGCGCTCCGGTTGGTTGTCGGCCAGACAGGTTGTCCCGTCCGGATCGCAGTGGGTCAACGTGATGGTCGCTCCACTGTTCTTATTGCGCATCATCACCAGCGGCAACGCCATGCGATCTTCGCGGATTAGAAATACATTGTCGGAAAGATTCGCCGCCAACGCGTAGGCGGGAACGTGTTGGTTGTCCTGATACCAAACGCCCGGAATGAAGACTTCCTGTTCGACCAACGGTGCTGGTTGGCGGGATTCAAGGCTGAAGCGCGTCATGAAACCGGCGTCGTTGGTGGCGGGACGGCGCACCGTGACGTCGCGCTCCAACACGAATGTCCCGGCCGGTTTCCCGGCGTGGTAAATGTCGGCGAATTCAAATACGGTGCCGTTGGTCGTGCGAATTTCACCTGCGCAGTGCCATGCCCCAGCAACAAGAACAACCGACGAGTAGTGAGCGGACAGCCAATTCGTTGCTCCAAAAACGTCCAGCACTTCGGCCATCAGCGGGTTCGTCGTTTGGAAACCGGTGGCCGCGCCGGATTGGGGTGGCAGCCAAAATTTGACTCCGGCAGACGCAGGATTGGTGGAAATTTCGAGCTGGCATTGACCGGATGTCAAGGTCTGCATTGGTGTGGGCAAAGTAAACGACTCGGTAGCGGGTGCGGTGCCGGAGAACAGCAAAAAGGCGAACCCGAACGCTGCTATCAGCGTGGGGGCGCAACGCAGCAAAATCTTTTCACGCACTCTCATTTTCGAATAGCGGAACGCTCAAGATTTCAGTGAAAAAAGTTGGAGCATAAATCTAACACGTCTTGCGGCCAGCCAAGATTGACGGCTTGATTTGCAATGTAAACCACCAAATTGGCGGCAAAACCGGATTAATGTTAAGCCCGGCGAACGGGTGCCACAACCACCAACCAATTGAGCATCCCGATCGTCAGAACCAACTGGGATGAGTAGCACCGACTGACCTATCCGTGAACTCCTTTGCTTTCTAAAGCGGAGGATTAAAAGTGTCTGCGGTGCCAAAGGGCTCAGCCCGTGGAAATCCGCTTCAAAGATCACTGTAATCATCCGGCCGCTGGCCGGTTGTGTCCGTCCCGGTCATGTGGCTGCCGGGTATCCAAGGAGTGCGCGGACCGCCCTGTGGATTATCACTATGATGCGTGAGCACCCAGGTAATTGCGTCCCGCAGTTCGCCCATCAAAAACGGTTTGCTGAGAAAATAGTCCACGCAGAGAGCTCCCTTGCCCACAACGGTGCTATTTGAGTATGAGCCACTGGCCATGATGATAGGTTGGTCCGGCCAGCGTTCCTTGACTAGCGCCGCAAATTCATCCCCCATCATTCCCTGCATCAAATAGTCAGTGATGATCAGGTCAAAATGGGTTTGTTCGAGCAAGGGCAGCGCCGCTTCCGCGCTGCCAATCGTCTGGACGTCATGTCCGTCAAATTCAAGCAGCGACCGAAACATGCTGCTCACGCTCGGATCGTCGTCCACGACCAAAATTTTAAACGACTGTTTTACCTCTTTCATCATGCCCGATCAGGACAGCAAACTAAACCCGATTTTGGCTGCGGTCAAATGCGGCGAGGCCTCATGCCAGCCCAGGCCCGCGCCAAAAGATGTATCCGCAGGCAACCGGTGAGCGCAAAACTTTCATTTCTCATCGGCGCTACGGCTCGCACTCGTATCCCGGAAGCGATGCCCCGGACTATTCTCGGTCGGTTCAGTTTAAGTGGCGGCGCGTCTTCGGGCGCTCACCGGTCGTCCCATCAGAAAAAAATGCCCGCCGCCGCTCGGAATTATATAGTTGCCAAACGCAAAGTTCTTAACGGAAAAGCAGGGAAAACGGAGGATAGTTAAAAGACGAATTTGGAAATTTTTACGCTTTGCGACTCGGCGCATGGCGCTGGGACGCATTAAGTATTTCAAAAATATCCGATGGAATTTATGCTGATAAAGCGCCTTTGAAAATTCCAAGATGCTGAATAGTCTTTCGAATTCGTTTTATCGCGTCAGAGGCCGGCAAGCATGGCATAAATATGTCCATATTTAATCAAGATGGAGCATTGCCTACGCCGCCATTTAACAAAGAAATTACAACGCGACACGCTCTCCGCTTGAGCACTGGGGCGAACATTGGGATTATTGGGCTTAACGGAATTATTTCCCCTGAATTTGGCGAATACAGCCTGAATTTGTGTGTGGACGGCAATTTACAAGGCTCGCCCCGCTACATTTCCTAAAGTCTTAGACCGCCACTTAAAATTCGGAAATAACACCTTTATTTTCTTTGGCTACACGCAAACCGCGCCAAGTCAAATTGCCATCCCCTTAGCGTTTGGCGCGCTTTGGCTTGATGGCCGTTTTCTTGGCAGATTTCGAGGATAGCGGCGGCGCGGTGTTCAACATCTTCCGCAATCCATCTTCAAAACGGACGCCCGGAAACTTTAGATTTAACGATTTGCCCATGTGGTTTGAAGGTGGATGAAACTGGCGGCAAGTCAAGCGGTCGGTTTTGCGGTGTCCCGCCGGGCCAGGCATTATTGCTAACCCGCTGCTTTCACACGGGTGAGCGTGTGAAGTTTTTGACGGAGAATGCTGAGATTTTGGGGGGAGCGTGATCGAAACGGCGGTTTTTTCCAACCGTGAGCAAAGTCCCCCTTAGCCCGGTTGATTTTCAGCGTGCCGGGGCAGCACTCCGTGAACTTAAACCGCTGCCCAATACTTGAACCACCCGACCGCAGATGGTGGCCGGGCCAACTGCGTCACGCATCCTTTCAATGGTCACGGCAACCACGGCAACATTACGCTCGCGGCAACGCGATCGCCTTTTTCAATTATAATTACGTTTCCGTGACTTCGACCGTGCCATCGAAGACACAATGTTTTCCATGAGTTTCGGCTTGACCTAAACAATGGCGCGGTCACTCTGAAACGTATTAACCAATTTCCAGCCACAAAACCACTCCAAAAAACCATGCTATGAAACCCCTCATTTCCATTAAAACCCATCCGTTCATGC
>CAJAQO010000209.1 GCA_903944085.1 uncultured Verrucomicrobia subdivision 3 bacterium
CCATGAAATGCGGGATCTGCCAGAAGGCCAGAATCGCAAACAGCGTCCAGCCTTCGCCGCTCAATTCGTCGCGCGCGGCGGTCCAGCCCATCAGCGGCGGCAGCGCGCCGGGAATCGCGCCGACGAGCGTGTTGACCCAGGTCACGCGCTTGAGCGGCGTGTAAATAAAAAGATAGCTGATGGAAGTCACCGCGCCGACGACACTCGTGAGCAGGTTGACGAGCGTCGCGAGATAAATCAAACCGGCCACCGAACAAATGCCGCCGAAGATCGCGACGGTGGCGGGCTGCAACCGACCCGACGGCAGCGGTCGGCCAGCCGTGCGGCGCATCTTGGCGTCGTATTCGCGTTCGAGCAACTGGTTCAACGCCGCCGCGCCGGACGCCACGAGCGCCGTGCCAAACAGCGCGTGAAACATCAGCAGATAGTCCACGCCGCCACTTTCGCCGAGGTAAAACCCGACCAACGTGGTGAGCAGCACGAGCAGGGTGAGCCGCGCCTTGACGAGGTCCGCGAAGACCGCCGTCCAGCTTTTCTCAAAAACTGCCGTTGAATTCAATGCTGCCGCCGATGCTTTCATGCTTTGCTGGTAATCATTTCGTGGTTAGAACCACACCTAATTCAACCTATTTTGTCATGCGGTGGCAAAATATGTCAATGTCGTTTGCCGTAAAATTTGATGCGGACAAACCCTGATGAGCCTCGGTGAAACCATTATTTCACCAGCCACGCCTGATTGTTTCTGGTTTACGACCGCAAAATACCCACCGCGCCTGAACTTTCATTCAAGCGTGGCGGGGTTGTGTCAGCGGCAGGATGGGGGAAGGTTGAACCGGTGTTCAGCCCTCGCCCATCCCGCCGCTGATGGGTTTGCGCCCGTTTGGCGCAGCGGTGTTCATTTTCAGTTCTTCACACTGCCGCTGGTGGTGGCGGTTGGAACGGTGGCTGCCGGGCTGGCCGTTGCCTTGGCCGTGCCGGTGGTTGTCCCGCCCGTGCTGACCGTGGTGCTGGCCTTGCGGGTCAACCCGCTCGCCCGCTCGTCACGGGGCACATAACCCATCGCTTTGTAGAGACTGCTGTTGGCACCATACTTGGCGGTGTTGCCCTTGACCCCGTCCACCACATTGAGCATGGCCGTGTTCAAGGTGTCATGGGCGGCGTCCCGCTGCATCATGGCATCAGTATAACCGGCGTCCAGCGACTTTAAGGCATCCGACTTGCCCTGGGCATCCGCCTGCAACTGCTGGAACTGCGCCAGGGTGTAACCGGCGAATAAATCATCCTTGGCCAGGCTCCCCCATGCCGTGACGATTGCATTAGCCCGAGTTTTGGTTTGTTTGTGGTTATTTCCCATAATCCACCTCCATTTTATTGAGTTTTGCTTTATTTTTCATAGTATTTAACCTGCTCTGTCCGGCGGCGTTCTTTATGAACACCCTTTATATTGATACTCCGTCCATTGATTTATATCCTATAGATCTAATACTAAAAGTCAAGTTGATTTGGTTCCACCCGCCAGAAAATCCGCAGAGGATAGGGGAAATGGCGTTTTCAGTGAAAACCATCACTTTTTCCCATTTTGATCCCGAAACTCGACCGCGCGCACGTCGGCTTGCAGCCAAAGCCCGCCCGCCGACGCCAAAAGCACAGAGGCTTGGACTTCCAGCCCGTCTGCCGATATCGCCAGCGCGTGGGCTTTTACCATCAGCCGACATGCTGGCGGCGTTGGAGCGTGTGCTTGAAGTCAAAGCGCCAGCGGCGCGGCATATTTGTAGCCTCACAAACCCAAAGAGAATTTCAGCCCCGGCGGGGCGACATGGCCGGATGATGCCGCTCCTAAACGGAGCTTGGAAAATGGGTGGTTGGCGATTCTACAAATATGCCAGCCCTCACGGGCTTGAAAAAAAACTGCGGCAGGTAGGGCGCGTCACTCCGTGCGCGCCGCCGCTTGCCAACGAACGCATTCAGGTTCACCACGACAGCGCGCACGGAGTGACGCGCGCCGCTATTATGCCCACAAGTGCTTTTTCTTGGTGTGGAGCGTGTAATAAATGAAATTGCCTCGAATTCCGTAAATAAACCAATAAACAAACCAAGCCACCCCGCCGGTGCCTAAACCGGCTACGAAGCAAATTGCCAACGACAGCCACAGTTGTTTCGTCATCGCCCAAAAACCGCCAAATAGAAAGGCAGCCCAATTCCATTTTCCTTTGTATGTTTCGCCAGATTCCAAGATTTTCTTGAATTCCTCTTGATAATAGGGAGATAAATCACTGAAATCGATCACAGATGGCTGCGTGGTTTTGGACTCAAGCACCGTTTGGTTTAACTCTCGATAAACGCCAGTGGCACGGCCTGCCGTAATATCGAAATCTATTCTCTGTCCGCGAGCGGGAGCGTCGGATGCTTTCCACTCCGAGCCGGAAAACTTGTAGCGATTGTTGTCATCGCCGGAGATGATGCCTTCACTCGTTTGGATGCTGTAGTCGAGGATGGTTCCCTTCATATTATTTCGATTTGTTTCTGTGCTAATTCATTTTGTTTGCACCGGACTGTTGTAATATTTCTTGTATCCCCAAACTGTGAGTCCCACTCCAACACATATGCAGAACAGGCCACTACTTCGGTTTTGTTCGGCCATATAATCTTCCATTGAGTCGTAACCGGCTGTTTTTGCGAGAGCATTATCTGCCGCAAGTCCCACAAATCCTCCCTGTTGCCCACTTTGAAAGTAGGTTTTAGCAACATCTCCGGCATCTTTTTTCGCTCCAATCATCATCCACAATCCAAAGATGATAACCACAACACCAAGCACCCCTCGTTTCCCGGCGTGTTGGTTTGTTTTTCCTTTTACAGAATTATTTGATGTAGAAAACGGCGTAAAAGCCTGTGGTTTTTGTATTCGTTGTTTGAGGACTGAGGACTGCTCTTGAAACACCTCAATAGCACGACCACCAACGACATTAAAATCAACCCTCTGTCCGCGAGCCGGAGCCTCGGATGCTTTCCACTCCGAACCGGCAAACTTATAGCGGTTGTTGTCGTCTCCGCTGATTATGCCTTCACCCGTCTGAATGCTGTAATCAAGAATTGCTCCTTTTATGGCAGCCTTTGCGGTTGCAGTCGCTGGTTCCACAGGCGGTTGCCACGCTGGCGGTGCCGATGCCACAGTCTGTATCCGAGGTTGAGACGCATCCACCGCCGCCGGAAGAATCGGATTCGAAAGTTGCGAAGGAGAATTTGCCACAGCTCGAACCACATGCATTCGTCCGTCATCGTAGGCTTGAATTTGCTGATCTACCGAGTCCTTTTTTAATAAAGCGTGAATCATGCCAGCGATCCACAACAAAACGCCGGCTGTGCCTACAAAATCGTTCACATGGTCAACTGCTTGTTTGGAAAGTCCCAAATTTTCTTGCACCGCGCCTACCGTTACTGCAACGGTGAAGGGAAGCGAGTAAACTGCGGCGAGGAAATAGTAGGAATTCCGTCCAGTCCGAATTCCGGCGTGAATCCACGCGGCGAAATTTACAAATGGGAGAAAACTCCAAAAGAACCATTTTGATTTTTTCATAAGCATTGAGATAGATTTGAATTACCGTATTTCAATCCAGCTCTCGCATCATGTTGAACCAACATGGGAGCAGGAATAAACCTACACCCATGCTGGCGAAAGCAAGACGCTTCATTTGCAGAGCAAAATTAGCATCAAATTCTTGTGGAAACGGCTTCAGCCGGATTTTTTGCTTTGACCGTCCCCAACTTTGAATAGCCATTTTTTAGCAAGTTGGCATCCCACCATTTATTCCCCATGATGCCGAAAACAATTCCAGCGATTACGCCAAGTGGAACTATGAGGCCTAGAAATAATCCAACTGCAAGGATGGCCAAACAGATACCACCGGGCAGCATCAGATTTTTGGTGAATGCCCAAATCCACGAAAGGAAAAATGCTGGCCACGACCAACCTTGTTTTACCGCAACCTTAACGCCGTCTTTTTCGAATACTGTGTATGCTTTCATTTTTGTGTCTGTTTGCTATTAATTCCTACTCGTTTGGCTTTTCGGATACGCCCCGTTTGTTAAGCGGTTGCTGGACTCCGCTTCACTTAAAGCATTTAATTATCTAGTTATTGGTTTATACCGGTTAGATTAATTGCGGCATATTATTTTCCCTTTTTCCGTGACTGGTTCCGTGCTTTTCTCAAGATGAGCGTGATATGTCCCTTTAGGTTTTCAGCTAAATCCTCTCTGGACTGCTTGTCAGATTCATCCATGAGACCTTCCACGGTTTTGATTGCCAATTTCCCAAGCGAGTTGATTGACAAATGTTCACATTTCTTGAGCGTTTCGATAAAAATATTTTTTGACATTTTGGACCTTTTTTTTGTTTTGGTTCCTTTGTGGACGATGTTCGCTGTTGTTATTTGAGTTGTTTTGTTAGTTCAGCCAAGCCGGCAGCAGCGGCTTCAGGTTCTGTGGGAAATTTTACATGAGGCTTGCCATTGTTAATGTAATTTCCGATCTGTCCTTTGAGGCCAAATTGCACAATAAATCCATCCTCTTTGTAACCCGATTTATCTGGAAGCATTCCAGCGATGGGTTCTGTAATCATCCATGTCTGCTTACCGTTAATTTCTTGTTCGTGTTTTGGCATATTGTTTTCCTGTGGATTTTAGCCCCACACAAACGACGGAAAAACAAAAGGGCGCGAACTTGTCGCACCCTTTGCAGAGGCACCGCGAAGCGCCTTGAGAGAGAATGCTCCAAGCCGCGCCCGGGTGGCGCGCGCTTGGGCTGGGTCTCTCTTTTGAAAATTCGCGGTTTTCTGCAAAGACCGTAGCCGTGCTACGCTAAATTATGTTTTGGTGAGTGTTTCTTGGTGTTATTTTATTTGGTTGCCCGGTGGCGTTTTGCCCCGGCATTAAAATACTTTGCCAAACCCGCTCCCGGCGCAAGGAAATAATATGGCCGGTAGGGCACGTCGCTCCGTGCGCGCCGTCGTGGTAAGCCGGAGCGTGTCGGTTGGCAGGCGGCGGCGGGCAGGGGACTGCCCGCCCTACCATCCCCAGCGCCAGCGGCGCGGCATATTTATAGAATCACGCACCCAAAATCATTTCAGCCTCGTCGGGGCGGCATGTTCAACAGATGTCGCTCCTGCACGGAGCTTGGAAAAACTGATGATTGCCGATACTACAATTATGCCAGCCCTCACGGGCTTCCCAAATCCGAACACGCTCGTTGGCAAGCAACGATGCGCAAGCAGACTTCCCCCTGCCAGCGAGACGTCACGGCAAAAAGGATTTCACTTCGCCAAAGTCGTCCGCCGCGCGGCCACGAGCCACCACAGCGCGCCGGTGAGCAGCGCGGAGGCGCCGACCATGACATGCAGCGTGGTCACGTCCGCCGCCTTGTTGGACCAGATGGTCGCCGCGCCCAAGATAATCTGCAACGTCAGCAGCCCCGCCCAGAAAAAAGCGAACTTCGTCAGCCCGTCGCCGCCGCCGAGTTTTTTGCGCGCCAGCATCGCCGTCGCCGCCACGCCGAGGAAAATCAGATAAGCCACGAGGCGATGGATCATTTGCAGGTTCACTTGAAACGCGGTGATGGGATTGCCAATGGTGCCGGGCGGGCGGTGGGCGTTGTAATCCACAATGGCTTCCGGCGATGTGGACGGCCAGATTTTTCCGTAGGCAGCGGGGAAATCCGTGATGGCCAATCCCGCGTGCTGATGGCGCATGGTCGCAGCGACGAGCAACTGGATGAAAATTAAAATCGTGACGTAAAGCACGTGGCTGCGCAGCCCGCGAGGAACGGAAATTTGTTTTTCCGTTTCAGAATTTTGCCACCAGCGGCTGGTGAACAGCGCGATGGCGCAGGTGAGCACGAGAAAAGTTTGCGCGACCGCGCCGTGCGGGACGCCGAGCCAATCAAGCTGCCAGCGCACGCGCAGGCCGCCGAGAATTCCCTGCGCGATGACGAGCAGAAACGCGGCGATGCCGAGCCAGTGCATCCATTTGCGGGCATCTTTCAGCCAGAGCCAAACGGCGAGGATGGTGGTCAAAAACCCAACCAGCGAGGCGAGCAGCCGGTGCGAATGTTCGTAGAAAATGCCGCCGATCCATTTGTCCACGGGAAACAGGAACATGTTGTAGCCGTAAGTTGTCGGCCAGTCGGGCACGGACATGCCGGCTTCGTGGCTGGTCACGAGGCCGCCGAGGCCGATGAGCAAAAACGTGGCGACGGCGTTCAGCACGGCGAACCAAAAAAGCGCGGGCGAATATTTATTGTGCATGTTCCAAAAAAGAAACGACCGCTGCGGATTTTTCGCGCAGCGGTCGCTGGTGGGCGAAAAAATTTATTTCACTTCAAACGTGAAGCTCTGCGCGGCACCGTCGTCTTTGACTTCGATTTCGGCGGTCTGCACGCCGAGTTTGCGGTGCGCGGCTTCCAAGGTGTATTTGCCCGGCGGGACGTTTTTGATGGTGAATTTTCCGTCCGCGCCGCTCACGGCAAAATACGGATGATCAAAGACGCTGACCCAGGCGAACATCCAAGGATGCACATCGCACTGGAATTTCAGGAACGGCTCCGGCTTGTCGAAAGTGTAAGTCAAATCCGCGCCGCCGGGCATTTGCACCTGGTTGGCCTCGGGATTGGCCGCCGGCTTGGTGTGAACGTTGTGAACAAGCTGGTCGGAATTTTTCACGATCAGTTTCTGGCCGGTCTGGATGGCGAGGATCTGCGGCGTGTAAAGCGCGCCTTTTTGATCCAGCGTCACCGGAGCCGCGCTCGCGCCGGTGGATTTGCCGGTAATGCCCTTGAGCGACACAATCACGTCAGCCAGTTCGCCGCCGGCGCTGACCACATAAAATTTTGTTTTCGGCAGCGCGCCCGGATACAGCGCGGCGCAGTTCGGGTCATCCTTGATCGGCGTCAGTTCGCGCTCGGCGGGCGGCGTGCCTTTCAAGGTGATGGTGCCGGTGATGTCCGCCGCGCGGGCCAGTTGCAGCGCGGAAAAAATTCCCAGCGACAGGAGCAAAAGAGATTTTTTCATAAGTTTTAGTAGCGCGGGGAAAGTAACATTGGCCGGCATTACCGGCAAGCGGATTGTGAAATGTTTCACAAGTCACGGTCACGCCACAGCCGCAACGCCGTGATCCCCGCCAGCAACGCGGCCTGCCCCAGCAAAACGCCCAGGATTCCCCAATGAAAATAGAACAGCGTCGCGGCGGAAATTAAAACCGACAGACCGGACCACAGCAGGGTGGATTCATTTTCATTCTCGGCCGCGCGATGATAAAAAACCGCGAAGGCAATCATGATGAAAATTGACAGATAGGGCATTCGCCCCAGTTTGCCGCAAGCCGTCAGCCTTGCAAACTTTTCATCACGCGCGCCATTTCCAAAGCGGTCTGCGCCGCCTCCGTGCCGCGATTATGCGTCCGGCTCAGGCAACGCTCTTTCGCCTGCTGCTCATTTTCCAGCAGCAGCACTTCGTGGATCACCGGCACTTCGTGTTGAATTTGAATTTGCACCAGCGCGTTGCTCACCGCCTCGCCAATGTGCTGCGCGTGCGTCGTCGCGCCACGCAGAATCACACCGAGACAGATGATGCCGGAGAAAATTTTCGCGCGCCCCAGCCGGGCGGCCACCACGGGGATTTCATACGCGCCCGGCACGCGGACAATTTGCACGGTGCCGCCGGCGCGGAGAATCTCCGCTTTCGCCGCGCGCAACATCGCGTCCACAAAACGCGCGTTGTAGGTGGAGGCCACGATGGCAAACCGGCCGCCGTGCGCCGGGATTTTTTTCTTTGCGATTTTTTGCAGCATGGGAAATTAAGATTGGGTGCGGTCTGCCGGCGCTGGTCTGGTGGCTTCAACCGGAACCATCATGAGATTGTCGCCCACCGCGATATGTTCGGTTTCGCCATCGGCCGCCGGTTCCGGAGCGGCGGGCTTCTGGATGAGAATGGTTTCTTCGTCCGTGGCGCGGGCGGCGTCCATCAGCAGGAATTCCCAGCGGATATTTATGGTTCGCTGCGGCGGCGCCTTGAACGGCTTCAACTCGAACTCGCCGCCGCGCAGCGAGAGCAGCCGCTGAAACGCCAGTTCGCCCGTGAGTTCGCCCACGGCGGCATGCGTGACCGCGCCGGCCTCGATGTAAATCTGTCCGCGCATTTCCGGGTTGCGAATTTCCAGGATGGAAGAATGGCGGCCGTTGCATTCCACCTGGATGACTTCTTGCAAGCCCACCTGCCGCAGCGCGCCGGTAAAACCTTCGCGGTTCCAGGAAACCAAATCGTGCAGCACATTGAAAACGGATCGCATGCCGTCGGCCGTCAGTGGTTTTTCGAGGAACAGCTCCGCGCCGTTCGCGAGCGCGTCGGCGCGTTTGGCCTCGGTGGCGCTGCCCGTCATCACCGCAATTTTGAGGCCGGGATAACGCCGGTTGATGATGCCGAGCAGTTGCAGGCCGTCGAGCAATGGCATCGTGATGTCCAGCAGCACCAGGTCCACCGCCTGCTCGCGCAGTCGCGCCAGCGCAGCGTCGGCAGAAGTCGCCTTGTGAATTTTCCACGTCTGATTGGAAAACTCGGCGCACAAGTCGCCGAACAATTCGAGAAACGCCATGCTGTCGTCCACGAACAACATTTGAAATTGTTTTTCCGGCTCGCGGCCCGGCGGAGCGCCCGCCACTTTGGGCGCGGCAACGGCGGCCGTTTTTGCCCCCGGTTTTTGGCCGGTGAGCGCGGTTTCCGGTGTGACCGCTTCAAACCGCAGTTCCACGTCGCCCAACCGCAGCGTCTGGCCGGGCTTGACCACCGCTTCGGAAATTTTCTGGCCGCCGACAAAGGTGCCGTTGGTGGAAAGCAAATCGCGCACGTGCAATTCCTCGCCGCGCAGCCGCACCTCGCAATGCCGGCCGGAAATGGACGCCTCGATGATTTGAAACGTGTTGCCATCGGCACGCCCGATCGTCGCCCAAGCCTCGCCCAGTTCGTGGGCGGACGCGGACACGCCTTTGGTGATGACGACCAGCCGGGCCATGTTAGATTTTAAAACTCAAGCGGCCTCAATTATCGGCCAAAAACACGGGCGGGCAAATGAAAAGTCGGCGGGCGGGCAAACTGGCGGCCCGGTTCACAGCCCCGCACCGCGCCGCGAACCGGAATGCGCCGGCGCAAAGCCGCAGTTGAACTTGGCCCGCGCATCCGCTATTTTCTCCCGACTATGACGTTGACAGAAAAGATCCTTGCGCGCGCCGCCGGCAAACCATCCGTCCAGGCCGGCGACAATATCTGGGTGAATGCCGACGTGCTCATGACGCACGATGTTTGCGGGCCGGGCACCATCGGCGTGTTCAAACGCGAATTCGGCAAGGACGCGAAAGTTTGGGATAAATCCAAAATCGTCATCATTCCCGACCATTACATTTTCACCGCCGATTCCAAATCCAATCGCAACGTGGACATCCTCCGCGATTTTTCGCGCGAGCAGGGTCTCGAATATTTCTACGACGTCATTGATGACCAGAACGGCCACTGGGTTTTCGACGCGGTCAAAGGCAACATGAAACGCCAATACGGTTCGCGCTACGCGGGCGTTTGCCACACGGCGTTGCCGCAGAAAGGCCACACGCGGCCGGGCGAAATTCTTTTCGGCACGGACTCGCACACCTGCATGGCGGGCGCATTCAACCAGTTCGCGACGGGAATCGGCAATACTGACGCTGGTTTTGTGATGGGCACCGGCAAATTGCTCATCAAAGTTCCCGAAACGATGCACTTCCGGCTCGAAGGAAAATTGCAGCCGGGCGTGATGGCGAAGGACATTATTTTGCACTGCATCGGCGAAATCGGTTTCGATGGCGCAACCTATCGCGCGATGCAGTTTGACGGCGAAGGCGCGAGCAATCTCTCAATTGATGATCGCATGACCATTGCCAACATGGCCATCGAAGCCGGCGGCAAGAACGGCATTTTTGAATTCGATTCGCGCACGGCGGAATATGTGGACTCTCGCGTGAAATTGAACGGCACCAAATCCACCTACCAGCCGGTCGAGCGCGACAAGCACGAAAAATTTGTTTACGAACTCGTCGTGGATTTGAGCCAGCTCGAGCCGACGGTTGCGTGTCATCCTGATCCGGGCCAGCGCAAGAAGGCGAAGGACATGGGCGACACGAAATTGGATCGCGCCTACGTCGGTTCCTGCACCGGTGGCAAGACGAGCGACTTCGTGGAATTCGCCCGCGTGCTGCGCGGCAAAAAAGTGGTGATTGATACGTTCGGCGTGCCTGCGACGCCGGAAATCGTGCGCGATTTGCAGTCAACTTATTGGGGCAACACGACGATTTGGAACATCTTGGTGAACGCCGGCGTGCAGATGACCGAGAACGCCGGCTGCGCCGCTTGCCTTGGCGGCCCGGTGGACACGTTCGGCCGCATCAACAAATCCGGCATCAATTGCATCAGCGCGACCAACCGCAATTTCCCCGGCCGCATGGGCGACAAGGAATCGAAAGTATTTCTCGCCTCGCCGATGACCGTGGCGGCAAGCGCCTTGACCGGCAAGGTCACCGACCCGCGCGAGTATTTGGGTAATTGACCCGGCAGCCAGCGGGAGCGGCGAGAAATGACGGCCCGGAAGTGTTTGATAAAAGTCTGAACGAAGCGCCGGTTTGAATGACTTTGGTTTCGTCATTGAATCGGCGCGGCGTTCCACTAGGCTTTCCCGACTTGGAATGAAAAACAAACAACCCACCTCCGTCGTCACCGGGGCCGCCGGTTTTCTTGGCTCGCACCTCACCGATTTGCTCGTATCGCGCGGCCATAAAGTCATCGGCATTGACAACTTTGTCACCGGCAGCGTGGACAACATCGCGCATCTCGGCGGCAATCCGAATTTCAAATTCATCCAGCAGGACGTCACGGAATTTCTTTTTCTCGAAGGCCCGGTGGATTACGTCTGGCATTTCGCCTCGCCCGCCAGCCCGATTGATTATCTGGAGTTGCCGATTCAAACTTTGAAAGTCGGCTCGCTGGGCACGCACAAGGCGCTCGGTCTCGCGAAGGAAAAAAAGGCGCGTTTTCTCATCGCCTCGACTTCGGAAATTTACGGCGACCCGCTGGTGCATCCGCAGCCGGAAGAATACTGGGGCAACGTCAACACCATCGGCCCGCGCGGCTGCTACGACGAGGCCAAGCGTTTTGCCGAGGCGATGACGATGGCTTATCACCGCGAACACAAAGTCGAGACGCGCATCGTCCGCATTTTCAACACCTACGGCCCGCGCATGAGAATCAACGACGGTCGCGTGGTGCCGGCATTCGTCAGCCAGGCCATCAAGCACAAGCCGGTCACCGTCTTTGGTCAGGGCACGCAGACGCGCAGTTTTTGTTACGTCTCGGATTTGATCGAGGGCATTTATCGCCTGATGATGAGCAATTACGATTTGCCCGTGAACATTGGCAATCCCACGGAAATGACGATGGTGCAGTTCGCCGAGGAAATTATCCGCGCGACCAAATCGAAAAGCAAAATCGTGTTCAAGCCGTTGCCGCAGGACGACCCGAAACAGCGCAAGCCCGACATCACCAAGGCAAAAAAAATCCTGAAGTGGGAGCCGAAAGTGAAGCTGGCCGACGGGCTGACCGACACGATTGCGTATTTCAGAACAAAGGTTTGAGGACTGGATCAATCCGCAGCAATGGAGCGGAAAACCATTCTCACAATTCCCAGAATCGTCCGTCTCGCTGGCCGGTATCGCCACGATGCCAGACACACGCGGGCCTCAGTTCCATAGGCGGCTTATCTTCTGCCGCCGCCCGTCGCCGGTTATTTTCCCTGCGTTCACGCTCC
>CAJAQO010000210.1 GCA_903944085.1 uncultured Verrucomicrobia subdivision 3 bacterium
CCGCTTTTTTCAAGCGCAGTAACGAACGGAAAATCCCCCGCAGTTTTTTCATCTGCTCCCGCCGGTGAAATTGCATCAGCTCGCGCGAGACGGGCCGCTGCACGCGTTTGACCGCCGCCCAAAGATAGCCGCAAAACAGGGCGCAGCCGCCGACGACATAAGGTTTTTTCAACAGGCGAAACGTCACGCGGAACAGTTGCCACACCGGCGAGCCGCCGAGGTAATAATCTTTTTGTCCGTAGCTGAACAGCGCGGCGACGGGGCTTTTTTCCGCCGTGCCCATGGAGCGGTAATGATGAAATCGTTTTTCGGCGAACGAACGCGCCGTCCAGCCAAGCATCTTCGCGGTCGTCACGGCGATCCAATCCACGCCGCCGGCGGGACTCGCCACATAGCCGCCGACTTCGCGGAAACATTCGCGGCGAAAAAGCTGGATCGGCCCAGCGACAAAATTCTCACCTTCAAAACTGTCGCGCGTGGAATCGTAGCCGCCTGCCTGCGTGAACGGCGTGCCGGCGACGCCCAGGCGCGGATCGGCGGCAAATTTTTGCATCAAGAATTCCATGTAATCCGGCGCAAAGGAAACATCGGCGTCCAGATTGCCCAGCACATCAAATGCGACGTCTTGTGTTTGCGCGAGCGCGGTGTTCACGGCGTTCGCTTTGGCGGCAAAATTCCGGCCTTCGCGCCGGGGATTGCGGACGAGCGTGATCCACGGAAATTTTTCCGCATAGCCCGTGACGATTTCCGCCGTGCGGTCGCTCGAGCCATCGTCAATGACCACCCAGCGTTCCGGCCGTTGCGTCTGGGCCGTCACGGAGTCGAGCGTCTTGGTGATAAACGCCGCCTCGTTTCGGGCCGAAGTGATGAGAATGTATTTCACGCGCGAAAAATTCAGGCGCGGCAGATCGGCACCACGTCAATGTGGCGCGGACCGGCCATGGGCGGGCGGAGCGGCACGTCTTTCGTCGGCCAGATTGTGCGGTCTTCAAAAATGAACGGCTGGAATTTTTCCGGCAACGTCTCTGAAGTGCGCGTTTCCACCGTGGCAAAAAACGGTTTGAATTTTTCGTGATAGTCGAGCCCGGGAGCGCGCTGATGATATGCCTCGTGCGGATTGGCTTCCGGATATTCGACGGTTTTTTCGCAGACAATCGGCACCGGTAAAATGGCGATGCCGCCGGGCTTCAGGATGCGGCGGATTTCCTGGATGGCTTTTTTGTCATCGGGAACGTGTTCAAGCACATGCGATGCAAAAATAAAATCGTAGGTCGCGTCCTTGAATGGGAGCTTTTGCAGGTCCACGTGGTAATCCACGCCTTTCATGCACAGATCGGCAGTTTCATATTGGCCAAAGCGGCTGACGAAAAAGTTCCGGAAAAATGGTTCCGGCGCGAAGTGCAGCATCTTCATTTTGGAAACATCCAGCGTGCGCAAAATATCCGTCACGACGAGATATTGCACGCGATGGCGTTCGAGCGTGCCGCACGCCGGACATTCCCCGTGCCTGCGGCGGCCGGCGAAGGAATTCACATCGCGAAACGGCCCGTGGTAATGACAGACCGGACATTCAAATGACGGCTTGCCGCCGTTCAATAATTTGAACAGCGGAGCCGGCAGCCGGATTCGCTTTTTAATTCGGTGCAAAAGTTCAGCCATAGGGTTTCTCTGATTTGTCTTCCCAACCATCTGCGGCACCGCCCGTTTCTAAAATCAATGTCCCGGCGTGTGCGTGCTCAAACTCGAAGGCGGCGGCGGCTTGATGGCGGCGGTGTTGTTGGTGCTGCTGCTGGTGTCAACATTCAGCGGATGCGGATAAATGAACGGCGAGTAACCGGCCTTGACCGCGTTCGTGAAATCACGGCCGTTGGCGATGTTGGGGTAAAGACTGTAGCCCAGGCCGCCGGACGCCGTCGGCTGGAAATTGTAGTCCAAGGAATTGCTCCAAAAATAAATGGGTTCCAAGGTTTGATTGGCCCAGATGGGGTTTGGCGTGGCCCCCGTCAACAAGGTTCCGTAGCCACGGCCCGGTTGGTCCAACTGGGGATAAACCAGATGAACCACGAACGTGTCCCCCGCTGCAAAATGAATTTGATACCACGGCGAGGCGGAAGTCAGAAACCACATGGTGTTGGCGTTGTTGGTGGTGACGATCCCGCTCAAGGTGTTGTTCGAGTTATAGACGGTGCAGCCGTAAAACTGATTGACCGCCCAGTTGGCGTTGGAGATTACCAAGGTGGTGGAGGTGGCGCTGGCAACCCCCGACAATAGCGCAGGCGAATTGGAATCGTAGCCGCTCAAGCCGGTCGCGCCGAACCAAGGCGTAAAGGCCGGTGAGTTGTCCGTCGAGCGATAATCTTGCAGGGCGGCCAGACTGTAAAAATTGGTGGCGCAATTGTTAAAAATCACCGCCGTGCCACCGCGAATGGCGATGGCCTGGGAACAGTTGTCAAACACGGTGCTGTAATTAAAAATGTTGTTATACGCTTCCAGCGCCCGGACGCTGCGCGTGCGTTGCCCGGACTCGGTGCCGTGGGTGTAAACAAAGGAGCTTTGAAAAAAATTATGCCGGATCACCACGCGGGCACCGTTGTCGGAATCAATGGCGGTGAACTTGAAGACCGAAGAAATATAGTTGTCTTCGATGAACATCGCATTGCTGGAGCCGAAGACATAGGGCGTGGACCAGGAATAATCGCCCCAGCCGTTGTCGCTGCCCACGCCGCCGTCCACTTCGATGGCATTGGCCCCGGCGAACATTTCAAACACGCAATGGTCAATCAGACCGTTCGCCTGGCCGGTGATGTTGACCGGTTTGCCGGTCAGGTAATGAAAAACACAATGGTCAATGCGGAATGGATAGTTGCCAAAGATGTTGATGTTGCCGCGCACCCCGGCGCTGGCATTGCCGGCCTGCATCGAAACCGTCGGATAAGTATTGGTCACACCCACCGTGATGGTCAACTGGGTGATGCGGGTCATCGTCGGCGCGGTGGTCACGTTAAAAATAGGAGCGCCATAGCCAGTGATCGGCGTTTCATCCACGATCACCGTCAGGTTGGTGCCCGCGCCTTGGAGAGTGATGCCGCTGAGATTGAGGGTTTGGGTCCAAGTGTTCTGGCCCGCTGGAATCACCACCGTGTCCCCCGGCGAAGCCGACGCGACCGCACTGCTCACGTCCGCGAACGAACCGCTGACGGCATTGATGAGGTTGGCATGGCCCAAGCCGGCCAGCAACAGCAGCCCGGCTCCACTTAAAACGGTGATGGTAGGTCTGATCATAAAATATCTTCCCAAGTTGTGAGCAATATATGAGCCACCGGTCCCAGGCGCAAGAAGCCATTGTTTTTGGCGCGCGGTGTTCGCATTTGACACAATTGAATCGTTTGCTGACATGTCGGTTTTGTGGACGGCGATCCAGTTTAGTCTGGTTCGAGCGAGACGGCGGCTGGTTCAGTCTGCCGGCTGGAGCGGTAATCAATGGCCACCAAAAAAAACATAAAGAACGGGAAACAATGGGTGCGAAAGACGGCTTCTGTCCAATTATAGACGATAAAGGCGGCCAAATAGGCCAGCCGGAACCGGCCAAAGTCGAAGTCCTCGATCAGGGCGCGGTGGGCTTTGAAATAGGTGGCCATCAGCAACGCCAAGGTGATGCCCAAGCCCAACAGGCCCAGGTTGAGATAGGTTTCCAAGTAGCCGTTGTGCGCCTCGTTGATCACCAAGCCCGGTTCCATGGCGGCAATTTTTGCCACATGATCCCCCAGCCAGAAACTTTCAAAACCATCGCCCAGCAGCGGGTTGATATCCCAGTGCAATAGAATCTGCCAGATGTCGGTTCGTCCGGTGAGGGTCGAATTCCGGCCCAAGGCTTCAATGGCTAAGTCGTGAATGCCAAACAGCATTTCCGCCAAGCCGCCGATCACCGCGAAGCCTGCCAAATATGTGCCCAGCCGCCGCCGGTCCACAAAATCACAGCCGACCAGCAGCATCAGCGCCGCCGCCAGCACCAGCACGCCCAAGGAGGTGGAGCTGTTCGCCATTTTGAGCAGCCAGCCAATGGTGACGAAAAAAAACAGGCACAGGCGCAGTTCATTGCGCCGGGCCACGCTTTTTTCGAGCCGCCGCACCCGCAAGAAATGCCAGATGAAAAACAGTCCCAGAATGAAGCAGTCGCAGCCCAGCACATTTTTATTCGTGGTGATGCCGATGTTCATCGGCAAGCCGCTCCAAGTATCAAAGGCCCGTCCAAAGGCCGGGTAATATTTGACGAACAAAATGGACACCGGCACCAGCACATAGGCGAACCGTTTCAGCAGACGCGTAAACGATTCCATCGGGTCCGGTTCGGTGAGCAGCACGAGCACCATGATTGGTTGGCCAAATAATTTGATCCAGCGCTTGAACGCGACAAACGGAAAATCGGACCAGGTAATCGCCACCAGGCAGTAAAGCAGATAGATCGTGACCCAGCGGTTATTCCGGATGAAGAGCGACCAATTCACCTGCCGCCGGTGGAGCACATAAAGGCCCAGACTGATAATCCCGAAGAAAAAAAGCGCGTCCAGCGGGCTGCCTTCCTCAACCGAGGCACCGCCCCAATTCAGCCCGAAAATGGCCAGCCATTCGGAGATGAACCGGGAGCCGCTGATGGTGATCCAGAAAAACGGGAGCCATAGCGCGGCGGTGACATTGGGCTTCTCGCGGAAATCCCGCCGAAACAAATAGACGACCACCGACAGGTAAATACATGTGGCGACAATCGGCGGCATCAGGCTTTAACAAAAAATGAAAATTTCAAAAAAGGAATTGGGAGCATTCGTTAGCCCATGCGGCATCTAGCAGCTTGCCTTTGACGAGCGGGCCGCGAAAAACTTCGTCGGCAATCAAATTACCGGTGGCTTCATTGTAGTGCAGCGGGTCCCGGAAATTGGCTTTGTCCAGTGTCAGCGCACTGACAAAATCGTAGTCAATGACGCGCACGCCAAGCTGGCTCATTTCCCGCTTGAACCGGAGATATTCATCGTTCAGGCCGAATTCCCGGACGCGCCGTTGAAATTCCTCCTGGTGCGGCACGATGATGAACGTGACTTCGATGCCATTCGTCTTGGCGAAACTCGCCAGTTCCTGAATCCGTTTCTGCAAGCCGTCAGGATGCCGGAAGCGTTCGTAATGTTCCCGCCCGCGCACGCTGACGATGTAATTCCAAAATTCTGCCGGGGTCATCGGCGGCACGGAATTGACCACGTTTTGCCGCGTCAGCGAGGCTTTGGCCACATAATAAGCGGCCTGCGCAACGCTGCGGTCAAACAGATAGATGAGCGGATTGTGAATCATAGACTCCACGCTCGTCACGCGGTCGGCGTAGGCATATTCATTGTATTCATTGAAATTGAGTGTGAACACCGCGCGTTTTACCGGCCGCGTCCGGTTGGCGAAATAAAACAGGTCCAGGCTTTCATTCAGCTTGAGCGCGTTCGCAGACAGCAGGAAATAACGCTGGCCGGTGATTTTTTCGATGCGTTCCAGCGGCAGCGACTCGGCGCGGGAATCGCCGATGATCAAATTTTCGCACGGGTGGTGAACCTCCTTGAGCATGTTGAACACCAGGCTGTTCACGGCGGCGGCATTGGCGATTTTGGCCGGCTCGGGAAACGCGTGGGACACGTCAAAATAATCGAACGGATCCACCACCACCATGGCCAGCACCCACGCCATTACCGGCGCGGCGAACAGCAAACCCCGCTTGAAGAAACGTCGGAATTCCATGCGTCAAAACTGGAAGTAAATAAAATTTTGCGCCTGATTGTAAGGGCCGAAGAACAGCACCAGAATCAACAGCGCGTAGCTCACCGCCCAGCGCACGGGCCGGGGCGCGGACTTGAGCCGTTCCCAAACATTTCGGTGGCTGTCAATAATATCATAAAAAATCACCACGCCGACGCCGGCGGCGCAGTAAATCAATTCCGTCGAGTTCAAGCCCATGCCCCGGAATTGCAGGGCGACCGCCGGCAAGTTCAGCCAATTTCCGACGTCCGAAAACAAGTGCGTGAAAATATACCAGGCGTCGGAAAAATTATTGGCGCGGAAAGGTATCCACGCCACCGCCACCAGCCCGAACGTCAACGCCAGATTCAATGAGTCAAAAAAAGTTTGCGCCGCCTGGTTCTTGAGCTGGGCGCGCAGCCAATCCCGGCCCGGACCAAAAATGGAGTCCAGCACCATGTAGGCGCCGTGCAACGTGCCCCACGCCGCGAAGGTCCAGTTCGCGCCGTGCCAGAGTCCGCTGATGAAAAAAGTGATGAACAGGTTGTAATACCAGCGCCATTTCGCCACCCGGTTGCCGCCGAGCGGAATGTATAAATAATCTTTGAACCAGGTGGATAGTGAAATGTGCCAGCGACGCCAGAATTCCGGAATGGATTTGGAGAAGTAGGGTTGCCGGAAGTTGGCCATCAAGTCAAAGCCGAGAAGCCGCGCCGAGCCGATGGCAATATCCGTGTAGCCGGAAAAATCGCAGTAGATTTGAAACGCGAAAAAAACGGTCGCCGTAATCAGTGGCAGCCCGCGGTAACTGTGCGGATCGCTGTAAACGGCTTTCACCAAAATGGCCACGCGGTCGGCAACGACCACTTTTTTGAAAAATCCCCAGAGAATCAGCATCAAGCCAGACGTGGCGCGCTCGTAGGAAAACTCGTGCTTCTCATAGAATTGCCGGAGCAGATGCGGGGCGCGTTCGATGGGTCCGGCAACGAGCTGCGGAAAGAAACAGGAATACACGGCGAAAATGCCAAAATGTTTTTCCGCCTTGGCGCGGCCGTAATACACGTCCACGACGTAGCTGATTTTTTGGAAAGTGTAAAAGGAAATGCCGATCGGCAGCAGCAGATTGGAATAAGGAATTTCCAGCGGAATTTTCCAGGCGGCGAACAAATCGCGCAGGCTGGCGTTCACAAAATTAAAATACTTGAACGTGAACAGGATTCCCAGCAGCAGCGTGATGCAGGCCCAGAGCAACGCTTTTCTTCGTTGCGGATTATCCGACTGGCTAATGCCGAGTGCGGTTCCATAGGCTGCGCCGGTGGAGACTAGCAGCAGCAGTGCATACTCGGCCTTCCAGCACATGTAAAAATAGTAGCTCGCCACCAGCAGCAGCAGCCAGCGCCAGCGGTGCGGCAGCAGATAATACAAGCCCACGACGATGGGCAGGAAAATCAAATAATGCAGCGAATTAAAAAGCATGATGAAGAGCCATGTCCGCCTACCGGTCGCCGATCAAGGCAGTGACGAGCTTAACCAGCCGCTTTTCCTCCGCGTTCCAGTTGTTTCGCTCGTAAATCTCCAGTCCGCGCGCCATGACGTTTTGGAGTTCCGCCGGGTGCTGATACGCCCACTCGATTTTTGCGGCGAGGTCCGCGACGTTGCCGGCCTCGAAAAACAGGATTTCATCGTCGTGGAAATAGTCGCGGATGCCTTTGGTTCCCGGCACCAGCACCGGCTTGTGCATCGCCAGATATTCAAAAATGCGCGTGGGAAAATTGATCTGCGTGAACGAGCTCAACCGGTTGGGGATCAGGCCGAGGTCAATTTTGGATATGTCCTTGGCGATCTCCACCAGCGGCTTGAAGCCGTGGGAATAAACGATGCCTTCGAGCTGCAATTCCTGCACCTGCGCCTCGATTTTTTTGGAATAATCCGTTGGCTCGCCATACATATGCAGCCGCAGGCCGGGAATGCGCGTCCGCAGTTGGGCCACAGCCTGAATGGCCAGATCCAAGCCGTGCCGTTCGACAATCAAGCCGTGATACATCAGCACGAACGGCTTGTCCGCCACGGGGTGACCATTGCCCGGCGGATATTTGCGCGGGTCGAAAATGGTCGTCTCCGGCGAATTCATCACCGTCTCGATTTTCCCCGGCCCACAGCTCCGCGACGTGAACAATTCCTTGAAGGCCAGGTTCGGCGTCAGCACCAGATCCGCAAAGGCGATGCTGCGCCGCTCCATTTTTTTCAGCCAGCGCACGATGAAATGATTTTCCGGCAGGCCGTAGATGCTGCGGAACAATTCCGGCATCGGGTCGTGCAAATCCAGGATGACCTTCGCGCCGAGCGCCCGCGCCAGCAGCGCGCTGAACACGAGAAAATCCGGCATGTTGTGGACATGCACGAGCCGGTAGCGCCGCGAAAAATTGCGCGTGGACACGACAAAAAAAGCGCAGGTCAGGAACCAGGCGTATTGCGCGATGTAAACCAGCTTGCCGGCGCGGCGGCGTTTCAGCGGCATTTGAAACACTTCGATGCCGTTGAGGTTTTGCCGCCACGGGCTGTCGGGACTGGGCCGCAAACAAATCACTTCCACTTCCATGCCGGCCCGTTGCAAGGCTTCCGCCTCGCGGCGCGGGCGCGGGTCGGTGGCATAATAGGAATACAAAACAATCGCCGCGCGTTTGCCTTGGAGCGAATTTTTGCGGACGATTTCCGTCTGGGATTCGTCGGGCACCGCGGCGGCTTCGGCGCGCGGCCGGTCGGCTCCGGGCGCGCAGGTTTTGCGATACCAGCGGGCCACTTCGCGCGGCAGCGCGTTCCAATACTGGCCGCGATAATTTTCCTGAATGTAATTCAGGAACTGTTCATACAGCGCGGCCGGATATTCCGACGCCTCGGTTTTTTTCCCGCCGAAGCTGAGGTAATCGGGATGAATATTGACCAGCGCCATGCCGCCGCGCCGCACAATCCAATCCAGTTTGCGCTTCCAAATTTCGGGCGACGTTTCCTGCAACACGAGAAACATCGTGGAGTCCTGCGGCAAAGTGTAAGGCAGTTCCACATAGCCGCCGCCGCCCGGCCGCGGCACCCAGAAAGGAAAAATCGTATTGACGCCTTCCGGCTGCGGCTCGAACGGGTCGGTGTCGAACGTCGAGGCGTCATACTCGATTTCCAGGTCGTTCAGACATTCGCGGTCATGGAGCATGAAACCGGAGCGGAATCCGCTCGCGTGCCAGTCTTTGAGATAGCCGTTGATGCTGCGTGCGTTTTCGGGAAATTCCTCGCGCCGCCAGTAGAGTTTTCCGTCGTGCCGCAAATCATGCACGCCCACTTCAAATCCATTGTGCGCGAGTTCATTGCGCAACTCGGCGGTAACATGATATTCGCCTTCGGGAATGAAATTAAACGACGAGCGGAAACCGAGCTGCTGTTCGAGCTGCATCAACTGGCGGCATTTGGCGACGCCGCTGACACCTTCCACGTCGTGCGTGAACACCAGCGCAAATTTTTTCCCATCCGGCCAGCCCGGCCAGCCCGCCGGCAACCGGCCGGCCAGTTCGTTGATCGGCCAGGTTTGCGTCGAACGCCGCCGTTGCACCCGGGCCAAGACGCGCCGCGCCGCCATCCGCAAACGCCACGGCAGATAAGGTTTGAAGCGGTAATAAAGTCGGCTGCTCAACATGGCAGGTCAGGTGGAAAAAATCCGCTGGTGAAAATCAGTTGGCAAACGCCGGCCGGTCACATGTCGGCATGGATATCGTGTTGCAGCCGCGCGGGAACATATTTCCGCGTCTTGTTCAGAACGGCGGTGACATTGGCTTTGGACTGCAACAGCAGTTGGTTGGCCTGCTGGACAACATCGCGGTCGGTTTTTTCGGATTCGATGACGAGCATCACCGTGTCCATGAAGCCGGCGAGCCGCGTCGTTACGCTGGTTTGCGTGACCGGCGGCATGTCGAAAATGATGTAATCATAATCGCTGGCCTTGAGCTTCGGCACGAGCGAGGCAAACCGCTTGGGCATGATGCGCGACAGGCCGTCGCCGTTGGCACCTTCGGACACGACATAAAGATTTTCCCGCACCAGCGCGTCGTCGCGTTTTTCGCTGGCCAGCGCGTCGTCCAGTTTGCATTCGGCTTTGCCGCGCACAAATTGCTGGGCCGCGCCATTCTCCCGGTTCATGTCCACGAGCAGCACCCGGCCGTCGCCGGTTTCCGAAAGCGAGGCGGCCAGGCCGGCGGCGATCGTGCTGACGCCCGCGCCTTTGGCCGTGCTGGTGATGGCCACGAGCTTGGGCTTGCGCGTGAGGTTGATGGACTCGAAATAATTCACCAGCCGGTCGCGCAATGCGTCGTAATGCGGGTGCAGCGCGTGGTTGACCAGCGGCGAGGCGATTTCCAGCGCGCCATTGGCGGTGGTGGCGAGGCTTTTTTGATCGCCGGATTCCAGTTGCCGGCGTTCGGTCGCCGCGAGCCGACTGCGGCGGTTGTGGTTCAAATCCGGGATGGATAGGAAAAACGGCATCCGCAATTTCGCCTGAAAGTCCACTGGTCGTTTGATGGAGCGATCCAGAAAAAATTCAATCAGGAACGCCCAGGCCAGTCCGGCCAGCAAGCCACCCAGCGCCAGCGTGGCCAGCGTCTTGTGAAATTTCCCCGTGGCCGGGTAGGGCGGCGAGGGCAACTGGATCGGGCTGATGTTAGAAAAACGCTCCGGCCCCAACTGTTCGTCAATGCGCGCCTGATCTTGGATGGTGGTGTAATAAAGATAATTGTTTTCCTGGATTTTTTTTGTGCGCTCCAAATCCGCAATCTGCTCCTCGGCCTGGTCAAGCTTGACCGCATCGTCCCGGATCTGCGCCAGTTGCGCATTTAATTCCTTTATCCGCAGCGGCAAGGAAGTCACCTGCACAGCCTCGGTGGCTTCCGCCAAGGTTGGCGTCGAACCCGAACTGGTCACGGACGTGTCCACCTCCACCAAAGCCGGAAACTGCGTCTCCAGTTCTTCTTTGGTTTTGGCGGCGGCCACCATGCCATCCCGAGTTTCCTTCATCAGTTTGCTGTCGTCCGTAAAACCCTGCTGCACGTAATCATTTTGCCGCCGTTCCAAATATGTCAGCCGCGCGCAAACGGATTTGTAGCGGGCCAGTTGCTCGGTCGGCACACTCGCGACCGTGTTGGTGGACACCCCGTTTTTCCCGGCGCTGCTGGTCAGTTCCCGCAAGCTGACCTGATGCTCCGCCAGATTTGCCTTGGCCATAAACAACTCCCGGTTGATGCGCGTCATTTCTTCCTGATATGACTTTTCCGTGTCCGCGATGGAAATGATGCCGGCATTGGTCTTGGCCTGACGCAACAGATCTTCCGTCTGGCTGATCGCCAGCTTCAAATCCGTGGTTTTCTCCTGCAAGGTTTCATCCGACATGCCAATGGACCGGTGAATCCGCTCATGCATTTCCTGATAATCTTTAATGATCTCCGTCAACACCGGCTGCACCAGCGTCGGATCAGGATGGCTAAACGTGACGTGGAGCACACTGCTGTCCTTCCCAGGCACCACTTGGAGATTGCGCTGCACATCCGAGGCGGCGGTGATCATGTTGCTGCCGCCGCCCAGCTTCTCCAGGATTTTATCCGGGCCGAAATTCGTGGCCACTTTTAACGCCAAGTCATAGCTGGTCAGAATTTCCATCTCGGAATTGATCACGCCCTCGTTGAGATCAATCAACGAGGTCACCTTCGAATTATTCTCCGACGGGTTCAACGTGCGGCTGTCGGTGACGTAGCGAATGAAAATTTTTGCTTCTGACTGATACTGCGCCTGATGTCGGTTATAATAGACTGCCGCCGCCAGCAGCCCAATCAGCGTCAGAATGACGATTCGCCATTTGTGGCGGAACACCACAAAGTAAATGTCGCCGGGAGTGATCCCGGTCGGCGTCTCAAGATTTCGACTCATGCTCATTTATAATCCATATTAAACCTGCTTTTTTATGAAAATCACGCCCAATGTTTGTATAGCAGTTCGCCCGCCAGCCGGGACAGAAACACCGGCATGGCCCCGAAAACCCGGTTGTGCCAGCCGGTGATGCCGTCGGTCTCCACCACAAACCGGTCCGCCCGCAGATCAAATTTCACATATTCGATCCGCGCCTCAGCCGCGCCCAAGTTCAATTTGAACCGGCGCAACCCCGCGTTCGCCAGCGACGTTTTGCCCAGATGCAGCGTCGTCGCGCCGTGCCGCGCCAGCCATTTCATCGCCGTCCACATCACGAGATTGTTGGGGCGCAACTGCTGCCGGCGAAAATCCGACGCGCCGTATTTGTAAATCGCCCGTCCGCCGAGGAAAAAGTAAATTCCGCCCGCGATGGCTTCGCCGCCGTGGCTCGCCAGCACGACCACGCCCTGGTTCTGCGACAAAATGTGCCGCCAGACGTTCAGAAAAAAACCGAGCGGCTGCGGCGGCAGTCCGTGCCGTTTCCGCGTCAGGCACTGCAAAAAATAAAAATCGCGCACGGCTTTTTCAGTCTGCAAAACCTCCACGGTCACGCCGTCTTTTTCCGCCTTGCGAATGGCCCGGCGAACGGAGCCGTCCATTTTTTCAAACAGCAGATTCTCGTCCGCAACCAGCTTCAGGTTGTGGCCATAAAATGAAAGCGAAGCCGGGGCTTCGCCTAAAAATTCTCGGCCGCCGCGCAGCTCGATGAATTTCCAGCCGCGCGCTTTTCCGAGCGCAACCGCGTTTTGAAACAGCGTTTGAAAGTTTTTTTCCGTCGCGCCCAGCGGCGCGCAATCGTCCGTGAACGGCAGCGCCAAGCCGCGGCGGCCGGTCAGCCAACTGTCCACCTCCATCAGCGGCAGCAACGCGTTTTCCGCCGCCAGCCAGACCGGGGTGAAACCGTAGGTTTCGACCAAAACCCTCGTCCAGGCCGCGCCGTGGAAAAATGAAAAATCCGGACGGCGCGTCAGTGGCGCATCCCAATCCGGATGCTCAAGTGGATTGACCGGCTGCAAAAATGGTTTTAGTCAGGCTTGGAACTGCGGGGCTTGACGATCCGCGCGGGATTGCCCGCCACCGTCGCGCCGGCGGGAACATCTTTGGTCACCACGCTGCCGGCGCCGATCATGGCATTTTCGCCAATGGTGATGCCGCACAGCAGCACCGCGCCGGAGCCGATGGACGCGCCGCGTTTCACCAGCGTCGGGATGCAAACCCAGTCCGCCTCGGTCTGCAACTGGCCGTTGGCGGTCGAGCGCGGATACCGGTCGTTGGTGAAAATAACATTGTGTCCGACAAAAACTTCCTCCTCCAAAGTCACGCCTTCACAAATAAAAGTGTGGCTGGAAATTTTGCAACGGCTGCCGATCTTCGCGCCTTTCTGAATTTCAACGAAGGTGCCAATCTTCACATCGTCCCCAATTTCACACCCGTAAAGATTGGTGAAACTGAAGATGCGGACATTCCGGCCCAGCTTGACATCCGGCGCGATCCGCTGGAGCGGCTCTTGGGATTGGCTCATGCAGGGCGGCTCAATGCGCGTTCCCGTTGGCACCGTTTCCGTTCAGCACGATTTTGATCTGGGCTTTGCGGGCAGGTCGGGCCGGGCTTTTTTTTCCCGTCACCAAACCGTTTGGCAAAAGCTTCGCCGTCGGAATGTGTCCACTGCGGGCGATGGCTGCCGCCGGATGACTGCGACCATTGCCGGACGGCTCGCAAAAACCGATCGGGGCACCGCCTTGCTGCAACGAGGCGGTGGAGGCTTCAAGAATGCGCACGAGTTCGGTGCCGCGGATGCCGCAGCTCACCGGCGTGGCACCGGTGCGGATGCAGTCCAGGAAATGCTGGCACTCGGTTTTGAGTGGCTCCTCCTGTTTGATATACGGCGCATACATGTCGCCGTAATGGTAGGCGTATTGGAATTCGCCAAAGGTGTCGTAATGCGGCGGCCGCTCGACGCGCGTGTCAAACACACGGATTTTTTCCAGCGGGGCGAGGTCGTCATAAACGATCATGCGCTTGCTGCCAACGATGGTCATCTCGCGAACTTTGCGCGGATCGAGCCAACTGCTGTGAATGATGGCCGAGCGCTGGCCGGAGAAAGTCAGACACATCGTCGTCACGTCCTCGATGCCAGGCGTGATGTGGGCGCTGCCGCGGCAGTTCACCGTGATGGGCTGTTCGCCCATGATGGACAATACGATCGAGAGATCGTGCGGCGCCAGATCCCAAGCGACGTTGATGTCTTTTTGGAACAACCCTAAATTGAGCCGCCGGGCGCAGATGTAACGGATTTCGCCGATGTCGCCCTTGTCAATGATCTCTTTGATTTTACGGACGACGGGCGAATACAGGAAAGTATGGCCAGTCATCAGCACCAGCCCGTTTTTCTTGGCAATGGCCACCAGCTCTTCGCACTGTTCAACGGAGCTGGCCATTGGTTTTTCGATGAAAGTATGTTTGCCGGCGAGCAGCGCGGCCTTGGCCATCGGAAAATGGGAACTGACGCCAGTGGCGATGACCACCGCATCCAAGTTGACGCCGTTGAGCATGTGGCCGTAATCGGTCTCGCCCTTCACTTCCGGATAGAGGGATTTTAGGTGCTTCAGCCGCCCGGTATTCAGATCGCACATCATCTTGAGCTGGCAGTCCGCCAGCGCCCGGAAATTACGAATCAGATTCGGTCCCCAATAGCCGCAGCCAGCGACCCCGACTTTGATTTTCTTTGACATAAGTTTTTCCAGAATTGGTTGGTTGTATCTGAGATCCCTAAAGCAACATTAGTGCCGATTACAAAATCAATCAGCGATTGGCTATCCGCAGCGGCATGGGGGTTTCGCTCGCGGCCGGCGGCGGCACGCTTTTCTTTTGCTGGCGGCCATCCCACATTTGAACCAGCAACGCCGGGAAAGTCTTGATCATGATTTTCAAGTCCAGAAACAGGTTTTTGTTCCGACCATATTCAATGTCCAACTGTATCATTTTGGTGAACGTCGTCCTGTTTTTACCGCTGACCTGCCAAAGGCCGGTCAAGCCGGGCGCGGCATTAAAACGCTCCAATTGCCAAGGCAGATATTTGGCGGCCTCGTAAGGCAGGCACGGCCGCGGACCGACCAAACTCATTTCGCCTTTGAAGACGTTTATCAGTTGGGGCAACTCATCCAGGCCGGAGGCACGCAGCAGTTTGCCAAACGGAATAATTCTCGCATCTCCCTTGGCGTCCATCTTCGTCATCGGCACATCGGAATCCATTAATTGCTGCAAATGCCCCTGGTGCGTGACAGTTTCCGCGCCGCAAAACATCGTGCGGAATTTGAGGCACATGAACCGGCTGCCCCGATAGCCAACGCGCTCCTGCTTGAACAATATCGGTCCGGTGGAAACCAAGCGGATGATGCTCCCGATGACGACGGCTAGCGGCAAAAGCAATGGCAACGCCATGCAGATGGCGGCCAGGTCAAGCGCCCGTTTCCAGCCAGGTAATCCAGTGTTTTCGCTATTTTTCATTTCTCCCGATTTCTTCACCCGCAGGTGGCATGGCTCCGCACTTGTTCGTTTGACCGCTTTTCCAAACGAATTTTTCAACTCCGCTGCCGGCGGAGAACCGCACTTGATGGCCAAACCGCAAAATCACGCCCGCAACCTCTCCTGACCAGTCGGGGCCGCCAAAAACGGCGCCAACTCGGCCAATGAATTGTTTTTTAACATCACGGACTCGCTGCCGACTTCCACCGTGGTGGGCCGGCCCAATATGTCTAGCAAGATCTGCACCCTTTTCTTGGCGGGCAGGCTTTTTAGCACTTGCGCGCTCATACCGGCGAACGCACCGGTCGCCACTGTCACTTCCGCGCCCGGCTCCAACCGGTTTTCCACCGCGATCAAATCGTCCGCTCCAAAACATGCCTGCAGTTCTTCAATGATGACATCGGCCACCTGCGGAAATTTATTACCGAATTGCACCAACCGGCCGATGCCGGAAACATGCTGAATGTCGTTGATTTGGTCCTCCACCACGCAATGAATGAAAATATAGCATGGAAACAACGGTTCGATTACCCGCACCACTCCGCGGCGGGTCAGTTTTTCCAGCCGGAGTTTAGGAAAGAATACTGCCAACGCCAACTGCCGACGCAGGTTCGCCGTGGCAATGTGCTCATGTTTCGGCTTTGTCCGCGCACTATACCAGGCTGGCTTCATGGCTTGCATCGTTGCGTTCTGCCGCTTCAAATCAGCTTTGTTTTCCTTAATCAAAATTCTACCGACTTCATCGCGGACAATTTGGCTTTGAAAAAATCTTGCCGCTCCCCAAAAAAAGGCCGGACTTACTGCGCTCTACCTGACGACAGGAGGACGAAAGGCATTTTTAAACCGCGATCAATCAGGCTCCATGTCTCTAATTTATACAACACCCGCAAATTTGTCCACCCTGTTTTTACCGAAACTATAAGTAAAGTTGCTTCGATGAATCAGATAATGAATTAGAACAAGGCGAAAACCACGAAAAGAAACCATAGAAGACCCGCCAAATTGATAGTGGACAACAATAAAATCAGACACCGAGAAGAATTTGCACAGCCGTTTTTGCCCAATAACCAAATTTACCGCCCTATTTTCACACAGGACACTGCCTTTTTTTTAGGCACAACTTGAGACACTTCTTTTTGCTCGTCACCAAGTTGTCGGCCATTCAATGTCTTTTTGGGCCGCTTTTACGCCGGTGTGAAATCCAGTTTCGTCTTGATAACCAGTTGGAATTTCAAATTTTATGGCGCTTTTCAGCTTGGCAATAAGGCCGGCGGCCGAAAAACCGGAAGTTCCCGCGTGCGACCACGCTTTGTGAATTGTCATTGTGTGCTTGTATGTCATACCTGTTACATAGCATCGGCAATGCCAACTTTTGCTTTAATGTTTTAGAGGGAAAAGTGAATCATCAATCGCCAAGCAACTCGGTTCGCATCAGGATTCGGAAGCCTGACCGGCTCGAAATTCGGCTGCGAGGCGTGCTTGAAATTGGCAAAAACAAAAAACGGCGAACGGACACCCGTTCGCCGA
This sequence comes from uncultured Verrucomicrobia subdivision 3 bacterium, assembly GCA_903944085.1. GTDB lineage: Bacteria > Verrucomicrobiota > Verrucomicrobiia > Limisphaerales > UBA11358 > UBA11358. The sequence goes on from CAJAQO010000210.1 coordinate 16,816, forward strand.
TGAAAAAATATTTTGCGGCCGAAGTTTTATTGACGCCAAAAATCCTTGATGACCGCCGCCACCCGCTGAATTTGCGCTTCGGTCAGTTCGGGGAAAATCGGCAGACTCAAACATTCGCGGCCGGCCTTTTCCGCGTTCGGAAAATCGCCCGGCTGGTAGCCCAGGCTCGCGTAACATTTTTGCAGATGCAGCGGCAGCGGATAGTGCAGCGCACAGCCGACGCCGTTGGCCTCCAGATGTTTTTTTAGCTCGTCGCGGCGCGGATGACGCACGACGTAAAGATGCCACACGCTCTCTGCGAAGGCCGCCTCGTGCGGCAATTGCAGCGGCGTGTCCGCGAGCAGCTCCGCGTAACGCTTCGCCACACGCTGGCGTTCGCGCGTCCATTTTTCAAGATGCTTCAATTTGATGCCCAGCACCGCGCCTTGTATTCCTTCCATGCGGTAATTGAAACCGATTTCATCGTGGTAATATCGCACGGATGAGCCATGTTCACGCAATGACCGCGCGCGTTTCGCAAATTCGGCGTTGTTCGTCACCAATGCGCCGCCTTCGCCGCACGCGCCCAGATTTTTTCCGGGATAAAAACTGAAACAGGAAATTTCGCCGAAGGTGCCGATGGTCTTGCCCTTGTATTTTGCGCCGTGCGCCTGGGCGGAATCCTCCACCAGCGGCAATTTGTGTTTCCGGCAGATCTCGCGGATCGGATCAATGTCAAACGGCTGCCCGTAAAGATGCACCGGCATCACGGCCTTGGTGCGCGGTGTGATGGCTTTTTCGATGTGCTTCGGATCGAGATTGAACGTGGCGTCGTCAGTGTCCACAAACACCGGCTTTGCGCCGACGTAGGAAATGGCCCAGCTCGTCGCCACGAAAGTGAACGGCGTGGTGATGACTTCATCGCCTGGCCCGACGTTGAGCAGCAACATCGCGACGTGCAGCGCCGACGTGCCGCTGTTGAACGCCACGCACTGTTCCGCGCCGCAAAATGTCGCAAAATCCTTTTCGAACTGCACCACGTCCGGGCCGAGGCAGAACGAGCAGTTGTCAATGGTGCGGGCGATGGCGGCGTCAATTTCCGCGCGCAGCGGCTTGAGCTGCGCCTTCAGATCCAGGTAGGGAATCGGTTCCGACATATAAGTTGAGTGGAATCTAACCGGCAGCAGCTCCTTTGTGAACTGAAAAGATACCGGCGAAATTTATTTTTCGCGCGACCCGTCCGGAAAATTCCAGCCGGACGGAGGTTAGCCGAAATTTTTGCCGCCGGCCTGGTTGATTGCTAACTCTCAAGCGCATTTAAAACCATGTCGTATCCAGTCATAAGTTTAAAGACTTTTTTGGCGTTGAAAATCTTCAGGCGAACCTGTCCGCAGCTTCACGAACCGTTAAAAGGAAATACAAACCGGGACATTAAACTTTTGAATGTCCCGGTTTGCCGATCGAATTGCCAGCGCGAATTAGGGATAGACCAGGCGATAAAACACCGTGGGCTTGGTCGCATCCACCGTAATATTGGTGGCGGTGATGCCGGTGCTGCCGGGCACAAAAGTCACCCAATTGCCCGCGCCAGATTTCAAGCCGGTGGCGAGGCTGTTGGTCTGCGCCTGAAGCGTCCAGCCCGCGTTTGTCGGCCAGCTCAAGGACAAAATCGTGCCGTTGAAGCTGGCGATGATCGGCGGCGGACTGGTGTTCACCGGATTGACCACCGCAATGCTGCCGTTGACGGCCAGTTTGTTCGTCCAATACATGCTGCCCGTCAGCGCCGGCAGGTTGGTAACGGTGAACCCGGTGACCGCGTGATTAAATAATTGGAACGTGTCGCCGCCCTGGAGCGCCGGACCGACATTGGTGACGGTGAGCGGGCCGCCGATCGAATAGGCACCCGCAATAATTTCAGAACAATTGGGCGCGTTGGTGCGATTCAATTGCAGGATGTTCGTGCCATTGAGCGTGGCGGTGCCGGTCACATTCAAAATACCCAGCCCAACTTTGATGGTCGAATTGGCTTTATTGTCAAGACTACCATTGATGGTGCCGATGCCGTTCAACGTCTGCGCATTTAAATTGCCCAGATCAAGCGTGTCAATCGCCAAGCCGGAAACATCTATGGTTGCCGTGCTGGAACCCAGATTGATGGTTGGACTGTAGTCCAGCACCACCGGGTCAACCAGTGCCAGCACGCCGTTGCTGACAGTGGTGCTGCCGGTGTTGGTGACGACGCCGCTCAAGGTCAACGTGCCTGCACCGACCTTAATGATGCTGGTATTGCCGTAGCCGCCATCTTGAACCATACCGGAAAAAGTGGAGCTGATGCCCTTGGCACCGATGGTATAAGCGGTATTGCCGGCGGCATTGCCGGCGCCGCTAAGATAGCCCGCGCCCGTGAGCGCGCCGAGAGAGATACCGGGGCCGGCAACCGTGCCGTTGCGGGTGTTCAGCGTGCCTTCAATTTCAAAGGTCGTGTTGTCGCCGCCATTCGTGCCCAAGGTGGTGGCAGCAAACCTCATTTGCGCTCCCGCCGAAATCAAAACCGTGCCAGTGAATCCTTGAAACTGTTTGATGGCAACTTGCTCGAGGGAAACCCCGCTGGTAATGACATTCGTGCTGTTGCCATCACCGGAGAAATACAAACTGTTAAAGTAGCTGCCTAACGACGTGGAAGTATTGGTCACCGTCGCTCCCGCGCCAACATAGATGTTGTTCCCGATATAAATTGAGCCGCCGGCGATGCCGAGCGTCACCCCGTTGCTCAAAGAAATTGAACCGCTGCCGGCGGCCGTGTTGTTCCCCAAGTTCAACGTGCCACCCGCCACAATGGTGCCACCGCTGTAACTGTTCGCGCCGGTCAGGCCATTCGTGCTGATACCGATTTCAACCAACGCAATCTTGCCGCCGGATATGTTTGCATTCTCGCTAATGAGTCCTGCATAAGTGGTGCTCGGGCTTCCGAAGTTGTTGCCAAAGGTCAATGTGTTCGTCACGTTGGCGGTGCTGCTGTTGGTAATGTCACCCAAGACCGTGCCGCCAAGACCCTGCAACGCATTGACGGATTCATTGAAACCATTCAAATCAAACGTGCCCGCATTGGTGGCGTTGCCATCCAGGATCAGCCAGCCCGTGCTGCCGGAAACCACCAGCGCGTTGGGCGTCACGCTGTTTGCTCCCATCTTCAAAACACCGTTGTTGATGTAAGTATTCCCTTGATAAGTATTGGCCACGTTCATGGTCAGCACGGAACTTCCGGATTGAATCACGTTGCCGGAACCGGTGATCGGACTGCCGAGGGTCACGCTGCCGGACTGATTCATAATCAGCGTGCCGTTGTCTGTGATCGGGCCTAGCAGCGGTCCGGTGGAGTTGCCGATCCCGGCTTGCAGGGTTGCGCCCGAGCCAATGGTGGTGGCACCTGAATAGCCATAAGTGCCAGCCAGCGTCAAGGTGCTCGCGCCATTGGCCGCCAGCGTGCCGGCACCAACAATGTTGGTGAGCGACAAATTGTTCGTCTGATTAAAGATTAAAGTGCCGTTGTCAGTGATGATACCGGCACCCAGGCTGGCGGATTCGGAACCATTGCCCGCTGTCAAAGTCGCCCCGCTGCCAATGGTCGTCGGGCCGCCGTAGTCGTTCACCACGTCAATCTCCAAACTACCTGTTCCCAGCACGGTCAAGCTGTTGGTCGGTCCGGAAAGCCGGCCAGTTCCAATGGAGCTTTCAAAGACGTAAGCCTGCGTGCCAGTCACGACCATGGTGGACGGTTGCACCGCCGCCCGCAAGTCCACCGTAGTATTACCCGCTCCGGAATCATTAAAGGTGACATGGTCACCAGGACTAAAGTAGGTTAGACTGGCGCCATTACTCCAATTGACTGAACTATTAACGTCCCAAAGATTATTTGCGGCACCCGCGCTGGCCCAAATCAAGTTGGCGCTGGCGGGCGTGGTGACGATCAGGTCAATTTCATTGGCTGTGGTATCAGTCAGCAAGGCCACTTGTCCTGACTGTGTGAAACCACTCAAGCTCAAGTTGGCCGCCGCACCACTCTCGGAGCCGCTATAACCAATCAGTTTGTAAACGCCATTGGTCAGCGTGTTCCCGACCACTAAGCGGACGGCCCCGCCTAAAAGATTCAAGTTGCCGCCGACTGTGATAAGATCGCTGTTGGTGGTGCTGATATAAACGACATTCGTGCCGCCGTTGAAGGTCAGATCACTGCTGCACGTCATGATGCCATAGCCGCCGACCACAGGAGTTATACTGCTGCCAGCTTCAAGATCCACCACCGCGCCGAAGGTGCCGGTGCCGGCCAAAGTCGAGCCGCTGTAATTAGTAACCGGACTCGAACTAATCGAGCCCAGCACCGTCAAGGTTCCATTACTGACAATAGTTTGACCGGTATAAGTCGCCGTCCCGGCACTGGTAATCGTCAGGTTGCCCGTGCCGATTTTGGTGATGCGCGTGCTGTTCTGAACGGCTCCGGCAATCACATCGTTCTGGTTTAGTCCGCCAATGATGAAGTTAGGACTGTTGCCTTGATAGGGTCCGGTGATGGTGGCCGTCTCGTCCACGGTCAAGGCACCGACATTAAAACTATTGCCGGTGGAATTATCGGACACGGACACAGATACATTGGTCATGGTAACGCTGGCTTGGTTAAAGCCATTAAAGCCGCCGCCGTTGATAACGAACCGGAAGGTTCCGCCGCCAAAGATGTTGACCTGACCCGCATAAGTGCTCCAGCCGCCGCCGATGTCATCCTGTCCGCCCGGAGCATTGATATTCAAAATGCCGCTGCCGGTAACCGTGCCGTTCAGCCGGTTCAAAGCAGACATGACAATGGTCCCGGTATTTCCCGCCGGCACATAGATGTTGTTGCCCAACGTCAACCGGGTGGCGGCATTATAGCCAGAAGCCAAAGTTCCACCTGCCAGCGTGATCTGGCTGGTGCCGATGCTGGCATTCTGACTGATTGAAACCGTTCCGTTGCTTACCACCGTGACCCCGGTATAGCTGTTGGCCCCGCTGCCCAAATATAGCGTGTAGTTGCCCATCTTGGTCAAGCCGCCACCGCTGATCGCCCCGCCGATCGTGATGTCATCGGCAGCCGCATTAATGGATGGCACACCGACGAGGACGACTGGCACATTCAAGGTTTGCGCGTTGGCTGAATTGTTGGTCAGCGCGCCGGTCAGCGTCAAAACACTGCTGTTTGCGGTGCCGATGACGTAAGCGCTCGCCGCGCTGTCAAAGGTCAGCGAGGTGAGGCTGTAAGAATTGTCCAAGTTCGGCGTCAACTGACTTGAGGCATCGAATGTCACCGAGTCACCGACCAATCCCGGAGCCGTTACACTGACCCAGTTCTTGTTGTCGCTCCAATTGGCGTCGCTGGTGCTGGCACCGTTCCAGACTTCATTGGTGGCCAAAATCGTCAACGCAATGCTGGCCGTGCCGGTCAACGGCGTGGTGTCCGTGGCATGGGCTTGCACGGTTGCGCCGCCCACCGAGGCCGCGGCCGGAATGGCCACCGTGTTCGTATAAACATTAGCCATGCCCGACAGCGTCAACGGCACCGAGAGTGAACCGCCAATTGAACTCAGGTCGAGATAGACATTGGTGATGGTGCCGCTGCCCGGCGTAGCGGTGACGCTGATAAACGTGCTTTCATTGCGCACCACCGTGACGGGATTAGCCGAAGCGGTGAGAGTCGCGGCCGCCGCTTGTGTGAAATGCAACCGGACATTTTTGTTCACCGTGTCCGTCACAATGGAATAACTGCCGGAATTGGCCGGCACCGTCGTCAACCAATTCGGCGTGGACAGGAAAGTGCCCGAGATGCTGGCGGAGCCGCCGGTCAATTGGAACAGCACATAATCGTTGTTCGTATCCAGCGTCGCCCCCATCAAATTGAGGTTGATCTGAATACTGCCGCAAGTCAGAACGCTGCCGGCACCGCTCAGCACGATGCGATCATTCGGCGCGTTGGTGGCGCTGGTGTTCAAATCAAAGTCCGCCTTGGCACCAGTAACATAAGTAAGATTGCCGGTGATGGTGTTGGTTACGCCCGTGACCCCCGGAAGCGTGTGCGCGCCGCTGGCCACCGTCACGTTGCCGGAAACCGTTCCGCTGCCGCTCAAAATTTGCGGGCTGGTCAAAGCCAGCATGCCGCTCGTCAACGCGGTCACATCCAAAATGCCGTTGACCGCATAGCTGGTGGTGGCGGCCGGCGCGGTCGTCAACGCCAGAGTTCCCGCGCCGACCGTGGTCGAACCGCTGTAGCTCAAAGTGCCGCCGAGCGTCTGAGTTCCCGAACCGCTCTTGAGAAGACTCAACGGCCCGCCACCGGTGCCATCTTGCAAGGTGCCCGTGAAAGCTGTCGCGGCGGATCCATTAATGGCCAGCGTCGCCGGCGTGGCCGAGCCGTTTTGCAAAATCGGCGTGCCGGAAGAATCCGCGCTGGCAGTCAATGACGCCACCGATGCGCTGTTGCCGTTCAGATTCAAGATGCCGTTGGCAAACAAGAACGAGTAGGAAGCACTGCCAAAGGTCTGGCTCGTTCCACCAAACACCAAAGCGGGAACTCCGTTCAGCGCATTGGCATTGCCCAAAGTCACCGTGCCGGCATTGATGGTCAACTGGCCGCTAAAAGTGTTGGCGACGTTGGGCGTCAGTGTCAACGCGCCTTGACCGCTCTTCGTCAGCCCAATCGAGCCGCTGTTGTCCACGATATTCGCGCCAATGGTCATCGTGCCGCCGGTGTTGAGCTGGTTGATGATCAAGTCCTGCCCGTTGCCGCTGGTCAGGTTGTTATTATTGAACGCCACGGCGTTAGCGCCGACCTGCGGTGCCTCCATGATGCCGCCCGTGGCCACCACAAGGTTTCCGGAGGAACTAACCGTGGCCGCCCCAACTTGAGTAAAGCGCAGTGAGTTAACTGTCATTGCCGCCGGGGTGGAACTGCCGCTGGTCACATCCATGTCCTTGCCGGCGGTGAAAGAAGTGTTGGTGGTGTATGCCGCCAAGGCCGTAAGCGTTTTAGCAGTGTTTGCGGTGTTGCCGCTTACCGCCCAGGTAGGAGCGGTGCCAGGAACATTTCCGTTATAGGTGGCGTAACCGCCCAGGATGGTGGTCTGGCCGCCGGTGAAATTGGCATTAATGTTCGTCGTCGTATCTGTCCCGTCAGCCGCACCGATTTTGCCGTTGGACGAACTGCTGCTTGGACGCGATTGGAAGTCAACCGTTGACCCGGTGTTGCGCGTAATTCCGATCAAGTTCAAAATCATGCTCGAACTCCCGTTGCGGTAAGCACCAATGTGCGAAGCGCCGGCGTTCAGCGTCAAACCGGCGAAGGTCTGCAGGCAAGGAGTCGTCTGCTCTTCAAGAGTCAAGTCGCCTCCCGCGAGCACCAGCGCCGAACCGGGCGAAACAATGTTGGTATAAATAATCACGCCGTTGATCGTATTCCCGAAATTCAAATCCACGATGCCGCCGTTGATGGTCGTCGGCCCGGTGTAGGTGTTCGTATTCATCAACCGCAGCACCGCTGGTCCATTCAGCAGGCTAGCCGTCGCCATGATGCCGGCGGTCTGGTTGGCGACACTGGGCGCAACTTTCGTCAAGCCCACCGTGCCCGTCGTGTTCCTGATGTTGCCGGAAAAGGAATCAATGGCCGTGTAAGTGCCGCTGGCCGCATTTACGCCGCCCTGACCGCTGCCCACCTTCAGCGTCACCGTGCCTCCCGCGCTCACGTTGTCAATCGTGCCCCCGGTCAGCGCCCCGACATTGTTGATGAACGCCACGGAAAGATTGTTGCCATTCAAATCATTGGTCGCGCCGCTGGCAATGTAGAGCCGGCTGGCGCCGAGGGCCGAGGCGTTGCCAGTCTTAATTATCCCCGCGCTGTTCGTGGTGGCACCGGCGCTGCCGTAAGTATTCGCGCCGTTCAAGGTCAGCGTGTATCCGCCGGTCAGCGAGAGGCCGCTGCCCGTGCCGGCGCCGCTGATGACGCCGCCGAGCGTCAGGTTGCCGCCGGCCAGGTTGATGGTCTGGTTGGCGTTGCCCAGCGTCATGTTGTTGTTGATGGTCTGGGCGTTCGCGCTGTTGACGGTGATGATCGTGCTCGCCGTGGCAGTGCCGTTGGTGAAAGCATTGCCAGTGATCGTGAAACCAAGTGCGCCGCCATCGTAGGTAATGCTGGTAAAACCATAGCCGCTCAAATCATTGATGAGGGTGGTGACCGGACCCGCACCGCCGAATTCCAGCGAATCACCGCTGGCCGGAGTGGCCGCAGCGCTCCAATCGAGCGGGGCGCTGAATAAATTCCCGACGCCACCGCCAGTCCATTGGTCATTTGACTGGGCCTGGGCGTTCAGCGCCGCCAACCCGCCCGCCAACAAGAGCAGGCTGGTGATGGTTGCGGACGAAATGCGGATGCTTTTACTTTTCATGATACGGTGATACGGATTAGTTCAGATTTTGAATTCAATAAATCGAAAGGACACTCGGTTGGTTCGCGACAAAGGGCATTGAATAGAACATATCATTTGCCTCAATTGAGGCCATAGCCAGTTCTGGTGATGTTTAGGAAGCCGTGCTTTCGTGCCGGGGACGGCCCTGGCCCAAATGCTTGGCCACGGCCTCGGTGCGCGAGCGCACGTGCAATTTTTCATAGACGTGCCGGATGTGCGTGTGGACGGTCGCGTAGGAAATTTTCATCTGGTCGGCGATTTCCTTGTAGAGAAATCCCTTGGCCAACAGCCCCAGCACCTCGGCCTCGCGCGGGGAAAGCGCCTCGGTGGTTTCCGCCGCTTCGGCGGCCGACTCTTGAAACGATTGCACAATCTTCCGCGCGATGTGCCCGCTCATGGGTGAGCCACCGGCATTCACGTCGCGGATGGCCGCCAGCAGTTCCGCCGGCGGCGTCTGCTTGAGCAGATAGCCGGTGGCGCCCGCCGCCAGCGCCTTGAAAATATGATCGGTGTTTTGATACACCGTCAGCATGATCACCTGCGTGCGCGGCAGCAGCGGCTTGAGCTTGCGCACACATTCCACGCCGTTGATGCCGGGCAGGTTGATATCCATCAACGTCACATCCGGTTTCAACTTCGGGATTTCGTCCAGCGCATTTTCCGCGCTGGAATGCTGGCTGACGCAGCGGTAGCCCGGCGAGCTGTTGATCAATTTCACCAGCGAGGAACGCACGCCCGGATCATCTTCCACGATGGAAACAGCGATGCTCATTCAAAGCGGCGCCCATCGCGGGGAAAAGATTTCATGGTGGCAATCTAGTCTGCCGCCGCGCTCCCGCCAATCGCCAGTATTGGTGATGCGCCGGTTTTGACGCGAACGGTTAGGGTCACGCGCGTGCCCTGTCCCGGCTGGCTTTGCACCGTGCAATCACCACCGACAGCGTCGAGCCGCTTTTTCAAATTTGCCAGGCCCGAGCCGGAGGCCAGCCGGCTGGCGTCCAAAGCCTCTCCGCTTCCAACTTTGGACTTTGGACTTGGAACCTTGGACTGGTCCGGCAAACCGCTCCCATTATCTTCCACCACGAGCGTGAAGGAATTTTCCTCAACCTGCAGCCGCAGCCAGACTTCGGTGGCCTTGGCGTGTTTGACGACGTTGTTCAACGCCTCTTTCAGCGCGAGAAACAGATTGTATCGCAGCTCGGCATCCACGCGCATCACCGGCAGCGCCACGGGCAAATCCATGCGGCAGCGGATGCTTGCCACGCGCAAAAAATCTTCCGCGTAGGCCGAGATGTAATCCATCAAACCTTCAAACGTGTCGTGCTGCGGGTCCACGGCCCAGACGATTTCGTCCATGGCCTTGGTCAGCTTGCGCGCGGAGCTGGTGATGCGTTCCAGATTGGCGGCGGTTTGTTCCGGCTCGCGTCGCACGAGTTCGGCGAGCAAAGTTATTTGCGTCAGGCCCGCGCCAATGTCGTCGTGAATGTCCTTGGCGATGCGGGCGCGGTCGCGCTCAATGGCGTTCTGCTGCTGCAACTGCGCCAGCTTGCGCCGGTATTTCCGCGTGGCCGCGCGCCGCACGGCGATGGATACGCCGGCCACGATGCCCGCGCCCACAATGAGTTTGAACAGCCAGGTCTGGTAAAAAAATGGCCGCACTTCAAAGGCGATGGACGCGCCGGTGTCGTTCCAAATCCCTTCGCCGTTGCAGGCGATGACATGCAGTTGATAGGTGCGCGGCAAAAGATTGCGCAGTTGCAGCGTGCGCCGCGCGTCGGCCTCCACCCAGTCCGGCTCCAGCCCGTCCACGCGGTAACGGAAGCGCGCTTTTTCACCGGCATCAAAGCTCAACGCGGTGAAACGAAAATCCAGTTGCTTGCGCCCCGGCGGCACCACCACCAGCTCAAAGTCCGACGGCTCCGGCCCCAAGTTGCCCGACTTTGGACTTTGAATTTTGGACTTGGGAATGAGCGTCACCGGTTCGCCGTCCACCCGCAGTTCCTCAATCAGCACCGGCGGCGGCGGGGAATGGGCGGTCAGATCATCCGGGTTGACAGACACCACGCCGCGCACGGTGGTGAACCACAGCTTGCCGTCCGCGCCGCGCCAGCACGCGGGCTGATAGCCGTCGGAACATTCGAGCGCGGGCAGGCCATCATGCCGTCCGTAAGTTACATAATCCAGCGTGTTCGTCCGGCCGGCTGCGCAATCGTTGAGCGCCGATTTGGCGACGCAATAAATGCCTTGATGCGTGCCCAGCCACAGCCGGCCGTGTTGGTCGTCGAGGATTTGGCAGATGACATCCACCGGCAAACCTTGCTTGGCGGTGATGCGCGCAAAATTTCCGTTCTTGAAGCGCAGCAGGCCGCCGCGAAACGTGCCCGCCCAGAGCGTGCCGTAAGCATCCGCCGTCAGCGAATAAATCGGCTGCTCGGCCAGCGCGTCCTTGGGCCGGAACGCCGTCAGCCGGTCTGGCTCGCACTGGTAAATGGTGCCGTCGTCCGCGCCGGCCCAGACTTTGCCGTCCGGCGCTTCCGCGAGCGCCCGCACGGCGGGCAGCGTGGCGTTGTTGTTCGTCCCCAAAATCCGCCGCGCGCGGCCATCTGAAAAAGCGATGCCGTATTTCGTTCCCATCCACAAGCGGCCTTGATGATCGGTGAGCATGGATTTGATGCCATGCACATCCCACGAGACGCGCCGGATCTGGCCATCGGAAAACTGAAACAGATCCTCGCCTTCCGCCGCGCTCAACCAGGCGCCGCCGTCGTCGCGCGGCGAAATGGAAAAGACAAAATTCGCCGACGCGCTGGCACCCACCGCGTAACGCGTGATCACGCCGTTGGTCCAGCGGCACAGGCCGCCGCCCGCCGTGCCGATCCAGATAGTGCCGCCGCTGTCCTCGCACACCGCCAAGGCCGTGCGCGCCGACAGCCCCTCGTTCACGCCGATCACATGAAACCGCCGGTCGCGCAGCCGCGCCAGCCCGCCGTGGTCCATGCCCGCCCAGATGCCGCCGTCGCGGCTTTGAAACCACGCGCCCACGCGGTCGCTCGGCAGATTGTTCTGCGCGGTGAACCGTTGAATCTGTTCGTCCGCCGTGAGGTGAAAAATTCCGTTGCCGTAATGATTGAACCACAGCCCGCCGTCGCGGTCTTCGTGCGCGCCCATCGCGCGGCCCGACGCCGCGCCCAGCAGCCCGCGCCATTGCGGCACCTCCGCCGTCCAGGCGCGGCCCGACATTTTGCGGAGCCGGTCGCCGTCCAACACCCAGATCGCGCCGGATTTCATCGGAAACAGCAGTTGCGGCTGAATGTCCGCTGCCCCATTCGTCGGCGTCATGGCTTGAAATTGATTGCCGTCCCAGCGGGCAATTTCATTTTCCGCGCCGGCCCAGACCTGGCCGCGCACATCCGCCACCAGGGTGTAAACCTGGCTGCCGGCCAATCCGCCATCGTCCGGCAGCCGTTTGAATTCCCCGCCGGCGAATTGCAGCACATGGCCGTCGCGCGTGAGAAACCACAGCCGGTTTTCGCCGTCGGCACATTGGAAAATCGGCCGCGAGTCCGCCGGCGGCGAAGCCACTTGCCAGGCGGCGGCCTGCGCGGCGGGATCGCGCTGCAGCACTTCACCGTATTGCGTGACGAAAGTGACGAGGTTGGTCGTCGAGGCCACCAGCGTGGTGTGCAGATCAAAGGTCGGCTGGTCCGGCCATTCCTGGCGAAACTCGCCGGCGCGATACGACGTCAGCCCGCCGCGAAACGTGTTGATCCAAAGCGTGCCGCTGGCATCGAGAAAAAGCCCCTGCACGCGCGCCTGCCCCAGCGCCGGCTGGTTGACCGGATCAAACACCACAAACCGTGCGCCGTCGAACCGCGCCAGACCGTTGTAGGTGCCGACCCAAAGGTAGCCGTCCGGCGTCTGCGCCAGCGAAGTGACCGTGCTGCTGGGCAGATTGTTTTCCGTATCCCAGTTGTCCACCAGATAATCCACCGGCACAGCCGGCAACCTTGGTTGGAAACAAAACAACGCCCCGACCGCCAGACAAAAGAACACCATGCGGCGCAAGGAGACTTTGAGTTTTGGGTGGGGCACCGGCAAAAAATATAATGCCGCCCGCAGAAAACTCCATGGCAAAGTGGCGTTCACCGTTCCTGCCGGCGTGCGGGAGGCAATCGGCCAATTCAGCCAGCCCGCAGCCAACGCAAGCGCGCGTGGGCAATAAAGTCTTGACCATCCGTCTTCCATGAACGCTCGTAGCGTCGGCGTCCCGCCGGCGGGTTGGCCGGGCGTCTCGCCCGGCGATAGAACTGGCGGCGAGACGCCGCCGGCACTCGCCGCCGGGGACGGCCGCGCTACCTTGGCTCCGGTTCGGGAATTCAAGGTGCGAAACCTATCTCGGAAAATGCTCATCCTGCTGGTTCAGCCTTGCGCTCCGGCGGCGATCACCTGGCTTTAGGCATGGAAGCTGGAGCCTCCGGCTGACGGCGGCTATGAGAATTCATGCAGAACATTGCGTCCGGCTTGCAAACCGCCATGTTCTGCACCGCAAAGACCGCGCCGGACTTGTGAACCGTCTCCGACTGCACGGCGAAGACCCTGTCTGGCTCGCAAACCATCCCCTGCCGCACGACGAAGGCATCGTCTGGCTTACAAAATACCCACTGCTGCACGCGGCAGACCCCGTCTGACTTACAAACCACACTCTATTGCACGCGGCAGACCCTATCTGGCTGGCAAACTGCCCCCTGCCACACGCGGCAGACCTCGTCCGGCTGGCAAACCGCCCTCTGCCGCACGCGGCAGACCCAGTCTGGCTTGCAAACCGCTATCTGCCGCACGGCGAAAAAGCCGTCGGACTTGTGAACCGCCCTGTTTTTCATCGCAAAAACGCCTGTTTTTGGCTAAACGGGCCGCTATTGCATCCAAAACCTTGGTTCTTGGCTGTCGCGGATGACCCGGAATGGGTTGGAAACGACTCTTTGGCCGGCGCTGCGATAGGCTCCGTTCATGCTGGCGGAAAATGTCCCGCGCGCTGGCATTTTCACGTTGCAGCGCCCGGGACGGGCGCACTCCGGCGGGCAAAACGACAGCGGAATTCGGATTAAAAGCAAACGGCGCTTTGACGAATCGTCAAAGCGCCGGGAGAATCAATAAGCCAGTCCCAGTCAGTGGGCCGGCTGGCTCGCCGCCTGTTGGGCCAGCAGATCGCTGAC
>CAJAQO010000211.1 GCA_903944085.1 uncultured Verrucomicrobia subdivision 3 bacterium
AAAATAATACGCCTTCAGCGTGGCAATCAAATCCCGCAACAGCGGCAGATTGGGTTTCGCTTGCAGCGGCTCGGCTGCCTCCTGATGAATTCCAAACGCCACAAACCGGGCGGCCCCGGCCCACGCATACGAGGTCAGGCGGGTGATCACGCTTTCAAAGCCGAGATCCAGCAGTCCGGCCAGACCGCCAATCGTGGCGAAAACTCCCCAGATGGCGAACTGATCCGCCGGCAGCTTACGCAGCACCACTGGCAGCACAAAGACATTCGCCCCCACCCGCAGCAGGGTGGCGAAAAAACTCCACGCCGCCGCCGACCGGTGAATCCGTTGCAGCAAAGGCTTCATGGCTGGGCGTCCGCAGGCATGATTATTGGCATGATTCCATTCGCAAGCTTGGCAACCCGCACGCGGAAACGAAAGCGGAAAGCGGCCGCGTCCAGATTTGGAGTGCGGCGACACGTCGCCGCTTTCCCACTGGGAGACATGTCTCCCAGTTCCAAAGCGCAGACATGTCTGCGCACTCCAATTTGGCATCCGCCCCCGAAAACGAATGGTATCCCCAGACGTATTCGAGTGCTTGCCACGCACCATTCCGAGTTTAGCCCGGCGGTTCAGGGCGTGCTAATCCGCATGATCAGCCCGTTGGTGATGTAAAAAGTGGTTCCCGCCGTGGAAACATTGGTGGTAATGCCGGGCAGACTGGCGGCGTAGGATCCGTCATTGCTGGTGCCGCTGGTTTGATGATTGCCAAAGCCGATGTAAGTCCCGCCGTTGTTGAGGTTCGTGATCACCTCCGTCAGCCAGTTGGTGAAAGGGTAATCGCAGCGGTTGTTGTAGGCGGCGAGCGTGTTGCCGGTGAAAGAAAGCTTATTGTTGAAAATCTTAGAGTTTTCAATGCTCACGTTGTTTGACGTAATGTTTATCCCGTTTAGTTCGCAGCCGTTGAACGTGATCCAAGTGTTCGAACTCCAGGCAACACCTTGTCCATCTATCCAAAGCATTGAAAGGGATGAATTGTAAAAAGACGGATGCCCGTTTTTCACGAAGTTGGTCTCCGTTGCCGCTTCATAAAAATTATCAATGGCGATATAATCCGTTCCTCCGATCCAGAAACCGCAGTAGTCGTGGTTTAAATTGATATGGTGAAACCGTGTGTGCGGCCCGCTGTTGCCATTGCCGCCAGTGATGTTTAGTCCGATATAATTGTAGTTTAGCGTGGAATCATGGAGTTGCGAATTGCTTGCCCCATCGTCCAAGCCAACGGTGTTGTTGTTCGCCACCAGTCCGCTCAAGAGCGAATATTCTGCGTTGCCATACATACTTGGGTGCGTGCCACCGTAGGACTGGACGTAAAAACCGCAAAAGTTGGTCAGCGCCACGTTGTCGTGAAAAAGGCTGTGCGGCCCTTGATAGCTCAACTGATCAGCGGAACTGGTGATGAAGAATCCGCAGCCGGAGAAATTCTGCGCCACGCAGCCGCTCACTTCACCGCCCGCCGCCTGGTTGAACAACAATCCGTGATTGCCCGTGGCACACAGCGGCAACGCGTAAAAACCCCTGTTGACCCCAGTCCAGATTGGAAAATTCTGTCCTTCGTAGTTGGCGGGTCTCATGCCGTCCAAGACCAGGTTGTAAATGCGCTGGTTCACATTGGCGGAACCCATATTGAGCAGCGCGTTCCAATTGGTGTTGTCAATCCAATCCGTGATGCCGGCGGCAAAGCCCTGCGACGGAGCCGACAACTGGCAGAGCGTTGCCCCGTTGCCATAAATGGTGACATTGGAAGTCAGCCACAGGTTGGTGGCGTAATAAATCCCCGGCGTGAACCAGATGACTGAAAACGGCGTGCTGAAGGCGGCCTGAATCGCGGCGGTCTGGTCATTGGTGCCCGCCGGGCGCAGGACGAGATTGGTGACGACATTCGCCGGCAGGTTCGTTGCATTGAGGATGCCGGTCAGGCTGCTGGCACCGAGGTTGGTCAAACCCGCCCCATTGCCGGCAAACTGGTTGTTGGCGTTGCTGAAAAACACCGCGTTGGTGTAGCTGCCCGCCGGAATGCCGCCGGGAACCACGTTGCCGGCCGTGATCGCGTAAGGCGTGGCGGTGAGCGCCTGGCGCGGATTCAGCGTGGTGAAATTCCCGCTGCCGTTGGTGCCGACGGCGATTTCCAGCCAGCGGTCCGCGCCGGGAAACTGATTGCCAAAATCCAGCGCCACGGAGAACAGGCCGTTGCTCACGGCGGTGGCGGCATTGGTAAGCGCCGGTCCCTGCGGATTGCCGTTGGTGTCCGCGTCGAAAACCGCAAACCGCAAATCATAGCTGCCACTGGCCGGATTGCCCCCCACATTCAACCGGCCCTGGTAGGTGAACGCCGTGCCTTGGGCGTGGGCGACGGCCGGGTGAAAACTCAGGGCCAGCAGCAGAATTCCCATCGCCGCCATTCGAAGTGCCAGGTTCATTAAATGCAGGTTGTTTTAGACCGGGCCGGTTTTCAAGATTAAAGGCGCGTCCAGATTTGGACTGCGGCGACAGGTCGCCGCTTTCCCACTGGGAGACAGGTCTCCCAGTTACAAGGCGCAGACAGGTCTGCACACTCCCAATCAGGCGCTGCCGTCGTAATCCTAACCTTGTTCTGGTTCCCCGCTGTTTTCGGTGGAATTGAAGCTTCGGGTTTTGGAGGCGGCTTGGGCGGTCCCGGAGGGACGGCGGAAATTAGCCGGGGGCAAGACCGCTTGGGCGGTCGCCGCCCCCGGTATTGAGGGCCGTAAGCGCCGCGTCCTGAAAGGACGCCGGAAGCACCGTGAGCCGGGTTGCCGCCGCCCCGCCAGGGCGGGTTCCATCCGGGATCTCGTTTCCGGGGGCGGCGCCGGCCGCTTGCCCCCGGCTAATTTCCTGGGCGCTTTCAGCGCCAGCCCAAACCCGTTGGCCCGCCTCATCAATGCCACCGAAAACAGCGAAGAACCCTTGTTCTTAATCATAATCGTTGATCGCAGCGGTTTAAGCCGGAACGATGTGGTTGAAAAGTGAAGCGACGGTGCGGGTAGCTGCGACGCCCCCGTCGCCGAGGGTGCCGGCGCCGCCAGCGGAAAAAAAGCGGCCGCCGTTGCCGGCGACCGCTTTCAGTTGGGCGAGGAGGACATTACCACTGTCGCCCGCAGCGTTTGATGAAAGTGATGAAGCAGTGTAAAAACTTGCCGCGCTGCTTCATCAACGATGCCCTCTCCGCACTACATGCCCGCGGCAAACTGGTTTTATTTCGTCGCCGTGGGGGCCGGCTCCGGCGCGGGCGCGGGGCTGGCGCTGCCGTTGTGCGGCGGAAATTCGCCCAGGAGAAAACGCGCGCGGGCTTCGGTGATGCCCGGCACCTTGCCGGCCTGCGTGAGGGGATACGCCAGCCGCGCGGCATTCTGCAAAGACAGGCACATTTTGTAAAGGTCGTTGGCGGCGCTGTTGCGGGCGCTGGTGATGCGCTTTTTTTGGTCGCCAGCCGTGTCGCGCAGCGCAGGATCTCCTTCGAGCGTGGTGACGTAGCCGGCCAAAGCCGTGGTGTCGTCCGCCGTCCAGCCGTGTTCGGCCAGTTGCGCGGCGTAGGTCTGGCAGCCTTTGACGATGGTGTTGGCATAGTCAATTTCATGATCCAGGTCGTGCGACCGGTCGGCCAGGCCCACGGTGAATTCCAGGTGCAGGCGGGCGTCGCCCGTGGGGAAGGCGAGCGTGGCGGAATGGCGGGCGTCGCTCATCAGGCGTTCCATTTCAGTGTAGGCATCGGCCTCGGCCTGGGTGAGTCCAATCAGCACCCCGCCGGCCGTCGTCTGGTCGGTGCCGCCTTGTTGGACGAGTTGGAGCTGGGTGTCGAGGCTGGTGTCGAAGCCCGGCTTGAGCCGTTTCAGCACGGCGGGGCCGACCGTGGTGTCGCGCAGCGCCGCGCGCAGGCGGGTGCCCTGACCGATGAGGAGGGCCACCGGGAAGTTAAAACTGCGTTGATGTGTCATAGTTTTGTTGCTTTCCAATGGAGGTTGTTTGTTTTTGCTTGCGGGAACAAAAATGTTTTCGCTCCAAATTAAAATAATGTCAACTCACAATTTAAAAATAAATCCGACTGCGGCCTAATCAGCATAAACGGCGTTTATGCACAGTATTTTGAAGACTTTTGCCGCCGTTTCGCCCGGCAATCGGGCGGCGGGGGCGGTCGGCGAAGTAGCGCCGCCGTCCCGGCGGCGGGTGGCAGCGGCGTCTCGCCGCCAGCGGGGGACACGCACCGGGACGGTGCGTGAACCCGCCGCCGGGACGGCGGCGCTACCGGCATCGCCCGTGCCCGCGCCGATTGAACTTCCATGCCACCGGGAACTGTGGAGGGTTCCTCTTTGACGTCATAAACACCTGATTTGTAAGCCGAAACGAGATCGGACGCCCTGGCTACGGGGGCGGCGACGACGGCTAACGGTTCGTCCGGTATTGCTAACGGTTCGGCGGTGGCGGCTAACGGTTCGCCAGGCACTGCTAACGGTTCGCCGGCCATTGCTAACGGCGGGCCGGGCGTTGCTAACGATTGGACAGCCACGGCTAACAGTTCGGCGGTGACAGCTAACGCCGCGCCGGGCACAGCTAACGCTTGGACGGGTCTGGCGATCGGTTCGCCGGCGGCGGCGGCGAACCGGAAACTCATGGCGACCGCGGCGGCGGGCTTGGCGGCGGGCGGGCGGCGGCCGGCAGGGCTTGGCTTGCGGCGCGATGGCTTCGGTGCATAATCTCCCGACGTTATGAAAGAAACTCCGCCCCGCCCGCCGCGCACCCTTTGGATTGGGTTCACGCTGCTGTTCGGCTGCATGGCCCTGGCGTTCGTGCTGTGGTTGGTGGATTTTAACCGCAGCCAGCATCCGCGGCTGCCGGTCATTGGCCCGGTGGCGGATTTCGCGCTGACGAACCAGGACGGGAAACTTTCCACGCTCGCGGATTTCACGAATCACGTCTGGGTGGCGGACATCATCTTCACGCGCTGCGCCGGTCCGTGCCCGCGCATGACCGGCCAGATGCGGTGGCTGCAAAACCAGTTGCCGCCGGCGAGCGCCGCCAGACTCGTCACGCTCACCACCGACCCGGAAAACGATTCGCCCGCCGTGCTGAAAAAATATGCGGACCGGTTCAGCGCGGAGGCCGGCCGCTGGACGTTTTTGACCGGCAGCAAAAGGGAAATTGCCGCGCTGGCCAGCGGCAGTTTGAAATTGAGCGCCGTGCCGGTGAAAATCGAGGAGCAAAAGGACGCGGCGGATTTGTTCATTCACACGACGATTTTTGTGGTGGTGGACAAGCACGCGCAGTTGCGCGGCAGCTTTGAGACCGGCGGCGACGGCGTGGACTGGACGAACGACGTGGCGCCGCGCCTGCTCCAAACCATCCGCCAACTGGAGCACGAGCCATGACCATCCACGACCTGCCCGCCGTCAACGCCACGCTGAACGGCGTGAGCGCGGTGTTCCTTACGCTCGGATTTTTCTTCATCAAGCGCGGCCATAAGCTCGCGCATCGCAACTGCATGATTTCGGCCTTTGGCACGTCGGCGGTTTTTCTGGCGTGTTATCTGACTTACCACGCCCGGGTGAAAACGCTCACCCACTTCGTTGACCCCGCCTGGTTCCGCCCGATTTATCTGACGCTCCTGGCGTCGCACACGCTGCTGGCCGCGGCGATCGTGCCGCTGATTTTGATGACGCTGTGGCGGGCGCGGCGGCAGGATTTCGCGGCGCACAAGAAAATTGCGCGCTGGACGTGGCCGCTGTGGCTTTACGTTTCCGTGACCGGCGTGGTGATCTACCTGTTGCTCTATCAAATTTTCCCGCAGCGGTGAGCGGGCGCAGTGGCGGCGCGGCGGAAAACATTTAACCGGGGGGCATTCGCGCCGATGGTAAGGGTGGCGGCGCGGGCTTGAAGATTTCAGGAGGTGCGCCCACGCCCGCCGCACCGGCGATTCCGTTTCCGACGGCGATTTTCCCGCGCCATCGGCGTTTGACTAATCCCGGACGATTCACTACCTTCCATTTTCATAAATTCAAAAATTGCCTCCTAATTATGGCCGCCAAAGCTACCGACAAATCCGTTGAGAAAACCGCCGCTGAAACCAAAGCCACCGCGACGCGCGATCGCGAACTCGATGCCGCAATCTCGTCCATCACCAAAGCCTATGGCGAAGGCGCCATCATGCGCCTCGGCGATGCGCGGGCGCAGGTGAAAATCGAAGTCATCCCGACCGGCGGGCTGGCGATTGACCTTGCGCTCGGTGTCGGCGGCATCCCGCGTGGCCGCGTCGTGGAAATTTACGGCCCGGAATCTTCCGGCAAAACCACGCTGATGCTCCACGTCATCGCCAACGCGCAAAAAGCCGGCGGCCTCGCGGCGTTCATTGACGCGGAACATGCGCTCGATCCCGGCTACGCGAAAAAGCTGGGCGTGAATTTGGATGATCTGCTCGTCTCGCAGCCGGATTCCGGTGAAGAGGCTTTGACCATTTGCGAAACGCTCGCGCGTTCGAACGCGCTCGATGTCATCGTGATTGATTCCGTCGCCGCGCTCGTGCCGAAGGCGGAACTCGAAGGCGAAATGGGCATGGCCACGATGGGCATGCAGGCGCGGCTGATGTCGCAGGCGTTGCGCAAGCTCACCGCGATTCTTGCGAAATCCAAGACGACGTGCATTTTCACAAATCAATTGCGCGAAAAAGTCGGCGTGATGTTCGGCAGCCCGGAAACCACGCCCGGCGGCAAGGCGCTGAAATTTTACGCGAGCGTCCGCATGGACATCCGCCGCAAAGACCAGCTCAAGGACGCCGCCGGCAATGTCTATGGCAATCACACGCGCGTCAAAATTGTGAAGAACAAAGTCGCGCCGCCGTTCGCCGAGGCCGAGTTCGACATTATTTACAACCACGGCATTGACAAGGAAGGCAGCATTCTCGACGTGGGCATTGACTGCGGCGCGGTGGACAAAAAAGGCGCGTGGCTGCAGTTCGACGGCGCGCTTATCGGCCAGGGCCGCGACGCCGCGAAAAAAGCATTGGAAGAAAAACCTGAACTCGCGGCCAAAATCATTGAAGCCATCCACGCCAAACGCGCGGCGGCCCCGGTTGAGACCAAGTAATTTGTTACGGCTCAAGGCGCAGCTTGCAATCAGGCTGCGCCTTTTCTTTTTGCAGCGGTCCGGGTTTTTGAAGGCAGACTAAATCACCGGTGTCATTTCGCCCCGCCCAGCGTGCGCGCGAAAAAATCCTCCAGCCGGCGCTTGCCGTATTCGGTGGACAACACGCCGTGGCCCTGGCCGGGCATGATGAACAGCTCGAAATTTTTATCCGCCTTCACCAGCGCGTTCACCACCTGCATCGTGCTGGCCGGGTCCACGTTTTTGTCCAGCTCGCCGGCCATGAGCAGCAGCTTGCCGCGCAGCTTGGGCGCGTCCGTCACGCAGGAACTGCGCGCGTAGCTGTCGTCCACCGGCCAGCCCATCCACTGCTCGTTCCACCAGATTTTGTCCATGCGATTGTCGTAGCAGCCGGAATCCGCCACGCCGGCCTGATAAAAATCGCCGTGGTCCAACAGCCCGCGCAGCGCGTCCTGTCCGCCCGCCGATGTGCCGTAAATGCCAACGCGCGACAAATCCATCGCCGGAAATTTTTTCGCCGCCGCGCGCAGCCACAAAATGCGGTCGGGAAAACCGGCGTCGCGCAGATTTTTGTAGCAATAATCGTGAAACGCCTTCGAGCGGTTCGCCGTGCCCATGCCATCCATCTGCGCGACGATGAAACCGTCGTCTGCCAGCCGCTGCTGCGGATACGTCGCGTGGAAATTCTTCGGCGTGAACGAATCCTGCGGCCCGGCGTAAATGTCCTCGATGACCGGATATTTTTTCTTCGGATTGAAATTTTTCGGAAACCAGAGCGCGCCGTAAATTTCCGTCACGCCGTCGCGCGCTTTGGCGACGAATGTTTTCGGTATCGCCAATTTGCCGACGACTTCCGCCGTTTCCAGTTTGCAGATTAATTTGCCATCGGCGCAGCGGCGCAAATCCGTGACCGGCGGCGCGTCCGCGCGCGACCAAGTGTCCACGACAAATTTCCGGTCAGGCGAAAATTGCGCGGTGTGCGTGCCGTCGCCGCCGGTGAGAATCGTCAGGCCGGTGCCGTCGTAATTCACGCGGCAGAACTCGATGAAATACGGGTCCTGCCCCGGCACAATGCCGCCGGCCTGAAACCAAATCTGCCGGTTCGCGCGGTCCACGAAATCCACGCTGCGCACAACCCATTCGCCGCGCGTGATCTGATTTTTCACCGCGCCGTTTTTCGCGTCATAAAGATAAAGATGATTCCAGCCGTCGCGCTCGGACATCCAGATGATTTCGCCGGTGTCGTCGAGATATTCGCAAAAATATTTGCCGGAATAATCAATGAAGGATTTGCTCTCCTCATCAATGATCGGTTTCACCGCGCCGGTCTGCGCGTCCACGGCAAGAATGCGCAGCGCTTGATGTCCGCGCTGGTTGAACTGAAAAGTGAACCGCGACGAATCCGCGTCCCAGCGCACGTCGTCAATACTCCACGGATTTTTAAACAGCTCGTCGCTTACAGGAATTTCCTTTTTCGTTTCGAGGTCGAACAGGTGCGGCTTGCGGATCGGCACGTTGTCGCCGGGTTTCAAATACGGATACGAATCCAGCTTCGGCTGAACCTGGTCTGCTGGCGACGATTCGACGAGGTAAACGCGGCGATCCGTGCCGGGCTGGTGTTTCATGGCGACGAGATGTTTCGAGTCCGGCGACCAAAAAACTTCCGGCGTCGGCACTGCGGGATCGCGCTGGTCGTATTGCATTTCGATGGCGCGATTGGCCTGCTCGTTGCGCGCGTAGGAATTGGTGGCGCAGCCGTCGGTCGTGAGCTGCGATTCGTTCGTCGTGCCGAGTTCGCAGAGAAATAAATTGGAGTCACGCACGAACACGGTCCATTTGCCATCGGGAGAATTGTCACCGCGCGCGGCGGCGTTACGGCGAGAATTTCCGTTGCGTGGACCACGACGGCGCGGGCCGTCGGGCTGCCGGCCGTCAATAATTGCGATGCCGGGCAAATCCTCGGCTTCAAAGACAGCGATGCTGTTCGAGTTCGCCGAAGTCACGAGCCAGACGTGGCCGACAAACGTGTGTTGCGTGTATTTTTCGCCGGCGCGTATGCTGGCATAAGGCACGTGAGCGCCGCCGGAATCAATCCAAAACAGTTTCACTGTTTCGCTCAACCGGTTTTCAAAAGTCACGTCCGTATCCACCGCGCTATCGCGCGACGGATGCGGCGCACGTAACACGGGTAGCGAATCGTCGCCCGAATTTTCCCGATGCGACGCGGTTTGCCGCGCGCCGGTCTCGGCGTTGAGGGTGACGAATTCCGTTTTGCCGCCGGGCAGATTCACGCGATACCAGAACTGGTTCGTCACGCCGTCCGCGCCCGCGAACCAGTGCGGCTCGACATGGTCGCGGTAAATTTTTTGGGCAAGACTGGAGTTCGCGGCGCAGGCAAGCAGCGCGAATGTGAAATAAAAAATCTTCATGCGGTAAATGTGAGCAAATTTCAAACGCGGCCCCCACGCCGGTTGGCATAATTTTTCAACAGCTTGCCGGCTTTTGACAGCATTTTCAACTTGCGGCCGGGCTCGGGTGGGTGAAACGTGAAAATCGCTTTTGCGGAAATTGCCGAAACGCAGCAGCCCTTTCGACGGCGGCGCTTCATCGAAGCGCCTGCCTTTCATGCACGGGCGGCAAAGGGCCGACCGCTTGTTGCAAACCACCGGCTTCACGGCGACGCGTTGCTTTATGCCGTTACGCTAACACACGCGCTGCTAATCCAAAAGCAATTTGGCAAGCACAAATCGGTCCGCACCGCGCCGGGAATTTTCATCGTCTGCGAACTTAAAATTCGTCAGTTGGACGTCGGTGCTTGCTCCCGGTCGCTGAACTTCAGCCGCTCTGAAGGCAACCCATGCGCCGGCTACTCGAAACTTGCAGGCGCGGCGGAACCGGACTTGGCTTTCAGCCACGCGTCGAAGTCGGCCTGGCTTTGCACGACAATGAAGCCGCCGGCCATCGCGGCGTGCCCGTTGCCGCAAAGCTGCGCGCATTCAATCTGGTAGCGGCCGAGCTTTGTGGGCGTGAAGGTGCAGGGAATGCGCAGACCGGGAATGGCGTCCTGCGTGATGCGCATGGCCACGAGTTTCAGCGAGTGGATCACATCTTTGGAACTCAAATAAATCAGCACGGGCTTGTTGATGACGACGTGAATTTCGTTCAGCACTTGCACGTCGTCCTTGCCGGCGGGATCGGCGGGGTCCACGCCAAAGACATTGTCATTGCTGATCAGCTTCATGTCCTGCCGTCCGAATTTTCCGTCCACGCCGGGATAGCGGGCGTTCCACGCAAACTGCTGCGCCATGATTTGAACCACGGTGCTTTCTTGGGGCGTGGGAAAATGGCTGACATTTTTCGCCCAGATCGGGATGGCCACGCCGATGAGCAGCACGGCTTCAATCACGACCACGGCGATTTCACTGAACTTGGGCAGCGGACTTTTGGAACCTTCGTAGTCCGCCGTCGGATTGCGCGCGGCGCTGAACCGCCAGAGGACGTAGCCGAAATAAATGATCCAGCCGACAAACAGCGCGAGCATCAGCCAGTGGAGGTAAACCATGAGGTTGTCCACGGCTTGACCGTTGGCGGAGGCGAGTTCAGGCAAACCGAGGACGTTGTGGGCAAACCAGTCGTTCATACTTTTTGGGCTTGGGGAGAATTTTTTTGTTCGGCGGCGGCGGTGAGCGCCTCGCTCTTGCGGATGGCGTAAATTAAAAATGTTAAAAATGCGCCGAGCACCGTGGTGACGACGGCTCCGAGCGTGAGGATGGCCCAGTTCATGCCGTCGGCCATCGGCGCGTCAATGTTGCCGCCAAAACATGCGGCGCAGGCGAAGATTTTCGCGGGCGCGAGCGCGGCGAGGGCAAAAATGATTTTGCAGGAACGTTTCACAGATAGCTGACGTTTTTCAGTTTCTTCAAAAAATAAATGCCGTAAACGATGACGAAAATGCCGGCGGCAATGCCCGCCACGCCCCAAAGCACGCTGCCCGATTGAAACGCCCACGCGGCACAGCCGAACGACAGCGCGGTGAGCAGCGTGACAAAAATCAGATGAAAAGCTTTGAGCGACATAATGGTTTTAGTGGCTGGCGGTGCCGGGCGGAAAACCGTTCGTGGCCCAGACGGTGAGGCCCATCAGGCCGATGAAAAAAAACACGGTGAACACCAGCACGGTGTAAATCAATTTTTTCTCGGACAGCAAATGCATCAGGTAACCGGCGACGAGAAAGGCGTTCACCACGGCGATGGCGAGGATGAGCGCGACTTTCAGCGTCCAGCCCTCGCCGATGTGGGAAAAGGAGGTCGCAATCATCGCCGACGTGGTGCAGACGACGACGAGAAACACCACCGCGCAGAGGCGGACGTAGCTTTGCAAAGAAACGGGTTTTTCAGATTCGCTCATAAAATTCTCAGGTCAAATAAAGCACAGGGAACAGAAAAATCCAGACCAAGTCCACGAAATGCCAGAACAGGCCGGAAACTTCGATGCGGTTGGTGAAGCGTTCGGGATCCTTTTTCCACATCGCACCGCCGAAGGCCCAAAAATAAAAGATGACCAGCGTGCCGCCCAAAATATGCAGCGCGTGCAGGCCGGTGAGGGTGAAATAAATTGCGGTGAAGGTGTTATGCTTCGGGCCGTAATTTTCCATCTTCTTGATGTCGGCAGCGGCAATGGTGACTTCGTCGAGCTTGGCCGATTGGGCTGCCGGGCTGCGCAAATCCATCAGTTCCTTTTCGTCCTCGACAATGCGACCGTGCAGCGTGACGGTGCCGGTTTTTTTTGCGAGATTGAAATCGGCGGATTTCTCCACCAGGTGGCCGTCGGCAAATTTGCCACTGGCGAGCGCAATTTCGTAATGAATCAGCTTGTCGCGATATTCGTAGGATTTAATGCCGAGGAACGTCAGCGCCAGCAAAATGGTGCAGGCGTGGAAAATTTTAAATTTGGTGAAGTCGCGCACTTTGCACGCCGCCCACGCCAGCAGCGTGGTGATGGCCGAGAGCGCCAGCAGCAGCGTGTTGACGGTGCCGAGCGTGACGTTGAGCCAGCCATGCGGCCACATGCCCGGTTCCGCGCCGACGCGCAGCAAAATATACGCGGAAAAAAGTCCGCCAAAGAGCATCACTTCGGATGCCAGGAACAGCCAGATGCCGAGCTTGGCGTTGTAAATGCCGGTGTCCGGCCGGTTTTGAACGGTGTAGGGAATTTCCATGTTACAAAAGCGGAAAGCGGAAAGCGGAAAGCGGAAATTCCGCCGTCAAGCCAGCCGTCGTTTGCAAATTGTTTGAAAAAGGATTTTCTAGTTTTGCCATAAGTTATTTTAGTGCGGCGCTTCGTCTTTCCGCTTTTCGCTTTCCGCATTGCGGTTTTCTGCACTTTCGTTTTGCGGGGTGAAATCGCTCGCGTGACCGGGCGCGCTGTATTCGTAAGGTCCGCGCACGACGTGCGGTTCGTGCGCAAAATTGCCGTGCGGCGGCGGCGTTGGGGTCTGCCAGTCGAGCGTGGTTGCGCCCCAGGGATTGTCATTCTCGACTTTATCGCCGTGGCCGATGCTCCAGAAAAGATTGACGATAAATGGAATTTGCGCGATGCCCAGCGCGATGGCCGCCCAAAGAATCCACGTGTTCAACTCCATCACCGTGCCCGGCAGCGTGTCAATGGCGTTCGGCACGCGCGCGGCGGAATAGTTCACCGCGCCGTCGCTCATGCGGCGCAACATGCCTTTGATGCCCTGCGCAAACATGGGCATGAACACGAGGTTCATGAAGACAAACGAACACCAGAAATGCACGCGGCCCCAAAATTCATTCATCCTGCGCCCGGTCATTTTTGGAAACCAGAAATACACGCCCGCGAACAGCGCAAAAATCGTTCCCGGTGCCACAACGTAATGAAAATGCGCGATGACGTAATATGTGTCGTGCAAATACAAATCCGATGCCGCGAGGCCGAGCGGCAAACCCGTCAAACCGCCGATGCCAAACATCGGCAGGAAGCCGAGCGCGAAGAGCATCGGCGTGTTGATGCGAATCGAGCCGCCCCAAAGCGACAGGAACATGCACGTCAAAATAATCACGGACGGCACGGAAATGATCATCGTCGTCGTCTGAAAGAAAGTGGCGATTTTCTGGCCCATGCCGGTCAGATACATGTGGTGCGCCCAGACGATGAACGAAAGGAAGCCGACGAACAGCGCCGAATAGACGAGCGATTTGTAGCCCCATAGCGGCTTGCGCGTGTTGTTGGCGATGACTTCGGCGACGATGCCCATCGCCGGCAAAATCAAGACGTAAACTTCCGGATGGCCCAGGAACCAGAACAAATGTTGCCACAGCAGCGGACTGCCGCCGCCGCTGCGATCGGCGAGTTGACCACCGACGGCTAGACCCGTCGGCAGGAAAAAGCTCGTGTGCGCGACGTTGTCCATCAATTGCAAAACACCGGCGGCTTCGAGTGGCGGAAACGCGAGCAGCAAAATGAACGCGGTCACGAACTGCGCCCAGACGAAAAACGGCAGCCGCATCCAAGTCATGCCCGGCGCGCGAAGCTGAATGATCGTGGCGATGAAATTTACCGCGCCGAGCAGCGACGACGTGATGAGCAAAACCATTCCCACCAGCCAAAATGCCTGGCCATTCGTCGGGATGGTCGAGGCGAGCGGCGAATACGAAGTCCAGCCCGCCTGTGCCGCGCCGCCGGGAATGAAAAAGCTCACCAACATCACCACGCCACCGAGGAAAAAAGCGTGAAAGCTCGCCATGTTGATGCGCGGAAAGGTCATGTCCGGCGCGCCAATCATCAGCGGCACGACGTAATTGCCGAACGCCGCAAACGCCAGTGGCACGACGCCGAGAAACACCATGATGGTGCCGTGCATCGCGCCGAAGGAATTGTAAAGATCAGGCGAAATCGCGCCGCCCGCCGCCGGTGCGCCGAGGATTTTTTCGAGCAGTGGTCCAATCAGCGGCACGGCCACGCCCGGATGCGCAATCTGCCAGCGCATCAGCATCATCAGGAAAAACCCAAACAACATGAAACACAACGCCATGAAACCATATTGAATGCCGATGACTTTGTGGTCGGTGGAGAAAATATATTTCTGCCAGAAATTCGGCTCGTGGTGCTCATGCTGACCATGGTCGTCGTGCGCGGGATGCGCCGCGCCGACGCGAAACGGCGGAAATTGTTGAACAGTCGGTTCCATAATTTTTACTTCAACTTGTCAAAACACATGGCCGCCAGCAGCAGCGGCAGGTAAATGATCGAGGCCAAAAAAAGCTGCCGGGCGCGGGTCTGGGTCAGTTGCCGCGCAAAACGCACGGCGCACAGAAAATAACCGGTGCTTAAAATGACGGCCAGCGCGAGATAAATCTGGCCGTTCATTTTCAGCAGGAACGGGCAGAGGCTCACAATGAA
Organism: uncultured Verrucomicrobia subdivision 3 bacterium; assembly: GCA_903944085.1. Lineage (GTDB taxonomy): Bacteria > Verrucomicrobiota > Verrucomicrobiia > Limisphaerales > UBA11358 > UBA11358. The sequence continues at coordinate 14,572 of CAJAQO010000211.1, forward strand.
AAGCGCGAGCGTGTTGCCGACGGCGTGTTGCGCCGTGCGGCTGCCATCGGCGTCCACGTTGGGCAGCATGATGAAACCGGCCTTGGCATATTCCTCGCGATAAAGCCAGGCGATGGCCATGAAATGCGGGATCTGCCAGAAGGCCAGAATCGCAAACAGCGTCCAGCCTTCGCCGCTCAATTCGTTGCGCGCGGCGGTCCAGCCCATCAGCGGCGGCAGCGCGCCGGGAATCGCGCCGACGAGCGTGTTGACCCACGTCACGCGCTTGAGCGGCGTGTAAATGAAAAGATAGCTGATGGAAGTCACCGCGCCGACGACGCTGGTGAGCAGGTTGACGAGCGTCGCGAGATAAATCAAACCGGCCACCGAACACACGCCGCCGAAAATCGCGACGGTGGCGGGCTGCAACCGGCCCGACGGCAGCGGCCGGCTCGCCGTGCGGCGCATCTTGGCGTCGTATTCGCGTTCGAGCAACTGGTTCAACGCCGCCGCGCCGGACGCCACGAGCGCCGTGCCGAACAGCGCGTGAAACATCAGCAGATAGTCCACACCGCCACTTTCGCCGAGGTAAAACCCGACAAACGTGGTGAGCAACACGAG
>CAJAQO010000212.1 GCA_903944085.1 uncultured Verrucomicrobia subdivision 3 bacterium
CGTCTTTGGAAATACAAGCGCTGGGATTGCCGGATGGTCAGCCGAAACAATGAAAACGTGCAACGGTGATTTCCTCTCCTGGGGGAGAGGATAAAAGGTGAGGGCGAGCGTCAAAACCAAATTTCCGAGTCGTCGCGCCACTACCATCGTGACTACCCGCCCCAATTCCGGCAGGGCTGGCCAATCCGGCCCCGGCCCGGCCAGGCGTTGGCCGTCGGCCTTTTGCCCCGGTCCTTGCGGACGCTTTTAACGCAAAGGCGCAAAGACGCAAAGGCGCGACCAAAAACAATTCCATAAGGAAGCCCGGAAACCATGAAACCTTTTTGATGATTCCTGGTTTCCTGGTTTCATAATAAAAAAAATCCGATTGCGTCCTGGCGGCTTTACGCCTTGGCGTTGAATTTTGACGAACTCCAAACGGAAATTGTGGATGCTTTGAAGCGCAAAACGGTATAAACTCACGCGCATGTTGACACGGCTGCAAATAAAAAATTTCAAACGTTTTCCCAATGCCGACATTGAGTTGGGACAGGCGGTGGTGTTCATCGGCCAGAACAATTCCGGCAAGACCACAGCGTTGCAGGCGCTTGCGCTTTGGGATGTCGGACTGCGCAAATGGAACGAGGAATACAAAGGTAAAATCGTTCCGCCGCAGCGTCCCGGCGTCACTATCAACCGGCGTGATCTGGTCGCCATTCCCGTGCCGGGTGCAAATCTGCTCTGGCGGAATCTTCACGTCCGCGACGTGAAAAAACAGAACGGCAAAACACAGACACAAAATATCCGCATTGACATCATTGTGGATGGGGTCAAAGACGGCAACGCTTGGAGTTGCGGTTTGGAGTTTGATTACGCCAACGATGAATCCTTTTATTGCCGCCCGCTGCGCCTGAACCGCGAAAAAGAATTGCAGCGCATGGCTGTTCCACCAGAAGCGGCGGAAACTTTGATCGCTTTTCTGCCGCCCATGTCCGGCTTGACGGATCGGGAATTTCTCAAGCAGCCTGGTGAAATTGGTTTTCTCATCGGCCAAGGCGAAACGGCTCAAGTGCTCCGCAACCTTTGCTATCAGCTTTTTAACCAATCAAAAGACCAGAGTGCTTGGTTGGAAGTATGCGCGCATATTCAGTCTCTTTTTGGCGTGCAACTCCAGCCGCCGAAACTATTGGAGCGTTCTGAAATCACGATGTCATATCAGGATTCGGAAGATTGCTTGCTGGATCTTTCTTCTGCCGGTCGCGGTTTGCAACAAACCCTGCTCCTGCTTGCCCGGCTTTACGCGAATCCCAAGACCGTGCTTTTGCTTGATGAACCGGACGCGCATCTTGAAGTTCTGCGGCAGCGCCAGATTTACCAGCTATTAACCAGCGTGGCAGCCAAGCAAGGTTCGCAGATTATCGCCGCCAGTCATTCGGAAGTTGTCCTCAATGAAGCGGCCAACCGCGATGTGGTCATCGCCTTCGTCGGCCAACCGCATCGGATGGATGACCGTGGCCAGCAGGTTCTCAAGGCGCTTACCGACATCGGATTCGACCAGTATTATCAGGCGGAACTCAAAGGCTGGGCACTTTATCTTGAAGGCTCGACCGACCTCGCCATCCTTCAAGCTTTTGCCGAAACTTTGGGGCATCCAGCCGCGCGGGTTTTGGAACGTCCCTTTGTTCACTACATCACCACCAATCTCCCCACCCGGGCGCGCGAACATTTCTTCGGTATTCAGGAAGCGAAACCGGATTTGGTCGGCTTCGCGTTGTTCGACCGAATTGACAAGCCATTGGTCAGCAATACGCCGCTTACGGAAACCATGTGGCAGAAGCGCGAGATTGAAAATTATCTCTGTATGGAATCGGTGCTTCTCGCATACGCCCGGCACGATCAACCGGATGATTTGTTCGGTCGAGCTGAAGCTAAACAACGCGAGCAGATCATGCGCGAATGTATTCAAGAAATTGGCAGCGCCCTCCGCACCCTTCGCCGGATTGAACCTTGGTCGGCAGACATCAAAGCCACGGATGATTTTCTTGATCCGCTCTTTCAATTGTTTTTCGACAAGCTGCAATTGCCCAATCTGCTCCGTAAAACTGATTATCACGTCCTCGCCCGGCTCGTGCCCAAAGAAAAAATTGACCCAGAGATTATCGCAAAGCTGGATGGAATCGTCGCAGTGGCACAAAAGGCTCATCCCAAAGAAACCTGAATGGCGGCAGGGCTGGCCAATCCGGCCCCGGCCCGGCCAGGCGTTGGCCGTTGGCCTTTTGCCCCGGTCCTTGCGTCCGGCCAGACCTTGCGGTCAGCCACCATGCAGCCGGCCACCAAATAATTTGTATCACGCGCCACCTCACCCCGGCCACATGATTGGTTTTGTTCCCGACGACCCTCATCCGGCCTGCGGCCACCTTCTCCCGCTCCCGCGAGCGAAGGATATTCTCCCCCGTTTC
>CAJAQO010000213.1 GCA_903944085.1 uncultured Verrucomicrobia subdivision 3 bacterium
CATGTGAACGGCTCCGGTGCCGGCAACCAGGTGAAACTGACTTGGCTCCGGCAGCCGACCGCGATTGTCTGGCTGTTTGACAACGGCGGCCTCGCGCCGGTGGCGCAGGAAAATAATGTGCATACGAATTTGCACAACCGGGGCGCGCAATTTGTTTTTGTGGACGGCCATGTCCGCCGGTTTCGCAACACGGAGTATTGGAATTTTTCCAGCGGCACCGGCATCACGAACAATCCCGAACTGGTCTGGTGCCCGTGAAATATTTCACGGTTCGCGGCCGCAGCCAGCCACTATTTTTCCTGGAACAGAAAAAACCGGCCGGGCAACGCTGGATTCAGGCCGTTGGTGAAACGGAAGCTGCCGCTGTTCGCAACATTGGTGGCCAGCGCGGTCCAGTTGGTAGGCGGGATTAACAAGTTCGAACTCGTCAGCACGGTGATGATGCCGCCGGTGATGCTGTTGGCCACATTGAAAATCAGGTTCGTGCCGGCCACGCTGAAGCTGGTGACGACCGGCGCGGGCAGCGGGATGGTGTAGTCGGCCACGACCGGCAAATGGTCGCTGGCGTTGGTGAGGTCGAGGTAAAGCTGCGCGGCGCTAATGAAGACCGGGCCATTCGTCACCAACCGGTTGTTCAAGGCGGTGTTGGTGCCGGAATTGACGGTGTTGGTGTAGGCGGTAGAGCCGTTGTTGCCGAAGCCGTGGTAGGTGCCGGGAATATATTTCAATCCGCCCGGCACGCCGAAATAAACATTGGTGGTCATCATCTGATAGTCATCGCGATATTGCAAATCGGTGGTGGAATCCGTCAGTGCGGCGGGCACGATGCCGCCATCCCAATTGGTCGTCAGGCTGCGGGCGGGATTGAGCAGGTCCATCAACTGGTTGGTGCCGGGGGCGGTGAGCGTGGCATACATTCGCTCGCTCGCGTCGCCGGTGTTGAAGTCGCCGACGTGCAAAATGCGCGCACCGGCCGGGAGGCTCGCGACCATGTTGCTGCGGACAATGAAAGCTTCGGCCGCGCGGGAATTGGTGTTGTTCGCCGTGCTGCTGGAGCCGGATTTGTAATGGCTCACATAAATGTAAAAAATGTTGGAACTTGCCGCTGCGACTCCGGCGGGCGCGAATTGGTAGCGCATCACCTCGCGATATTCTCCCGAATAACCGGAACTGAAGCTGCCCAGATTATTTGTTCCGCCCGGCGGATCCACCGGCACCGAGGCCAGCAATTGAACGGTCCGCGCGTTGTAAATCATCGCGTTCGGACCATTTCCGGACGTTGGACTGCCGCCACTTTCCGTCGCCTGATAGGTGCTGTTCAAATACATTCCGGCGACGCCATAAAATGTGTTCAACGCGTTCACCATGGGTGTGACCGTCGTCGGATTGCTGGTCGTCTCCTGCAACGCCAGTATGTCGAGCGGCTGGGCGTTGCCATTTAACAGCTCTTCGCCGATGCCTTCCAAGACACCGCCCGCCTGAACATTGTTCGGTGCGCTGGGCGGCGCGATGAGGCCGGGCAGCGGCGTGGTCGCGCCATTGATGTCGTCCGCGATGTTGTAAGTGACAATGCGCAACGTCCGCGTCTGCGCGGAGGCCGCCATCGCCAGGCAGAGCATCGCCAGCCAAACCCGCCGCATCAGCAGCCGCACCATTTTTGTAAAATCATCGGGCATCATGATCGCTTGAACTATCGCTTTTCATTGTGACAAACCTGTGAAAATTTTTCGGCCTGCAATTGCTCCGCGTGCCGTCGCAGCTCTGCATCCGGCGAAACATCCATCCAGCTCGCGGAGAAATATTTTTCGCCCGCGACCCGCATGGCGGCTTCCCAGTCCGTCCGCGCCAGCGGCACCGGCGGCGGCTGCACCGAGCCTTGGATCAGCAGGCCCAATTTATTTCGCCGCTGCGCCGCGCCGGCGATTTTTTGGCCGCGCCAGAGCAGATCAAATTTTTCGTGGCCGACAAAACACTGGCCGGGCAGAGTTTTTTTGCAGCACGCCGCAAGTTCGGTTTCAACAGCCAATTTTGCAAACGCCAGTCGCAGCCAATCGTGGATGCGCCGGTAGCTTTCTTCCGCTTTGAGCGAATGCCATTCGTGGCCCGGCGGAAACACGGCGCTGTAAGTCCAGTCCGCATCATGCGGCACGATGCCGCCGCCGGTCGGCCGCCGGATGAGCGGACGCAGCTTGGTCGTCGCCGCCACTTCGGAAAATTTCTGGAAATAGCCGAACGTCGCCGCCGGCTCGGTCCAGCCATAGAAACGCAAAACCGGTTTCTGGAAGCGCGGCATCGCTTCGAGCAACGCCTCGTCCAGCGCCATGTTGAACGCGGCGGCGCACTTGCCAGAATTGAGCAGAAGCCAGGAATTCATGAACAACAAAGTAACAAAGAAACGAAGTTTTTGGAGCGGCTTATCTTTGTGCCTTCGTTGCTTTGTTGTTAATTTTCACCGCAATTTGCGGGCAGAGATTTTTTATTTCGCAGTTCGCGCAGTCCGGCTTGCGCGCGTCGCAGCGGCGGCGGCCGTGCCAGATGAGCCAGTGGCTGAACAGCGCCCAGTCGTTTTGCGGCACCAGCTTCATCAACTCCTGCTCGATTTTTACCGCGTCAGTTCCTTTAACCAGGCCAAGCCGATTCGCGAGCCGCGTGACGTGCGTGTCCACAACCACGCCGACGTTGATGGCAAACGCGTTTCCCAAGACCACGTTCGCCGTCTTGCGCCCGACGCCGGCGAGCGCGTGCAACTCGGCCATTGTGCGCGGCACTTCGCCGTTGAATTTTTCCACCAGCGCGGCGCAGCAGGTTTTTATATTTTTCGCCTTATTGTGAAAAAAGCCGGTGGATTTGACGGCTTCCTCGATGTCCGCAATTGGCGCGTCCGCAAAATCTTTGGCGCTACGATATTTTTTGAACAGCTCCGCCGTGACCAGATTCACGCGCTTGTCCGTGCATTGCGCGGAAAGAATCGTGGCGATGAGCAATTGCAGCGGGCTGGAAAAATTCAGTTCGCAATGCGCGTCCGGATAAACGCGTTTCAACGCCGAAAGAATTTTCTGCGTGCGTTCAAGTTTTGCGGCAGCGGTTTCGCGTGGCATCTGGCAATTTTCTCACATTCGCGAAAAATAAAAAGCCCGGACACGCGCGTCCGGGCTTGCGGCTGCGGGAATTATTTTGTCGCGGCCGCCGCGTTGGTGCCGGCCGGGCTTGCCGCTGGCGCGGGCGCCAGCACGGGGTTGTGTTTCAATTCAAAGAAAGTTTCATGCTCAAAATAAGTGTCGTGCTTCAAGCCTTTCGGCAGGTGTGAGTCCAATCCGCCGTTGAGCCATTTGAAAGCGACATAGACGACCACGGCCACGACGATGACTTTCGGCCACGGACTTTTCTTCTCGGCAAACGGATCGGTGAGATCGCGCTGCGAACCTGGCGGCAACGTGGCGATGGCCGTCAGGCTGGTGCCGAGCGGCACGTTGATTTTCGCCTTGGAATTCACCGCCCAGCCGTTGGCGTCGAGGATCGGGCCAAGGTTCCGTTTGCGGAGTTTGATGAAAGCTAGAATCATCGAAGGTCCAGAAATCATGGCCATCACGCCTAAAAACGCGCCGACCATGGCCAGTGGACCCATCATGACCACCCCGACCACATGGCCAAAAATCAAACCGACAAAAGTGCCAACGGACCCGAACGCCACGCCCAACGCCGCCACGGTGCCCACGTCAATTTTTTGGGACGCACTGTTATTTGCCGCGAGCGTCGCGGCGTTGGCGAGTTTGTCCGTCGCATCGGCATCGGCGGCGGCGGCGCGCTTGCTGATCTGCTCCTCGATGAAGCGGACGAATTTTTTGTAAGGCGCCCAGAACGCCTGCCGGATGCTGATCGGGCTGGCGATGATTTTCGTGATGGTCGCATCAAAGTCGCGGCCCTTGCGGTCGTAAAAAATGCCGTTGCGGCCGACCATCAAATTGTCATCGTCGCCCTGCGAGAAAATGGCGAGGATGCTCAACTTTTCGCCGGTGGCTTTGCGCACACAATCCACATACGCGAGATACGCACCGGCGAGACCGGCCATCACCGCGTGTTTGCCGGCATCCTCGACGGTGAGGCACAAATCGCAGCTGCGCTGATCGAGGAACAATCTTCCGGCCTGGAAAATCGCCGGCGTTTTGCGGCTGTAAAAATTTTTGAAGCTGACGAAATTGACGCACAGCGTGTAAAGATCGCGGTTGAAGCGGATCAGTTTTTCCACCGCGGCAATCGCGTTGGCTTCCGGCTCCAGCGCCTTGTCCTGGGCGATGAGCGCATCAATTTTCACTTTCGCGTCGCCGGCGAGAATTTCGCGCACGCGTTTCAAGCCGAGTTTTTCCACCGTCGCGCCAACCTTGCTGGTGGCCCAAGTTTCAAACGGCGCGAGCTTGGTGTTCAACAAATTCCAATCCGCTTCGGTGATAGAATTCTTATCGCCGAGCAGCGGCTTGACGGCGGTGGCTTGCAACGTCGCGAGCGCCGACGCCCACGCGGGATTCACGCCGTCCACCAGCGGCAGCGCCTTGCCGGCGGCGATTTGCGCCAGCGGGAAGCTGGCAATTTCAGCGGAGTTCACGGTCAAATCTTTGGTCGCCAGCGTGACGAATTCGGACTCCTGCCGGTTCAACGCGGCCGCTGCGCGCGCGTCAAAGGCGGCGAACCGGCAGCGCGCAAAAAAATCCTCCGCTTTCACTTTCACCGCTTTCACGGCGGCGGCGGCGGCGGCGGTGGCTTCGCCGAGCGGCAGAATGTTTTTGTCGCCCTCGGCTTGTTTCCACCAGTCGGAATGCGCCTGCGCCTCGGCGAAAAACGTGTCAGCCTTCGCCTGGCCGATGCCGGGCTTGCCGCTGCGGTCGGTCTCGATGCCGAGGCAGGCCATGATGTCGGCGAGGACGGCTTTCGTCGCGTCATCGCTTGCGGCGTCGGCGGGAATGATGCCGTCGCCGTTGAAATTGGTGGCGGCGAAAATTTTCGCGGTGTCCGCCGTGTCTTCCAGGTCAATCGCCGTGGTGTCCGCCTTGCCGAGATTGGCGAGAATCTGTCTGGCCGAAGCGAGAATTTGTTTTCCCTCGGTCGTCGCGTCGTTGATGGCGGTGAGCGGCAGCGTCGGCGAACCTTTCAGCAGGTCATCGGGATTTTTGAGCTGGCTGGTCGCCCATTTCGCGGCGGCCACAACTTCCGGCACGCGCACGCGGCCGTCTTTGTCCGAATCAATCAAGTCGAGCGTGCGGCTGTCGAACTCCAGCCCGCGCGTCGGGCAGGCGAGCGCCACCCAGAGCTTCTGATCAAGCTGGTCAAGGTTGGCCAAGTCGGCGCCGGATTCCAGTTTGACCTGGTCAAAGCCGCCGGCGCGAAAAAATTTCCATGTGTGATTGGTCGCCATAGTTTTTCCTTTTTTTAATCTGAATCGGCGGAAATTCTAACCACGAAGACACCGTATCGCCAAGCAAACTTTGAACCGGATCAATTTAATTTTTGAGCCAGAAAATCCAGGATTCGGCGCTCGTATTCGGCCTTGGCGAAGTTGTGCATGTCTTCATGCGCGGCACCATCCACCAGCCAGAGCTCCTTTGGCTCGGCGGCGGCGGCAAACAATGCCTGCGACTCCGGCAAGGTCGTGTCGTGGTCAGCCGTGCCGGCGATGAAAAATTTTGGAACGGTGATTTTTGCCGCGCCGTCAATCGGCTTCAAATCATCCACGCCAATCCCGAGCCGCGGTTTCAACTGGCACATCAACAGCGGCGTCGCCAGTTTGCCCAAACCACCGAATCGCATGACCAGCCGATCTTCCGTGGCTTGGTAAATCGTGGGAAAGGAAGATTCCAAAATCATCGCGCTCACTGGCAGCGGCGGTTCCGCCAGCAGCGCGGAAGCCGCGCCGAGCGAAATGCCGAGGACGCCGACTTTTTCGCCGGGAAATTTTTCATGAATGAAATTTACAGCAGCGGTCGCGTCCCGGCTTTCCAGAAAACCAAACGTAATGGTTTTGGCGAGGCTCTCGCCGTGGCCTTGGAAATCAAACAGCAGCACGGCATAGCCCGCGCGGGAAAGAAATTTTGCGCGGGCCACCAGCGAAAGCCGGTTCGCGTGGATGCCGTGCATCAGCACGATCACGCCTTTTCCCGGCTGACCCGCCATCAGCCAGCCGTGCAGCCTCGCGCCGCTGGCGCTGGGAAATTCGACGGATTGCGCCGGCAAGCCCGGCGGCGGATTGCCAATGGGACGATTGGACGGCGCCACAAGAACGCCGCCGATATTCCAAACGAAAATGATCCCAAGAATAACGGTGGCGATGCACAGCGCGCCTACAATTTTCCATCGGCGAGTGAGGGTCATGGAAACTTCGACCCGCGCTGCCGCAACTCGTTCACTTGAAAACAAAATTCAAACCGGCTTTCAGGCGAGTTCCGGCTCGGTGATTTCCTGCGGCGGCTGGCCGCACGGTTTGCCGTCGGCGCTTTCGGGATACTCGAAAATTTTGCCTTCGAAATTGCGAATGAGCACGCGGCCCGCGTTGCGGCACAAAACGTATTCGGGATTGATCGGCACCTTGCCGCCGCCGCCGGGCGCGTCAATGACGTAGGTCGGCACCGCGTAGCCGGTCGTGTGGCCGCGCAATTTTTCCATGATCTCCAAACCTTTCGCGACGCTCGCGCGCAAATGCGCGGAGCCGGCGATGAGATCGCATTGGTAAAGATAATACGGCTTCACGCGGCACATGAGCAGCTTTTGCACAAGCGCCTTCATCACCTCGGTGTCGTCGTTGACGTGCTTCAGCAAAACGCTTTGGTTGCCGAGCGGAATGCCGGCATCGGCAAGGCGGGCGAGCGCGTCGCGCACTTCGGTCGTGAGTTCGCGCGGATGATTCGTATGGATGCTGATGAACAGCGGATGAAACTGTTTCAGCATCACGCACAATTCCGGCGTGATGCGCTGCGGCAGAAAAATCGGGATGCGCGTGCCGAGGCGCAAAAATTCCACATGCGGAATGGCGCGCAGGCGGCTCAACAGATTTTCCAATTTTTCGTCGCTCAAGAGCAGCGGGTCGCCGCCGCTCAACAGCACGTCGCGGATTTTCGGATGCGCGGCGATGTAGGCGATTTGCTTATCAAATTCGGGATGGAAGTCGTAGCCGCTGGCGTTGCTCACCAGCCGCGAGCGCGTGCAGTAACGGCAATAGCTGGCGCAGCGGTCCGTCACCAAAAATAAAACGCGGTCGGGATAGCGATGCACGAGGCCGGGCACGGGCGAGTGCGAATCTTCGCCGCACGGATCGCTCATTTCCCACGACGCAGTGTGCGTTTCCTCGATGCGCGGAATCACCTGCTGACGGATGGGACAATGTTCATCCGCCGGGTCAATGAGGTTGAAAAAATACGGCGTGATGCCGAGCGCGAGCTTGGTGTTCGCAAGTTTGGCTCCGGCGAATTCCTCCGGCGTGAGCGTGGGCAGGAATTTCTGCAACTGCTCGACCGTGGTGATGCGGTGCTTCATCTGCCAGCGCCAATCATTCCAATCGGCGGTGGGAACGTCGTGCCAGAAACCTTTTCCGGCCGGGGTGAAGGTTTTCAAATTTTGCGCCCGGTGGTCCGAAGGCGGCTCCTCACCACCATCAATTGAATGGTCAGCCTGCATATTTAATTGAGCGATACTAACACACGGCGCGGGTTTTGCAAATCCACGGGTTTTGACCGCCATTGGGCGTTTTCATTCGCGGTAATTTTTAGCAAGCGCGGAACCGGTCCGTCCAATCCAAAATTCCGCCAAATTTTCTTGCCAAAGCCGCCGCGCGACAGGCATTTTCTGACATGGCAGCAACGCGCAATTCCAATCTCGACGATTCCTTTTACCAGACGGCGGATTCCTTTTTCGCCGCGAACAGCAAAATTGGCCTGACATATGATGACATCACGCTGGCCACGCTGTATTCGGAAATCCTCCCGCGCAACACCCAGCTCGACACCCGCCTCGCCGACAGCCTGCACCTGAACATCCCGGCGATTTCCGCCGACATGGACACCGTCACCGAATCGCGCATGGCGATTGCGATGGCGCTTAACGGTGGCCTTGGCCTCATCCATTACAACATGCCGGAGCGCGACCAGCTTTCGCAAGTGAGCCGCGTGAAATATCACGTGCAAGGTTTGATCCAAGACCCGATCAAAGTCGCGCCGGAACAGCTCATCGGCGACGTGCTGGCATTGATTGAAACGAAACGATTCGGCTTCAGCACCTTTCCCGTCGTGGATGAAAAAGGCAAACTCGTCGGCCTGCTTTCCGGCCATGTCGTCAAGCCGCGCTACGCCGCGAAGAAAGTGATCGAGGCGCTCACGCCGCGCCAACAGGTTCACACCATCACTAAAAAAGAACTCGGCAAAGATCCGATTGCGCGTGCGGATAAATTTTTCACCGAGCATCTCGGCATCCACAAGCTGCTGGTCGTGGACGATGAAGATCATTTGCACGGTCTCATTACCATGAGCGACGTGGAGCGCATCACGCAGGAACGCAAGGCGCAGTTCAAGCCCGCCCGCGACGCGCAGTTCCGCCTCGTCTGCGGCGCGGCGGTCAGCGCCACGCGCAACGCCTTTGGCGAACTCGACCGCGAACGCATCCTTACACACGTTGGCGGACTCGTGGAACGCGGCGTGGATGTCGTGGCCGTTTCCACCGCGCACGGCCACAGCAAAGGCGTGGGCGACACCGTGAAAGTGTTGCGCGACGCATTTCCTAAATTGCCCATCATCGCCGGCAACGTCACCAGCGCGGCGGCCGTGGAATATCTCGCCGACTGCGGCGCGAACGCCATTAAAATAGGGCAGGGGCCAGGCTCGATTTGCACCACGCGCATCGTCGCGGGCGTGGGCATTCCGCAAATGACGGCGCTTTACATTTGCTCGTGCGCGGCGGCGAAGAAAAAAGTTTCCATTCTCGCCGACGGCGGGATTACGAAATCCGGCGACATTGTGAAAGCGCTGACGCTGGCGCAGGCGGTGATTTGCGGCGGCATGTTTGCCGGCTGCACCGAGGCGCCGGGTGAAGTCATGGAAATCGGCGGGAAAATTTACAAGCAATACCGCGGCATGGGCAGCCTCGCCGCGATGAAAGCCGGCAGCGCGGCGCGCTATGGCCACGAGAAAGCCGACACCACGCGCAAGCTCGCCGCCGAAGGCATCGAGGCGCTCAAGGAATCGGTCGGCTCGATTGATCGCGTGCTCGCGCAACTCATCGGCGGCATCCAGAGCGGCATGGGTTATCTTGGCGCGAAAAATCTGGAGGAACTCCGGCAGAAAGCGCGCTACATCCGCGTCAGTCCCGCCGGCCAGCGCGAAGCCGCGCCGCATGACGTGGTGGAATTGAAAACCGGGAATTGAGGGCGATGAAATCAGCGCCGGGATATTTCCCGCGTTGCGGCTAAAAAATTCACCGCCCAAACCGGGAAGACCATGTTCTAAAACTGCATGAGAGGATACGCGGCAGCTTTATTTTGGTTTCTCAGTTTGTGCGGGAGCTTGTCTGTCCGGGCCGAACCCGCACAATTTGTGCTTTTTAATATCAGCGGGCCATCCAATTCCGGGGCGCTCGAACAAATTCGGCAGGAATTCAAAGCTTCGGGTGACGGGCCGGTGCGGGTTGGCGCGGGCGCGATTTTTTCCTATCTGCGCCAGCCGCGCGCACAGACGGTGGCGGCCGTGAAACAATTTCTCCGGCGGGCGCAGAAAACGGACACGCCGGTGGTGGTCCAGCTCGACGGGGAAAATTGGTGGGACGGCCGGCCGGATTTGTGGAACTGGTGGGATGCGGCGCAGCCGGGCTATTCGCCGGCAAACCGCATGAATGTTGAGTGGACCGGCTGGTCGCCGGACGGGGCAATAAAAATCGCGTGGCGCAATTGGGGCCGGCAAATCCGCGTGCCGCCGCCGCCCAACTTAATGAGCGCAGCGTATCGTCGGGCGTGCCACGAGGAGATGCGCGTGTTGATTCCGCTCGTGCTGGACTGGTGGCGGGCACTGCCGCCGGATCAAAAACACCTGCTGGTCGGCATCAAGCTTGGCTGGGAATCCTCCATTGGCGCGAATGCGTGGTATTATCCCGACGGCAATGCGCGGCTCGACCAGCCGGCGGCGAATGATCCAATCAGCGGTCTTGACGCCGCCAATCCACCGGCGCGCGGCGTGACGCAAATTGGTTATGCGGCGGTCAAGACGGCGGGCCTCCGCAACGCCGGTGAAATCACCGAGGCCGATTTGGCCGAGGTCGTGCGGCGGCATCTCGAAGATTTGTGCCGGCTTGCTGCCGAGCTTGGCGTGCCCCGCGAGAAACTGTTCACCCACGTTGCCGGCTGGAAGGAAAACGAACTGCTTTACCAATCCGGGCTGAACCAATTTAGTTGTCCCGGCTGGAGTTTTTACCGGCACGCGGCCGAACCGCTGGCGGACGCAGGCGTGCAAACCGCATTGTCAAAAACCGACGCGCCGTTTTGGGCGGCGGTGGAATGGCTGTATCAGGGGCCGCGCGAAATCGGGCCCTGGCAGCGCGCGCTCACCGCCACGCTGTCGTCATCGCGCTGCCGCTATGTCTGCATTTACAATTGGGAGGGCGTTTGCGACAGCTCAAACATCTTGCAGGCGGTGCGAAACGTGGTGCAATCGCGGGCGGGAAATCAAGGCGCGGATTCAGCACCGGTTCCTGTAGCCGGTGCCGGCGGTGCCCGTCCACCGCCCAAGCCGGCCCCATAGGTTTGGCGATTATTTAATGCATCGCCACGGCTGCCGGTTCGCCTGAATCAGGCGATTGCCGGCCGGTTGGGTATTTTTTATGCGAAAATCTATTTTCGCGGCTTGCCATTGCTTGCCGGTGTCGGCAAATTTCTGCGGAGTTGAATTTTAATCACGCCAACGGAATTTATGAGCAACCAAGCCAAGCTTGAACTGGACGGTAAAGTTTACACGCTGCCGACGCTGACGGGCAGCGAAAATGAAAAGGCGGTGGACGTGTCGGCTTTGCGCGCGACCACGGGCTACATCACCATTGATGACGGCTACGGCAACACCGGCTCGTGCGTCAGCAACATCACGTTCATTGACGGCGACCAGGGCATTTTGCGCTATCGCGGCATTCCCATCGAGGAGATGGCCGAGAAATCCAATTTCATTGAGACGGCGTATCTCATCATTTACGGCACGCTGCCGACGCGGCCGCAACTGAAGGTGTTTTCGGACATGCTGACCGACCATCAGTATTTGCACGAAGACATGAAGTTCCATTTCGAGGGCTTCCCGACGGGGGCGCATCCGATGGCGATTTTGTCCGCGATGATCAATGCGGCGAGCTGTTTCGACGAGGGCTTGATGAACTGGAAATGGGGCAAGAACAAACAGTTCGACGTTTATGTGGCGAAGCTGCTGTCGCAGGTGCGCACGATCGCGGCGTATTCGTATCGCAAGTCGAAGGGGCTGCCGCTGATTTACCCGAAACAGCATTACAAATACACGGCGAATTTTCTGCACATGCTGTTCTCGATGCCGTATGAGGATTTTGAGCTGAAGCCGGAAGTGGTCAAGGCGCTGGATTTGATTTTCCTGCTGCACGCGGATCACGAGCAGAATTGTTCCACCTCGACGGTGCGCATGGTGGCATCGTCGCAGGCCAACCTGTTTGCGAGTTGCGCGGCGGGCGTGTGCGCGCTGTGGGGTCCGCTGCACGGCGGTGCCAACCAGGCGGTGCTGGAGATGTTGGCGGATATTCACGCCTCCGGCGACGACGGCTCCAAGTTTATCGCGGCGGCCAAGGATAAGAACAGCGGCAAGAAGCTCATGGGCTTCGGCCACCGCGTCTATAAGAACCACGATCCGCGCGCGAAAATCATCAAAAAAGCGTGCGATGAAGTGCTGTCCAAATTGCATATCACCGACCCGTTGCTGGACATTGCCAAGAAGCTGGAAGAGGCGGCGCTGAAAGATCCTTACTTCGTCGAGCGCAAACTTTATCCGAACGTGGATTTTTACAGCGGCATCATCATGCGCGCCATCGGCATTCCGGTGGAGATGTTCACGGTGATTTTTGCCATCGGCCGCATGCCGGGCTGGATTGCGAATTACAAGGAAATCATGGAGGAGCCGAAGAGCCGCATTTACCGGCCGCGCCAGATTTACACCGGCCCCACGCTGTCGCACTACGTTCCGTTGGAAGAGCGCAAGTGAGAGGTTCAGGGCGGTGCATTTGCTTTTCTCCGGTGCCTGGAGTTTAATGCGTCAATGGAATCAAAACTGCGTCCATTGACGCTTTACTTTTTTGATGAGCAAAATTCTAGTCATTGACGATGAGTCCTTTCTGCGCGACATGATCCGGTATGCGCTGGAACAAAAGGGCTTTGAAGTCATTGAGGCGATGAGCAGTGCGGATGGCGTCGTTCAAGCCCAGGAGCAACGCCCCGACCTGATCCTTTGTGATGTCAACATGGGCCAGCCCGATGCCGGCTATACGACCCTCGCCCAATTGCGCGCGGACCCCGCCACCGCCGTCATCCCGTTCATCCTGATGACCGGGCTCGCCGACGCCGCCGGCATGCGGCACGGCATGGATCTCGGCGCGGATGATTATCTGCCCAAGCCGTTCAAAGTGGATGAGCTTTACGCGACGGTGAACGCGCGCTTGCGCAAGGCGCAAACCGTGCGCGAGGAGGCCGAGAAAAAACTTTCCATTTTGCGCAGCCAGATTTCCCTGATGCTGCCGCACGAGATGCGCACGCCGCTCAACGGCATCATTTCCAACGCCGAAATGCTGGCGGAATCCGCCGCCGCGCTCGATCCGCAAACCATCGCCGAGATGAGCCAGGAAATCTGCCAGTCTGGCCAGCGGCTGGAACGGCTGATTGAAAATTTTCTGATTTACGCCCAGTTGGAAATCGTCGCCACCGACCCGCAAAGCATCAGCCGCCTGCGCGCCGCCAAAACCATCCAGCCGGCGCAAGTCGTCCGCGCCGCCGCAATGGCGCAGGCGGAAAAGGCCGGCCGCCTGGAAGACCTCCGGCTGGATCTGGCCGACACGCCGCTGCCGATGGCCGAGGATTACTTTCGCAAAATCGTTGTCGAACTGGTGCAGAACGCACTGCGATTTTCCGACGCCGGTCTGGCGGTGCGCGTCCGCCTGCAAGCCACCGCCGCCGACGTGGAGCTTACCGTGCGGGATGACGGCCGGGGATTTTCCACCGAACAGATCAGCCGCGTCGGTGCCTACATGCAGTTCGAGCGGAAGATGCAGGACGAACAGGGCTTTGGCCTCGGCCTGGCCATCGCCAAGAAACTGGTGGAATTGCACGGCGGCGAACTGACCATAGACAGCAATCCGGGCATCGGCTCCACCGTCACCGTCAAGCTGCCGGCAACCTGACCCACTGCGGGACGGGAAGGAAACAATTGATTATGGCAATTTTCTGGAATGGATTTCCGGAGTCGAGTTCGTCTCAGTTGTTCCATCGGGTAATACAACGTGGAAAGCCGAGTCAAAATCATTTGTGTATTTGTTTCCATGCTCGTCAATCAAATCCCAATGCGCCTCAATAATGCCGTTTGAAGTGCTGCCAGTGATCGTTTTAATATGCGCGCCCGCAGGGGTGGTCACCTCAATGCTGTAAGCCATATTTGTCATTGCCACTTTGGCGTAGAGAATCGCTCCGCTGTCATCGAATTCGGCATAAAACGGATCAAATTGAAAAATGTTGCTGGAATTGAACGGTAGCGTTGGCCCAAGAAATTCCCAATGCTTGGACATTCTAGGCCCTGGGCAAAACAAGCTTGCCCGGAGCCGATGTTGTCCTGGCGGATCAAAGGTAATGTTCCAGGCCAACAGGCAATTGCCGTTAGTGGCTCGTTTGCAGTCTTGGAATACATTCAGTATGCCTGAAACATCTTCCTCGTCGCGGGGATCAACAACTAGCCGCAAGAATTCCGAATGTTGTAGCAAATCATATTTAACGGGCACTTCAAAAGTATCCATATCCGGCGCTTCACCGGTTACAACTTGTTTTAGAAATAAATCTTCGTTAGTGCCCGAAAGATACGGTCTTAATATCTTCGACCGCTGGTATCGCTGATAGGCTCCAGAATGGATTGTCAAAAATCCTGCATATAAAATGATGAGGAAAAGCCCTGACATCATGAGCCTAATTCGCGCGGAATTAAGTGTTTTCATTGATAGCTATAATATTTTGCATGGTCGTGCCCCGGTTCGCAGTCCGCCGCAAAATTGGTTAAAAACAGAACGGTTCGGACTTTTGCGTCTTTTCGAAAAATTGACAGGAACTCTTTTCCCCTTTCCGCTGTTGCATGAACTCGCGCGGAAAAGGCCATGGCAAGATTTGCAAACTTTTTGACAAAATGTGGATTGCTCGTGGATTCACTTTTGTAATTATTTTCAACGTCCCTTGAAACCGGAAAAAACAAAATAAAATTCAACTGAAAATTATTTATGCCACTGCCCGCTGTCTCTGGAACCATCACCGATAAAAACCTGCAAGCCGTCAAGGACGCGCTCGCCGCCATTGAGGCCGCCCTGCCTTTGCTCGCCATCAGCCTGACCGACGCCGACCGCCGGGGCTCCCGCACCACCGGCGAGGGCCGGCTGCCGTTTGTGTTGGATGCGGCGGAGATTGCGGAGGACAATCCGAATATTCTGCCCCAGGCGTTTGATACCGACGGCTTTGAAGCCACCGTGGCGCTGTTCAATGGACTGACGCAAGTCCTGACCTTGCTGGATCAGACGCGCCAAAAAGTGGACGACACCCGGCTGGCGGCGGGCGTGCAGGCCATGACTGGCGCTTCGGGCGTGTATCATTACGCGCAGGACGCCGTCAAAACCACGCCCGGCATCAAGCCGATTGTGGATCGCATGGGCCAGCAATTCCAAGCCGCGACCGCCACCCGGCAGGCCAACCGCAAGGCCAAAAAGGCCCAAGCTGACGGCAAATAGATTTCCCATCGCCAAAAACACTCCGGCCGCCCGTTTTCGGACAACGAAAACGGGCGGTCTGGCTTTGGCGTTGGTCAAAAAGAGACAGTTCCATGCTTATCCCGTTGTTTGCGAACCTCGGCGCAACTCGGTTTTTTGGAAATAGCCCAGCGCTTGAGCGCTGGGAACCCGGCACCGCGCAAGACCAAGTCCCGAACGGGACGGCAGAACCTGCTTTCGTCCCGCCGGGACTTGGATCTTTGTGGCGACGAAACCCAGCACTGAAGTGCTGGGCTATTTTCAAAATGGCGCGGGGCAAGCGACCGGATAAGTTCGTGGCGGTTCTTGTCCAACTGATTGAAAATGATCTGCTTGCAAGCAATATCTTCGTCGCCCGGAGCTGCGAGGACGTAGCCAAAGGCTACGAGCACGTAGAGAATTGCTACGAGCACGTAGAAAAATGGTGCGTGCATGTAGAAAAATGGTGCGTGCACGTAGCAAATTGCTACGTGCATGTAGTCAAAGGCTACGAGCTCGTAGCCCGGAGCTACGAGGACGCAGCCAAGGACTACGTCCATGTAGCCCGGTGGAACCAGCTCGTAGCCCGGAGCTACGTCCATGTAGCTCGTAGCCACCAGCTCGTAGCCCGGCAGAACGAGCCGGTAGCTTTGGCGAACGTGCTCGTGGCAAAATGCCACGCAGTCGTGGTGCGGAGGCATGTGCGCGCTGTCCGGGACAACGAACTGGCTTCCCCCAAGCACAAGCTTGAAGCCGGGAACAACCGGCGCGTGGAAAAATGGAACGGGCACGGAGTCAACCATTGCCGCGTCGCCGTCCGGCAGAGCAGGGGGGCGGACCGGATTTGCCGCCACCCACCGGGAGACGCGAATTTTACGGGTTCAAAACGGCAGCCGGGCGTAAAGCTGGTTCAACCCGCGTCCCGCCAGTTCGGCGACGAAAAACAAAATGGCCAGCGCCAGCAGCGGCGCAAAATCCACCTTGCCGAGCCGCAGCGGAATTTTATTCAGCGGCCGTAGCAGCGTCTGCGCCGTGGCGCTAACGTATTTCCAGAACGGATGTTTGCCGAAATAAATATAGCTGTTCAGCAGGTGCAGCAGCAGGAGCGCGCCGAGCGGAAATTTCCACAGCAGATAGCTGTCCGCCGCGATGACGAGGGACTGTTGGAAGCGATACGCGGGAGAAGCCGGCGGCAGGATTTGCAGTCGGCCCAGCAGCCAGCTTACCAGCCACCACAAAATCGCCGTGACGAAGAACGGCAGCAGGAGTTTGGCCCAGCGCGGCCAATCGTCCACGCGGCCCAGCGGAATTTTCACCAGCCCGTGCATCGGCTGCGGGCCGGCCAGCAGCGAGAGCGGCAGCAGGCACGAATAAAAAATCCCCATCATCAGGCTGAAACTGAAAAACGAAAAAACCAGGATGCGCGCAAACCAGTCGCTGCGGAAGGACAGCACCACGACGCCCATATCAATTTTGCCCGTCCAATTGGCCGCCGAACCGAGCGACCAGTAGATCACCGCGCGCAGCAGCAGCAGCCCGGCGAGGAAAACCAGCAGATGCCAGCGGCGGAATTTTTTCGGCGCCGCCGGCCGCAACGTGCCCATGAGCGTCGCGGGCAGCCGTTTTGCGAGCGGATCAAAACGGTCGGAACGCCAGTTCAGCCACAGCAGCAAACCGGCGAGGTTCAGAATGAAATCAACGATGGCCATGGGACGTGAGGCGTGAGGTGTGAGGCGTGAAAAATGAGTCACGCGCGCAGAGCCGTTTCACGCATCACTCATCACGCCGCACGACTCACATCAGCTTCAGCAGCGTGTCCGCCATTTCGCTGGGCGTGATGGCGACGCCGATGCCGGCGGCTTTGAACGCGGCGATTTTTGCTTCCGCCGTGCCTTTGCCGCCGCTGACGATCGCGCCGGCGTGGCCCATGCGGCGTCCGGGCGGCGCGGTCGCGCCCGCGATGAAGCCGGCGACCGGTTTTTTGCAGTTGGCTTTGATCCACTCGGCGGCTTCTTCTTCCGCGCTGCCGCCGATTTCGCCGATCATGATGATGCCGTGGGTTTCGGGATCGGCATTGAAAAGTTTGATGACGTCGAGATGCGACGTGCCGTTCACCGGATCGCCGCCGATGCCGACGCAGGTGGACTGGCCGACGCCGCGCGAGGTGAGTTGCCACACTGCTTCGTAAGTCAACGTGCCGCTGCGCGAGACCACGCCGATGTTGCCTTTTTTGTGAATGTAGCCGGGCGCGATGCCGATGCGGCAGCCGCCATGCGAATCTTTGCCTTCGCCGGGCGTGACGATGCCGGGACAATTGGGTCCGATGAGCCGCGTCTTGGTGTTGCCTTGCAGCGCGCGTTTCACGCGAATCATGTCGCGCACGGGAATGCCTTCGGTGATGGCGACGACGAGATCGAGTCCGGCGTCCGCGCCTTCGAGAATCGCATCGGCGGCGAAGGGCGGGGGAACGAACACCGCGCTGGCGGTCGCGCCGGTTTGTTTCACGGCGTCGGCGACGGTGTCGAAAATGGGGACTTTGACGCCGCCATGCTCGAAGCATTGTCCGCCTTTGCCGGGCGTGACGCCGGCGACGATTTGCGTGCCGTAATCAATCGAGAGTTGCGCGTGCTTCGCGCCAAAGCTGCCGGTGATGCCTTGAACGAGAACCTTGGTGTTGGGTTTAACGAGAATAGACATGGTAAAAGTTACAATTTCAAAATTACGATTTTTTCCGCTTGTGAATGCAAATGGTGTTGCCGTCGGGATCAAAAATCATCGCCATGTGGCAGACCGGCGTGGGCATCGGCTCGATGCGGAATTTTACGTTGTGCGCGCGCAGGTGTGCAATCGCATCGTCAAAATTGTCAACTTCCAGCGCCACGGAGCAGCCGTCCGGGCTCGGCTTGAACATCGGCGACGAACCGAGCGCCAGCGCATACGGGCCGAATTCATATTCCACCCACTGGCCGTGTTCGGAATCGTGGACGGTCGTGGGTTTCAAGCCCAGCACGCTTTCATAGAAATCCCGCGCCCGCGCCATGTCGGTGACGGCGTAGCAACTGAACGCGATTTCGGTGACTTTAAGCATGACCGGCGCAGATGTTAATTTTTAACTGCCACCAAACTCAATCTTTTTAGTTGGGAAGAAACGGGGCGCGGAAAGATGCCTTTGAAAAAACAATCCGGCAATATTGGCCGCGAACGGAGCTGGTGCGAAGAAGTTGCGCTCATTCCCGCAACTGGTTAATACTGCGCGCATGAAATCCAATTCCGCCACGCCCGCTTCCGGCGCTACGTTCAACATCAGCCGCCGCCGTTTCTTCCAATCCGGTGCCGCTTTGGCAGCGTTGGCGGCCTTTCCAACGCTCGGAGCCGACGCGCTGGATTTGATCAATGATCGGCCCAAACGCGTCGGACTGATCGGCGCGGGCTGGTATGGCAAAAGTGATTTGTGGCGGCTGCTCCAGGTGGCGCCCGTGGAAGTGGTTTCGATTTGCGATGTGGATCAGCATCAGCTCGCCGGCGCGGTGGAAATGGCCAGCCAGCGGCAGAAGTCGGGGAAAAAACCGCGCGGCTACGCGGACTTCCGCGCGATGCTCAAGGAAAAGGATCTCGACATCGTGCTGGTCGGTTCGCCGGACCACTGGCATGCGCTGCTGGCGATCGCCGCGATGGAGTCGGGCGCGGACGTGTATTGCCAGAAGCCGATCAGCGCGGATGTGCTGGAGGGCGAGGCGATGCTGGCAACCGCCCGCAAACTTCAGCGCGTGGTGCAGGTCGGCACGCAGCGCCGGAGCACGCCGCACTGGATCGCGGCGAAAAAACAGATCGTTGACGCCGGCCTGCTCGGCAAAGTCGGGCTGGTGGAAATGTGCTGTTATTATCCGATGCGTTCCAATGAAAACCGGCCGCTCCAGCCCGTGCCTGATTTTCTCGACTTCGAAATGTGGACCGGCCCCGCGCCGCTGCGGCCCTACGAAGGCCTGCCGCACCGGGGTTGGTGGCGGGGGTTCATGGAATACGGCAACGGCATTGTCGGCGACATGTGCGTTCACATGTTTGATGGCGCGCGCTGGCTGCTGGATTTGGGCTGGCCCAAACGCGTCAGTTCGGCCGGCGGCATTTTTGTGCAGAAGGAAGGCCGGTCGAACATTGCGGACACGCAGACGGCCATTTTTGAATACGACGGCTTCAATGCGGTGTGGCAGCACCGCACGTGGGGCACCGCGCCGGATCCGGATTATCCGTGGGCGCTGTTCATTCACGGCGATAAAGGCACGCTCAAAATCAGCACCATGCGCGCGGATTTCATTCCCGTGGACCGGAGCGCAAACCCCATTCATCTCGATTGCGTTTATGAGCGCGAACAATTTCCGCAGGATTTGACCGAGAAAGACATTGAACTCAACGCCGCGCCGGCCACGCGGCGGCACATGCTTGATTTTTTCGCGGCCATCGCGAAACGCACGCGGCCCGTCGCCGACATCGAGCAAGGCCACATTTCCACGGCAAGCTGCATCCTCGCCAATCTTTCGATGCAAGTTGGGCGGACGCTGAATTACGATCCGGCGCAACGCTTGGTGGTTGGCGATGCGGAAGCCACCAGCTTGCTGCGCCGGCCTTATCGCGCCGCGTGGCGGCATCCGGAAGCGGGCTGACGTTCGCGCTGAAAATGACTCGCACTATGGCAGCGGTGCCAGTGCCGCAAACATCACATCGCCCCGTTTCCACTGGTTGATTTCAAACATTCGAGGTTATCCGCAATGTGCGCGCTGGCGGAATTGGCTTTGCATGGCGCGGCGAATCCGTCACTTTGCGCGGAGATTCGCGCTTGAAAACTTTGCATAAATACATCACCGGCCAGGTGCTTGCGGCGTTGCTGCTCACCGTGGCGGTGTTCGCCTTCGTCGTCCTGCTGCTCAACGCGCTGCATGATGTGCTGCCGTTTCTGATCAGCGGCCAGGTGTCGCTGGGACTGGTGGCCAAGGCGTTGGGGCTGCTGCTGCCGTTCGCGTGCGTGTATGCGCTGCCGATGGGTTTCATCACCGCCACGCTGCTGGTGTTCGGCCGGTTCAGCGCGGACCAGGAACTGACGGCCATGCGCGCCAGCGGCGTGAGCCTGCTTGCGCTCATCACGCCGGTGCTGCTCTTGAGCCTGCTGTGCTGCGGCCTGAGCGCGTGGTTTAATTTGGACGTCGGCCCGCGTTCGCGCGTGGCGTTTTTGAATTTGAAGTATGACTTACTGCACGACTTGGCCAACGCGCAAATTCCCGAGGGCCAGCTCATCAATTATTTTCCCGGCTACCAGCTTTTCGTCGAGAAGAACCGGGGCGGCGAACTGGAAGGCATTCGCATCCTGCGCCTGCAAACCAGCACCAACGGGGCGATTCTTTATTACGCGCCGCGCGGCCGGCTCACGCACGACCGCGCCTTGAACCAGCTCGTGGTGGACTTGGTGGACGCGCGCATGATCAACCCTAACGTGCATGGCAACAAAATCAATTCGTTCGGCGAGGTGCTGTTTAATTTCAGCCCGACCGCCATCAGCACCAACCGGACAGTCGAGCCGAAAATCAGCGACATGACGTTCGGTGAGTTGCGCGCGAAACGGCGCGGGCTGGAGCAGGAGCTGCGGGCGCTGACACAGTTGAATTTTTCCGCTGCCAATGCCGGTTCGCCGGCAACGCTGGCGGGTTTGCAGCGGCTGAATTTGCCGGTGGCCACGAATACGGCGCCGGCCGAAACCGCAGCGCTGCTGCACGAAGAGGAAAATATCCGCATCCGCCAGCTCGACCGCGTGCGCGTGGCGATGCACCGGGAAATCGCCTCCTCCTTCGCGTGTTTCGGTTTCACGCTGGTGGGCATTCCGCTCGGCATCCGCGTGCATCGGCGCGAGACGAACATCGGCATTGCGCTGGCGCTGGGGCTGGTGGTCGTGTATTACGGCTTCACAATGCTCGGCGAATCGCTGGCGGCGCGGCCGGAATTTTATCCCCACCTGATTTTGTGGCTGCCGAATTTTATTTTTCAGGCCGTCGGCGCGGCGCTGCTGTGGCGGGCCAACCGGGGGATTTGATGCGAAGGATGAATTATGAATTATGAATGAAGAAACTGCGCCGCGCGGGTTTTGTTTCATCCTCCATAATTCACCCTTCATCATTTTTTCGTGGTTCGCCGAAAGACTTTGCCCGCGTCCACCTGGTCCACCGGTTTCACGAGAATCTCGTCAATGTTGACATGCGGCGGACGGCTGGCGACCCAGACTAAAATGTCCGCGATGTCGGCGGCGACCAGCGGGTTGGCGTCGGCATAAACTTTCGCCGCCTGGCTGGCGTTGCCTTTGAAACGCACCAGCGAAAATTCCGTCTCCGCCAGGCCCGGATCAATCGTGCCCACGCGGATGCCGGTGCCGAACAATTCGTGCCGCAGCACGCGGGTGATGGCGAGTTCGCCGGCCTTGGCCGCGCAATACGCTGAACCGCCCGCATACGCCGTGCGCCCGGCGACGGACCCGATATTGAGAATGCTTGCGCCGTCGTCGTGCGGCAGCAGTGGCAGCGCGGCGCGCGTGACGCGCAGCAGGCCGAGCACATTCGTCTGCAATGTGGTTTCCCAATCCGCGTCCTGCCCGGTGGCCACCGGGTCCAGCCCGTGCGCGCCGCCGGCATTGTTGATCAGCACATGCAGTTTTCCGCTTTTTGATTTTTGATTGCCAATTTTGCCTTTCGCCCAGACGACGAATTCTTCGACGCTCGCCGTTTGGGCGACATCAAGTGCGTGAAAATGCGCGGCCACGGCGCCGGATTTTTTCGCCGTCGCCGCGACTTTTTGCAGCCGGTCCACGCGGCGCGCGCCGAGCAGCAGTTTCGCGCCCTCCGCGCCAAAGGCGGCAGCGGCGGCAGCCCCAAAGCCGCTGGATGCGCCCGTGATGAGCACCCATTTGTTTTTGAGGGAAAAGCGGCCGGAATTTTTCATGCGCAAGTTTGCGGGCTGGCCCAATCGTGGTTCAAGGCGGAGATCATTGGTGATTTTTCGCGACGAGTTAAATTCTGTTCCAGCCGCTGCTGTCAGTCAACTTTCCGTTTGTCGCAGAATTTATCTGCGGCTTCGGCGTTTCAATCCGTTTTCCGGCGCATGTAGATCGGCTTCATCGCCGGCGTGGCGGGATAGGTGGCCAGCAGATCGGGAATGCGCATCAGCATCCACGGCTGGCGATAATTATTCCCGTTTTTCGTGAAGACAATGTCATCGGCCAGATAGACGGCAGAGTGTTTCACTTCGTTCCGGTCATTCATCAGCAGCAGGACGTCGCCGTATTGTGATGGGGCGGAGATTTGGTAATAATTATTCCGAATAAATTGGACGGCGTAATTCGGATCGTTGAACCGGTTGTCAGGCGTGTCGTTGCAGAAATTGAAGGTGCTCCAATGGCAGTCCATCGTGGGTTCACCGGCCTGCGGCGGCAGCGGAAACGTGTAGAGCCGGTCGCGCGCGAACTTGGGCAGCAGATAAAAAAGGCTTAAGTTGCCGCCTTCGGGCAGTGCCTTGAGGGCTTCCATCAACGGGCGGATGTCGGTGAAACGCACGTTCGGAACATTGCCCCAGTAGGCAGCAATCTTGTCAATGTCCGTGTCCGGCTTGATCACCAAGCCAGCGAAGACGGCGGATTGGCGGGAAAGCGCCCGCGCCACGGCCACCCGGCGTTCGACCGTTGGAATCTTGCCGAGCAAGGCTGCATAATCGGACATCTGCCGCGCTTCGCCGTTGGCATAGATCAGACGCTTGAGCAACGCGACATCATCAGGATTCAGCCGGGTGTCCGCGTAAATGGATTCCAGGCTGCCGCCGGGAAAAATGTAGGGATAATCCAGATACATGTTCACGCCTTGGCCCGCCAGCGCGAGGTAAAGTTTGGCGCGGGTGCCACCATCGAGCGATAGGAAAAAATCCGTGGCCGGCACCAGCACCGTGCCGGTTTGTTCCTCGCGGACAATTCCCGGCGTGAACGCGGCGGCGACCTGCGCGGCGGTCAGGCCATTCTTGGCCAGCAGCGCTTTCACGGCCTCTGGTTTCAGGCCGTTGAACGTCCACGTTTCCGGCTGCGGGGTCGTCACTTCTTCAGTCAGGTATTCCACCGGCCGCTCCAGTTCAATGTCGCGCGTGATGAGTTCGCCCCACGCACCGACCCGCACTGAACGCGTTTTGTCTTTTGGGTTCACCGCAAATGTGTCCGCTGTCAGGTTGGGCCGGCTCCGCCCGGCGAGTTTGAAACCGACCAGCGAGGCGCCGACTACGAGCGCGAGGCTGAACACGATCAAACCGGCCAGGGTGAATTGAAACACATTGGCCGCCTGCGCGGACTCGTCTTTTTTGCGGCGACTCATGGAAGAAAAACCGGCAAAACCTCAGCCGGGGCGTGGCGAAACAAATTCAATATCATGCAAGCCTTTCAGGACGGGGCTAATATGGCAGAAGTTTCAGCCTTTTCAAATAAAATGTAACCGAACGGTTACTTGACCGCGCCGCCAGAAATCGCAAAACAAAAAAGCAGGGATCAGTTGCCTGAATTCCTGCTTTCCGTGCTTGAACTTTTTTTCGGTCGGCGAAACTTTATTTCACCAGTTCTTCCGCGATCTGCACGGCGTTCAGCGCCGCGCCTTTGAGCAACTGGTCGCCGCTGACCCAGAAGCACAGGCCGTTTTCCAGCGCGCAATCCAGGCGCAGGCGGCCGACTTCGCAGTTGTATTTCTCGGAAGTGAAGAGCGGCATCGGATATTTTTTATTTTCCGGCTCGTCCACCACGTCGAGGCCGGGTGCCTTTTTCAAAACGGCCCGCGCGGCTTCCAGCGAAACGGGCTTTTCAAATTCCGCGCTCACGGCGATGGAATGCGAGCGATACACCGGCACGCGCACGCACGTCACGCTCGCCTTGAACGCGGCGTGGTGCATGATTTTGCGGCCTTCGTTTTCCATCTTCATTTCTTCCTTCGTGTAGCCGGTCGGCAAAAATGAATCCACCTGCGGCAGCACGTTGAACGCGATCTGGTGCGGATAAACTTCCTTCGTCACCGGCTGCTTGTGGACGACCTGCGAAACCTGGCGTTCCAATTCTTCAATCGCCTTCGCGCCGGTTCCGCTCACCGCCTGGTAGCTGGAGGCAAAAATGCGTTTCACGCCGAACGCCTGGTGCAGCGGATACAATGCCATCAGCGTGATGGCCGTGGTGCAATTCGGATTGGCGATGATGCCCTTGTGCCATTTCACGTCGGCGGCGTTGATTTCGGGCACGACGAGCGGGACGTTGTCGTCCTGCCGGAACACGCTGGAATTGTCCACCACCACGCAGCCGGCCTTGGCCGCGATGGGTGCGAATTCCTTCGAGATGCTGCCGCCGGCGCTGAACAGCGCGATGTCAACGCCCTTGAAAGAATCTTTCGTGAGTTCCGTCACGGCGATGTCGTGCCCTTTGAATTTCAGTTTCTTGCCGACCGAGCGGGCGGACGCGAGCAAGGTGAGCTTGCCCACGGGAAAATTCCTTTTTTCGAGGGTCTTGATCATCTCGATGCCAACTGCGCCAGTGGCACCGACAACGGCGACGTGAGGATTACGGTTCATAAATGGCCGAATAATCTAGCAAAAAACGCCGGTCCGTCAACCGCGCGAAACGATCTCAACCAAAATACTTTTGCTTTCCGATTGACCGGCAGCGTGCGTTATGTCGAAATGATAGAACATAGTAATTAGTAATTTTGTTTCGATGCCTAGAACTCCAGTCAGAAACGGGAACGGCGTGCCGCGCACCGGCGCGAGCAAATACGACGCGCACCACAAGGTTTTGTCGCAGACTTACGGCGCGTTTGCCGATCTGCGCCGCGAGCTTTCGGACTCCAAGACCACTGTCAACGAGCGCGACGAGATTCTGAAAATTTTCGCCGAGTGCCCGGACTCGCAGCGCGCGTGGCTGGCGCTGGAGGATTATTTTGAGAAGCTCTCGCTCTCGCGCCGGGATTTTCCCGCGACGGATTGGTGGCCGAAGATGCTCGCCGTCACCGGCAAGGCGCGGCTGGAGGAACTGGCGTTTTTGTTTCTGCGCGCCAAGCGTTCTGTGCCGCCGGAACTTCAGCCGCACGCCAGCCCAGAGCGTTTCGCCCGCGCGGAGGAAGCCGAGCAGGAAGTCCGGCTCGTGAAGGAACTGGAAAACTGGCTGTCGCCGCCCGCGCCGCTGCACCTCGACACGCCGCGCGCCACGTTGCGCGTGGTCTGCAAGCCGCAACCGGATGAAGCCGAGCCGTCGCGCTTCCGCCTCGCCGTGCAATTTCTTCTGCTGCGTCCGCGCACGGGTGAAAAGGCGCGTTCGCTGCACGATCTCGTGGACCTCGTCGTCCGCGCCGCGCACGAGCAGGAATTGTTCACGCCATGGGACTGGGAATTCATCCAATGGATTTACGACACGCACCGCGAACGCGCGAACAACGAGACCACGCTGCTGCTTTCCGACGCCGAACTGCTGCAATGGCTCGCGCGCTGGGGCCACACCAAGCGGCTTGAATCCGCTGCGAATGGCCAACCGATTCATTTCCACGGCCACATCGTCGCGCTGGCACCGCACTTGGAAAACGGCGACAAGGAACTTTCTTTCACGCATCGCATCGCGCTGCCCGGCGGCGAAAATCATTCCGTGGCGGACGCAAAGTTTTTCAACCGCCAGTCGCCGGTGGCGCTGGTCGGCAACGAATTTTTCCTGCTGCGCAACGCGCCGCCCGCTGGCGTGCTGAAATATCTCGCGCAGAAACCGTCCGTGCCCGTGCGCAAGTTGAGCCACCGGCTGCTGCTGCATTTGCGCAAGTCGCAGGCGAATCACGGCGTGGATTGGGAACAGCTTTGCGTGGCGCATCCGGCGGCACCGCAGTTTGTTTTTGAATTGCTCGACGACACGGTGCGCTTGCGCCTGCTGGCAAAAAGTGCGCGCGACAAGAGCACCTGGATTTGGAACGGCCACGAGTGGAAACGCAATGATAGTGGCACAGGCGTCTCGCCTGTGAGTTTCGACAGGAATCCAGAAACACACCGGCAGGATGCCTGTGCCACTACGAAGCCGGAAATTCTCGACGACCCGCGCCTCGATCCCACCGTGCAATGGCTGCGCAAACTGGACTGGTTTATGCAGGAGCCGGGCTTGTGGATCGGCGATGCGAATGAAAATTTTCTCGGCTCGCTCGCCGAAGCCTGGCACACGCGCCCGGCGGAAGCCGAATTTCTCGGCAACGCGGCGTTTCATCGTTTGTTCCTCACGCCGCACCGGCTGAAACCGCGGCTCGTCGTCAAAGGCAGTGGCATTGACTGGCTCGCCGTCTCCGCCGAATGGGAAGCGGAAGGCATGAAGCTTTCCAAGGCCGATCTCGAACGTCTCGCCGCCGCGACGAGCCGTTTTGTAAAATTGCCGAACTCCGGCTGGGTGGAACTCGACACCAACGCCGTGCAAGGTGCGCACGAAGCAATGGCGGAAATGGGCGTCGAAGGTCTCATCGCCGTCCCGCAAAAAGTCGGTCTGGAACATGTCGCGCACCTTGATGAGGAAGGCTTGGCGCGCTTTGTTGATTCACCGGAAGCGATGGCTCTGCGCGAACGCGTCCGCGATTTCAAGGGCGTTCCGTCCGCCGATTTGCCGAAAATTTTGCACGCCGATTTGCGGCCGTATCAAAAAGAAGGATTCGATTTTCTCGCGCATCTCGTGCAGGTGAAACTTGGCGGCATTTTGGCCGACGACATGGGTCTTGGCAAAACGCTTCAGACTTTGACGTGGCTCGCGTGGCTCAAGGAACGCAACGGGAAAAATCCCAAGCCGTCGCTGGTCATCTGCCCCGCCTCCGTGCTGCATAACTGGCGGCGCGAGGCCGAGCGCTTCACGCCCGGCATGAAAGTGCTCGTGCTGGAAAGCGGCGCGGCGCGGCACAATTTGCGCAAGCAGATTCCCCAGCACGACATCATCGTCACCAATTACGCGCTGCTGCGGCGCGACCTCGAAGAGTTTCACAAGTTTGCTTTCCGCGCCGTCATTCTGGACGAAGCGCAGTTTATCAAAAATCCCGGCGCACAGGTCACGCAGTCCGTGAAGCAATTGAAGTGCGAAAATAAAATCGCCCTAACCGGCACGCCGCTGGAAAACCGGCTGCTCGATTTGTGGAGCATCGTGGATTTCATCCAGCCCGGCTACCTCGGCAACCAGGAGCATTTCCTCGAAACCTACGAGCCGAAAGGCAACGGCGAAAACGGCGAGTCCGTCCAGCGCATCGCGCGCAAACGGCTTTCCGCCAAGCTGCGTCCGCTGCTGCTGCGCCGGCTGAAAAAGCACGTTGCGAAAGATTTGCCCGACCGCATCGAGGAACGCCGCGATTGTCCGCTCGGCGACGAACAGCGGAAATTGTATCTCGCCGAATTGCGCCGCAGCCGCGAAACCATTGAGCAGGCCGTGGCCCAGCAGGGCCTCAACAAAAGCAAGATGCACGTCCTCGCCGCGCTCACGCGGTTGCGCCAGGTGTGCTGCCATCCATCGCTCGTCGGCAGTGACACCGCCAGCGGCAAGACGGACACGCTCTTTGAACTGCTTGACACGCTCGTGGCCGATGGCCAGAAAGTTCTCGTCTTTTCACAGTTCGTGCAGATGCTGAACATTCTCGAAAAGGAATGCCAGGCCCGGAACATTCACACGCACATCCTCACCGGCCAGACGAAGGACCGGCAGCAGGTCGTCAGCGATTTTCAGAAGGAAACCGGCGCCTGCGTGTTTTTGTTGAGCCTGCGCGCGGCGGGCACGGGATTAAATCTCACCAACGCCAGCTATGTGGTGCTTTACGATCCGTGGTGGAATCCGGCGGTGGAGGCCCAGGCGATTGACCGCTCGCACCGCATCGGCCAGACGCAAACGGTGAACGCCTATCGTCTGATCGCGCCCGGCACCGTCGAGGAAAAAATCTGGGAACTGCAGCAGAGCAAGGCGAAGACGATTGCCGACGTGCTCGGCGAAGAAGGTTTCGCCCGCAGCCTCACGGCGATGGATTTGGAATATCTCTTCGCGGAGGATTGAATTCAAGCATAAGCCGCGCTTCCGTGGATTCGCGTTCGTAGAGAGCGTGGGCAAATCCTAAGTTGAAAAACTTCGACCCCATTGGAGGTGTCATCCATCCCCATTTTCCGGGTCAACTTCCCCAATTGGGGCTTGGCTCTCCCCACTTTCCGCGTGACGCTCCCCAATTCCGAAACCATTTTCCCCAATTTTTCTGCTGCACTCCCCATTTTCCCGATGGCTCTCCCCAATTTTTTCAGGTTTTTCCCCCTTGACTGAGGAGCGTTCCCCAATTTTTTTGTCGTTTTCCCCAATTTCCGAACAGCTCTCCCCATTTTCTCTGGCCTTGAAACCGGCTGAAAACCCGCTAAAAACGCAGATAAATGCCAAAACCGGCCTTTTCCGATCAACGCCAGCCCGCCCGCCTTTCCAAGTGGTCAAAAAAAGACAGTTCAATCGCCCGATCCGGTTCGGCGAAAGGAGTCAAGCCGGCAGACTCTGCTTGCCTTCACGCGGTCCAAACTTGGCGGCGGCCAGCGCGCAAATGGCTCCGGCCACCAGCCCCAGAAAACCGCCGGCCACCGCGCCGAGGAAAATGTTCAGCGTCTTGTTTGGCTTTACTGGCGCACGTCCGGGTTCAGCTCGATCAACGATTTGAACTGCTGCATTCTTTGGAAGTTGCGCGTCCATTTTCACGGCCTCGATTTTTGAATTGAGCAATTCATGAAGCATGATCAACTGCGACAAATTGCGTTTCTTGTCCCAATAAGGCTGTTCTTGTGGCGATTGACTGGCGGCGGCATCGCCCGCGATTTTTAATTGCTGGCGCAGTGATTCCAAATCGGATTGAGCCGTCTGAATTTGCGCTGCTTGAGCTTGGTATTGCTGCTGCAACACATCAATTCCATTTGCCAACAATTTCGCGCGCGAGCTGACGCGGTAATCCCGGTAGGATTCGGCGATGGCGTTGGCGATTTGCGCCGCCTCGTTTTTGTCGTCGCTATAGACCGTGATGGCGATGAGCTTGGTGTTGCGCACCGGCGCGAGTTGCAGGCGCTGCTTGAGGATTTCCAGCGTCCGTCCGGTCGTCAGCGGTTCACCGGCAAAATATTTTTTGCCCCAGGCCACATTCAGTTTCAGCTTGTCTATGACGGAATTGAGCACGAGTTGCGACTGAATGATTTCAAATTCCGTCTGGATGAAATACGGATCGTAGGACGGCTGAGCGGCGACGGATGCCGCATCTGATTCCACCTTGACGCGCGCGGTGCTGGCATAACTCTCCGGCAGGATAAAGGTTATCGCCGTGGCGACGATCAATGTGATCAAAAACACCGCCAAAAAAACGCGGATGAAAATGGCGGTCGGCGTCGTGCGGTCGTGGGTCAGGCTGGCGAGTTTGTCATTCATAGTTTTTCTTTCGTTCAAAGCGGCGAGCCGTTCGCGAATGGAGGTGCTCACCAAATCCGGCAGCACGCGCAGCCACAGCTTGAACAGGCTCCAGCCTTTAGATTCGTTCCACGCATCGCGGCCCTGGTCGCGGAAAAGCTGCGCCATCGCCGGGCCGTAGGCCGCGCGATGCGCCGGCGGATAAGCCCGCAGCAGCCAGCCATAGATTTTTTGCGAAACCGCCAGCGCCCGATTGTTGAAATTCTTGGTCATCGGTCACGCGGGTTTGCCGATCAATTTCTTTCCGCGTGCCAGTGCGACAATTTCCGCGTAGCGCCGCGCCTCCGCCCGGACCACTTTTTCACCGACGCCGGTCAGCCGGTAATAGCGGCGGCGGTCATCGTCCAAATGCGGGTCGGGGCGTTCGTCGGATTCCTCAATCAACTGCGCTTCGAGCAGCCGCTTGACCGTGCCGTATAAAGTGCCCGGCCCCATTTTGATCTGGCCGTCGGTGTGCTCAGCCACTTCCTGCATGATCGCGTAGCCGTGGCGCTCGCCGCCCGCCAGCGCGAGCAGGACATGAAACACCGCCGGCGTGAGCGGCAGCAGGCTTTCGGGATCGGTTTTCGGCTTTGCCATTTTAACGGATATATCGGTTGCAGATACATTTAGCCTGAATTCTGGCTTTGTCAATTCAGTTCCGCAATTTCACTTCAGCCGGTTTCTGAATTCCGCGCAGGCTTGAGCCACATCCGGCGCGTTGAGGATGGCGGAGACGACGCAGATTCTTTTTGCGCCGGCGGCCAGCACGTCGTCCAGCGTTTGCAAATTGATTCCCCCGATGGCGAACCACGGCCCGATCACATTCGCCGCCGCCCAGCGGACATAATCCAGCGTCACCGGCTTCGCCGTCGGCTTGGTGCCGGTCGCGAATACCGGCCCGATGGCAATGTAATCTGCGCCCGCTGCCACCGCTCGCTGCGCCTGGGCGGAAGCGTGCGTGGACAAGCCGATCCGCAATCCGCAATCCGCAATCCGTAATTCCGAAACGTGCGTGTGGCCGGCGTCGAAAAAATCCTCCTGGCCGAGATGGCAAAAATCCGCGCCGATTTCGCGGGCGATTTCCAAATGGTCATTGATGACCAGGCCGACGTTTGCGCGGCGGGTGACGGGCAAAAGTTTTTCCGCGAGGCGGCGGATGTCATCGGGCGAAGCGGTTTTGGCGCGAAGCTGGATCAAATCGCTGCCGCCGTCGCAAAGCTGTTGCGCAATCAGTTCGGGCGCGCGGCCGTGCAGGTAAGCCGTGTCCACAAAAGTATAAAGCCGGCAGTCGGCGAGCGGTTTCATGGCTTAAGGTTAGCAGAAAAAAACGGCGGCAGGATTTTTCCCGCCGCCGTTTGCGCGAATTTCTTTTTACTTCAAACCGGCCAGATAGCCAAAGCGGGTCTTGAATTGTTCCGGCGTCATCTTGATGACCGCGCCGAGTTTGGCGAGTTGTTTGTGATCCTCGAAATCTTCGCGTTCGAGGCGGATCATGTAAGCTTGGGCGCATTCAAACGCTTCGCCGTCCACATTCACGCGGCGATTTTGCATGCGACCGGTTTTGGGGTCGAGCATGTCGTCGAAGGGCAGGGGATTCATCTTGCCGTCCACGAAGCTGATGATGGCGCCATATTTTTCAGCGGCCGGCGAGCGGAGAAATTTCACCGCGGCATAGCCGAGATCGCGGGTGTATTCGGCATCGAACGGAATCGGATCGGCGCAACGGAGTTCGTAGCCCAGATCCTTGTCAATGAAGGTCATTTTGATGCCGAGCTTTTCGAGGCGTGTGCTCAAAAGTTCTTTCATCAGGCGGCCGAATTCGATTTCGCCGAGGCGCAGATGGCCGTGGTCGTCACGGACGACTTTGCCAAAGCGCTCGAGCTGGCCTTCGGGCAAGGCGGCCAGGAGGCCTTTCTCGCCGAGCGATTCAATCAAACCTTCCGCGAGCACCACGAGCCCGTAGCGCGAGCCTTCGGCCGTGCGCTTGATGATGGAGCCAATGATGATGTCGCAGACTTCATCAACCGTGACCGGCCGGCCGCGGAATTCCTCGGAGATGATCGAGAGCGTGGCGGCGGATGCCTTGGCGATGCCGAGCGCGAGATGGCCCGCCGCGCGGCCCATGCTGATGATGATATACCAGCGCGACGTGGTGCGCGCGTCTTCGATGAGATTACGAACGATTTGCACGCCGTAATGGCGCGCGGTTTCGTAGCCGAACGTCGGTGCGGTGCCGGGCAGCGGCAAATCGTTGTCAATCGTCTTGGGCACATGCGCGACCTTGATTTTGCCGCCGCTGCGTTTGGCGACGTGGCTGGCGGAAAATGCCGTGTCATCGCCGCCGATGCTCACCAGCGCGGTGATGCCGAGCTTCTCAAAAACAGTGAAAATATTTTTCATCTGCTCCTCGGACTTGGTCGGGTTCGTGCGCGCGGTGCCGAGAATGGAGCCGCCTTTGAGGTGGATGTCCTTCACGTCGCGAATGGACAACGGCTTGATTTGCGTCGTGTCGCCGGCGGCGATGTGCTTGAAGCCGTCGCGAAAGCCGATGACTTCGTAGCCTTGGTTGATGCCTTCGATGGTGGCTGCGGCGATGACGCCGTTGAGTCCGGGTGCCGGACCGCCGCCCACTAAAATTCCGAGTCTGCCTTTATTGCTCATGTGTTATTGAATGTTATGTTGGTGACTGCAAAG
This sequence comes from uncultured Verrucomicrobia subdivision 3 bacterium, assembly GCA_903944085.1. Taxonomy (GTDB): domain Bacteria; phylum Verrucomicrobiota; class Verrucomicrobiia; order Limisphaerales; family UBA11358; genus UBA11358. The sequence goes on from CAJAQO010000213.1 coordinate 32,180, forward strand.
ACGGCATATCCTGCCCGCATTGGGATAAAATTTCAATTCCATTCTTGCCACATTCTGCCCACAATTTGCCAACGGAATGAATCGAGCTATTTTTCTGGACCGCGACGGGACGCTGATCGCGGAAAAAAACTACCTGCACCGCCCGGAAGACGTGGAGATTTTCCCCGGCGCGGGCGCGGCGTTGAAACGGCTGGCCGACGCCGGCTTCAACCTCATAATTGTCACCAACCAGTCCGGCATCGGGCGCGGCTATTTCACGCTGGCAGACGCGGAGCGCGTGAATGCGCATCTCGCCCGCGAGCTCGCGCGCGACGGCGTGCGCTTCGGGAAAATTTACATCGCGCCCGAAGCTCCGGACCAGCCGAGCCGGGGCCGCAAGCCGTCGCCCCAGTTTTTGTTCGATGCGCGGGATGAATTTGATTTGAACCTCGCGGAAAGCTTCATGGTCGGCGACAAGCTGATTGATCTCGAATGCGGCTGGAATGCGGGCGTGAAAAAAAGTATTTTAGTCCGCACCGGCTACGGCGCCGAGTTGGCAAAAAAGTCGGCGGAAAAGCTTTCGCGCGCAGTCGTGGTCAATGATTTAAAAGAAATGACGGCGTGGATTTTGGATTCGTTGAATCGTTGAAACCGTTTGCCAGGCAGCGGACAATTCCGATTCAATCATTTAACCATTAACAAAAATATGTGCGGCATCATTGGATACGTCGGAAAAAAAACAGCCTCGCCCATCTTGCTGGAGGGTTTGCGGCGGCTGGAATATCGCGGCTACGACAGCGCGGGCGTGGCCGTGCTGCGCGACGCGAGCCTGCTCGTGCGCAAAAAGAAAGGCAAAATTGACGAGGGGCTGGCGCGCGTTTTAAAAGCGGAACCCGTCGCCGGCTGTCTGGGCATCGGGCACACGCGCTGGGCCACGCACGGCGTGCCGGCTGACGAAAATTCGCACCCGCACCTTGATGCCGGCGGCAAAATCGCCGTCGTCCACAACGGCGTCATTGAAAATTACGACGCGCTCAAACAGCGACTGCTCCGCGCCGGGCATAAATTTCTTTCCAACACCGACACGGAAGTGCTCGCGCATTTGATCGGCGAACACTACCGGCAAAACAAAAACGGAAAGCGGAAAGCGGAAAGCGGAAACGAGCTGACGCAGGCCGTTTGCGATGCGTTGCGCGAAGTCATCGGCACCTATGGACTCGCGGTGATCTGCACGGACTTTCCGAACACGATTGTCGGCGCGCGGCGCGGTTCGCCGCTCATCATCGGCATCGGGCAGGAAGAAAATTTTCTTGCCAGCGACGCCAACGCCATCGTCGCCCACACAAAAAAAGTGGTTTATCTGAACGACTACGACGTGGCCACCATCACGCCGGAACGCTTCGATGTTTTGAATCTCGGGACCGACACGGCCAATGTGCAAATCAGCAATCTGGAATTTTCCCAGGAGGACGCGGCGCGCGGCAGGCACGCGCACTTCATGCTCAAGGAAATTTATGAGCAGCCGCAAACCGTCTTGAACGCGCTGCGCGGACGCCTCGACTTTGAAGGCGCGACGTCGAAGTTCGGCGGTTTGAATATGACCGCGGCCGAGCTGCGCGGCATTGACCGCATCGTCATTGCCGCGAGCGGCACGAGCTGGCACGCGGCGCTTGTCGGTGAATATTTGATCGAGGAACTCGCGCAACTGCCGGTCGAGGTGGAGTTCGCGCATGAATTTTGTTACCGCAATTGTCCGCTCGAAAAAAACACCGTGCTGCTGGTCTTGTCGCAATCCGGCGAAACCGCCGACACGCTCGCTGCGTTGCGCGAGGCCAAGCGGCGCGGTCATCGCGCGCTGGCCATCGTCAACGTCGTCGGCAGCACCATCGCGCGCGAGTCGGACGGCGGCATTTACATGCACGCCGGGCCGGAAATTGGCGTCGCCTCGACGAAGGCGTTCGTTTCCACGATCACGATTCTGACGCTGCTCGCGATTCATCTGGGCCGGATGCGCCAGCTTTCGGCGAACCGCGCGAAGGAGATTCTGCGCGGACTGGAAGCGCTGCCAAAACAGATTGAATCCATTCTGGCGCAGAATAATTCGCTGAAAAAAATCGCGAAAAAGTATGCGCGAGCCGATGATTTCTTTTTTCTCGGCCGCGGCTACACCTTTCCCATTGCGCTGGAAGGCGCGCTGAAGCTCAAGGAAATTTCCTATATCCACGCCGAAGGCTATTCGGCGGCGGAGATGAAACATGGGCCGATTGCGCTGATTGACGAAAAAACACCGACGGTCTTTCTCGTGCCGCAGGACGCGATGTATGACAAGACAATGGCGAATCTCGCCATGATCCGCGCCCGCAAAGGCCCGATTATCGCGTTCGCCACCGAGGGCGACAAAGCCATCAAGAAAGTAGCGAATGACGTGATTTACCTGCCGAAGACGCTCGACTTGCTGAATCCGATACTGGCGAGCGTGCCGCTGCAACTGTTCGCGTATCACATCGCCGTGGCCCGTGGTTGTGATGTGGACAAGCCGCGCAATTTGGCCAAGAGCGTCACGGTGGAATAGACTTATTTCAGTTGGAGAGCGGGTTGTTGTCCCGTGACAATTAAGGTAAGTCACACTAGGCAATAGTAGCTCGGAGCAATATACCGTTTTTGGTTCGACGGCCCGCGCAAGCAATCTCCTGTTGAAAGACCTGTTGCGCAAAAAAGTGGATTTGACGGTTATATTGTTTCCGGTTGTGGTGCCAATTGCTTATGCGTTAAAAGCGCGTTTCCGTCTGGGCCTGTTTGATCCGCGAAGAAACAAAGCATTGTGGAGTCTGGTGATGATGAACTGTTGATTGGTGCCGCGTCCGGCGACATCCGGACGCATGTGCCGTTAACCATTGAGGAAGCAAAATCAACAACAGAAAGACAAGGCAAAGCCAAATTCTGGCGCAGGGACGATTACTTCTTCATCACCTGGAGGTGATCATTCAATTGAATGGTTTTTCCGCTGTCCATTTCAATAATGCTTTCGCTGTTTTCATAATTGACGCGGCACGGTCCGGCGCGTTTGGATGAAATTTTCGCCGTGACCAGCCGTCCATTTTTCCACGTCAGGCTGACTTCGAAACCGCCCCGCGCGCACAGGCCGGTGACCGTCCCGTCTTTCCATGCATCCGGCAAAGCTGGCAGCAAATGGATGGTGCCGTTTTCACTTTGAACCAACATTTCAGCAATCGCCGCCGTGGTTCCGAAGTTGCCATCAATTTGAAATGGCGGGCAGGTGTCGAACAAATTCGGGTAAACGCCGCCGCCGCCGTCATAGCGAAGGTCCATGCCAAAGGCTGGGTTGAGGGCTTTCCGCACCAACTGCCAGGCGTGATTGCCGTCGCCCAGACGCGCCCACAGCGCCGCCTTGTAGGCCTGCGACCAACCCACGCCGTCGTCACCGCGCACTTCCAACGATTTGCACGCTGCCTTGGCCAGGTCCGGCGTGGTGTAAGCGGAAATTTCGTCGCCGGGATACAGTCCCCACAAGTGTGACACATGCCGGTGATGCGGTTCAGCTTCCTGATATTCTTCCAGCCATTCCATGATCCGTCCGTCCGAGCCAATTTGCGTCGGTGCAAGGCGTGCGCGTTTTGCGATTAATTCATTGCGGAAATTTTTATCCACGCCGAGCACTTGCGATGAGTCAATGCACGCGGTAAACAAATACCGCACGAGTTGCTGCATCATGGCCGGCCCCATGCAAATGGCCGCCTCTTGGCCGTTCACCAATTTGAAATGATTTTCCGGCGAGCCTGCGGGAGCAAGCACCAGCCACTGATGCGTCGGTTCTTCAATCAACAGGTCGGCATAAAACTGCGCCGCGCCTTTTAAGACGGGATAGGCTCCGCTGAGAAATTCGCGGTCATGCGTGAACAAATAGTGATCATAAAGATGCTGGCACAACCAGCCTGAGCCGCACATGGCCGAACCCCAGCTCGCGGATTCGCCGGGCGAAGTGAAGCCCCATGGATTGGTGATGACATGCGCCACCCAGCCGCGCGCGCCATAATAAGCTTTCGCAGTTTTTGCACCCGGTTCCTGTAGCGATTCAGTGAGCGCGAACAGCGGTTGCGTGAGGTCGGACAAGTTGCACACTTCCGCCGGCCAGTAATTCATCTGCACGTTCACATCTAAGTGCCAGTCGCCGGTCCACGGCGTGTGGATTTCCTCCGCCCAGATGCCCTGCAAGTTCGGCGGCAATCCGCCGGGGCGCGATGAAGAAATGAGCAGATAACGACCAAAATTAAAATATAGCGCCGCTAAATTCGGATCGCCGCCGTGTTCATTCGCCCAAATGATGCGCTGTGGTGTCGGCAGCTTCGCCACGGTATTGTCCGCCGGTTCGAGGTGAAGCGCGACACGTTGAAAATATTTCTGATAATCCGCCACGTGGGCGGCAAGCAACTTACGAAACGATTTTTTGGACGTGCGATTTAAGTCGGCGAGCGTAGCAGATTGTGGATCGTCCAACTGTCGGCCAGCGAAGCCATGATAATCGGTGCCGGCGGAAATCAACAGCAGCGCTTCGTCCGCGCCAGTGATCTGCAAGGAATTTCCATTTGCAGTTACTTTGCCGCCGTGATTTAGCACCCGGACACGAGTGGCGTATTTGAGTCCCTTGCCATTTGTGCCATTGTCGAGCTGGCCGGTCATGAGCAATTCATTGGCCGCGGCCATCGCCGTCTCGAAACGTTCCGGACGATCCAGTTTGAGGCCAAAGGAAATTTGCCCGGACCGGTTGGCCGCGAGGCGCAGCACCATCACTTCATCGGGTTTGCTGGAAAACATTTCGCGCGTGAACGTCACACCGCCGCGCGTGAACTGCATCCGCGCCACGGCATCGTTGAGGTTCAATTCGCGGCGGTAATTTTCTACCGGCGCATTGGAGGCGGATGAAAACGTAAGATGCAAATTGCCCAGAACCTGATAGCAGCCATATTGGCCGTCGCCAGAACCGCCGCTGGAGCCGGGCCCCTTGCAGGTGAAATTCGCATTCACCAACGCCTCGGCTTCGGCATTTTTTCCTGCGAGTAGCAGGCGGCGGATTTCCGGTAAAAATTTATAGGCGTCCGGCCGGTCGGCATCTTGCGGCGAGCCGGACCATACGGAGCTTTCGTTGAGCACGAGCCGCTCTTCATTCACGCCGCCAAACATCATCGCCCCCAACCGCCCGTTTCCCAGCGGCGACGACTCCGTGAAATTCTTTGCCGGCGCGGCGAACCAAATTGCGGTTTCGGGCGAAGCGCTTTTAAGTTCCGCACCTTGCAGCGCCAAGGCGGTCGCGATAATCAAAATGAAGGTGACTACGAAAAAATGAAATTTATGATTCATGTTGGTGGTTAGTAGCGGTCAAGTCGCAGAATAAATCCGCCGCGCGCCGGGATTTCATGCTTCCAATTGGTGAGCTTATCCAATGGCGCAGCGGCAACCTGCATGTTGGCATCCTGTCCTTCGATGGCGGCGAGCCGTCTGGCGAATTTTTTGAATGGTGATAGATCCAAAGTGATTGTTTGCGGCGAGTCTGTTCCGCTGATGCCGGCGATAAACCAACTGTTTCCGGCGCGGCGGGCGAAGATGGCCAGTTGTCCGGGCTCGGCAGCCAGACAGCGGGTTTCGTCCCAACGGGCGGGAGCGTCGCGAAAGATTTTCAGGACTTCGGGCGGCAGCGATTCAAAAAATTCCGGTTGGTCGGCGTAATGAACGATGCCGGAAGTGAAAATCAGCGCGGCGGCGAGCTGATGGGCGGCGGTCGTGGTGCGGGCAAATCTCTTCGGTGAACACGCAACGGGGGTGAGGTCCATCGGGCCGACCGCATTGCGCGTGAACGGCAGAACCGTGTCGAGTTCCGCCGCCTTTTGCGTGTAACGCGGCTCATAAAAATAAGATTCGCTTCCGAGCACGGCTTCGCAGGCCAGAAAGTTTGGCCAGGTGCGCTGCCAGCCACGCGGGATCGTGCAGCCGTGCAAGTTGACTGTTATTTTGCGCGCCGCTGCATCACGCATCAAGGCTTGCTGCGCCGCGATGGCTTCCTGGCGGTCGGAGCACCAAAAATCAACCTTCACGCCGCGCACACCGGCATCGGCCATTTGGTCTAATTTTGCCGTGCGTTTTGCCGCTTCATAAAAATCCGCGGCATAATTCCAGGCCAGGGGGACGACTCCCTGTGATTGGGCATGATCAGCGATGGGCTTCAATCCGGGCGTCCACCAACCGGCGTCAAACAAAGTATATTCCCAGCCCATTTTGGCGGCAAAATCAGTGAATTCATTGAATCGCTTCGCCGTGGCCGGCTCATCGGGATAAGACCACCAAGCCCAGGAAGCACGGCCTGGCTTGATCCAAGACGTGTCTGTGATCCGTGACGGCGGTGCCAAATCAGTCACCAAGCTTTCCAACGCGATGTCACCGGCAGTTGCACCCAAAACGATCACGCGCCAAGGCATCGTCCATGGCAGCGTGAAGCGCGGCTGCGGACCAAATTTGTTCGTGTAGCCGCGCGTGGCTTCATCAAACAATGGAAACACCACGTGATACAAACCGCCGGAAGAATCGGGCGCGAGATGGCAGGCGCAATACGATTCGTCCGTGCCGGATTCGGTCAACAGCACCCACGTGGAAACCGATGGCAAATGGAACAATGCCGGGAACGCCCAGCCCTTGGCTTTTTGCCGCGAATCGGGCGGCGGATCGCCGGGGCTGACGTGAAAATAAAAATCTTCGTAAGCCGGCGTGTAAGGTCCGGCGGCATGATACGGCTGAAGCCAGCCGCGCGCGTTTTGCGGAATCGTGAAACCGGTCAATTCGGCGTCAATGACCCGGACCACAGCATTGGTTTGCGGAAAGCGATAGCGAAAGGCAACGCCTTCGGCGCTGGCAGCAAGGTCAACCGCCAGCGCGACGCCGTTTGTATTCCGAAAGTTCAGCGTGCGAAAGTTGACGAGATGATTTACTTCCGGTTGCGGGCCGGTGAATAACTGATATTTCTCGCGCTGAATTTTTGGCCTGTCCGCGCGATCAAAAGTCAGGTTGGCGGAAAAGTCTGCGTCAGCGCGGCGCAAACCGAGCGGAGACGCCGGGAGCACAATTTGTCCCGCACGAAAAACCTGGTAACTCAACCGGCCTTGGTCGAGCGTCACGGAAATGCTGCAACGGCGATCAGGCGATTGCAACGACCACGCACCTGAGTCAGTCGCCGCTTCGGCAATTCCCAACGAAGCGATCAGCCAAGTCAGGGCCAGGCAAAACCTCTGGCGTATTTCAAGCTTTGCGCGCATTTCAAATAATATTATACAAACTGCGATTCGCTGTCCGGAAGCAATTCTCTCGCGGAACACTCGGAAAAGTTTCGAGTCAACTCGAACGGTCCGAAGTTTGTCTGGCTGCAACCTGATCATTCTGTCAGTTCAACGACGCTGGCTTCGACGGCTTTTGAACACGACGGCATAACGCCTTCGCGCATCAACTCCTCACCGGTGAAGGTCTTTCCCTCCTGCGGAATAGTTTCACGACTAGGCGCGGGATTTAATTCGTGAACGGTGTAGTGTTGGTCGGGATCCAAACCTTGCGGAAACGCCGGCCGATTCGCGCCATCTTTCAATTGAAACGCAAACACAACCGCGCGATGGCGGTCCGGCGACACGAAATTCAGCGCTCCGCGAAAATTCTCGTGCGGATCTTCCAGACGATAAAGCTCGCCCAGTTGGGTGACATCGCGGATTTGTTTGTAAGCGTTGATGGCACCGGCACAAATCGCCTTGTCTTGAGCGGACAATTTCGTCAGATCGAGATCCATGCCAAACCGGGCGCTCATCGCCACCGCACAAGCGAAGTGCATCGGGCGATTGCCCCAGTGTGTCACGTGGCTGGCCAATGCCATCACGGGGAAGAAATACGAATAATCCCACTGCATCGGCACGCGCAACGTCGGGTCGGTGTTGTCGCTCGGCCAAAATTCATGGAAATATTTCAGCGCGCCATAATCCGCGCGACCACCGCCGCCGGAACAAAGCATTAGCTCCGTGTTCGGGAAGGCTTTCGCAGTTTTGTCCATCAGCGCATAAAGCGCGTTGACATAGTCCACCCACAATTCGGATTGCCGTGACGGCGCGAGATAGGGCGAACCCGGCTGGGTAAGATAGCGATTACAATCCCACTTGGCGTAAGTAATGTTCGGCACGCTGAGAATATTTTGAATCACGTTCCACTCAAATTTCTGAACGGCGGGACGGGTGAGGTCGAGCACCAGTTGATTGCGCTGCAACTCCAATTCGCGTTTGGGCTGGCGGATGGCCCAATCCGGATGCGCGTCAAACAACTCGCTCCTGGGATTCACCATTTCGGGCTCCATCCAGATGCCAAAGCGCAGGCCGCGCTTCACGGCCTCGGAGGCGAGCGGTGCCAGGCCATCCGGAAGGCGCTGGCGATTGGGCTGCCAGTCACCGAGGCCGGCGTGGTCATCCACGCGCGGATATTTGTTGCCAAACCAGCCGTCGTCGAGCAGAAACAGTTCCGTGCCGATTTTCTTGGCGGGATCGTAAAGGCTGACGATGCGCTTGAAATCAAAGTCGAAACCCGTCGCTTCCCAATTATTTAGCAACACCTGCCGGGGCGTGTGGCCGTCGCGCAGGCCGAACTCGCGCGCCCAACGGTGAAATTTCCGGCTCATGTCGCCGAGCCCGTTGGTGCTCCAAACCCAAAGCATCGTGGGCGTGACAAAAATCTTACCCGCCGGCAACGAAATCGCTGATTCAAATGGATTGATTCCAGTCAAGGCACGCACGCCCTGACCGTAGTTGTCAAATTCACATTGAAAACTTCCAGACCAGGCCAGCGAGCCGGCCAGCACTACCGCGTTGGTTTCATTTGCTGCACCGCCCAGCGACAAAATGAATGATGGATTGCGAAATTGTGATGCTCGCACGCCCAGCTTGGAATCGAGGACCTTGGTGCCCGGCGTGATTTTTTCCGTGATGGGCGATAACATTTCCTTCGCCCAATCACCGAAGAAATGCGTCAAATACACATCGCCGCCAAGCAACAGGGATGATGATTCCACTCGCTGTAGTGTGACCGCGCCTTTCTCCGCGTGATTCAGTTCGATCCACTGTTCAACAACATCTTCATCGTGGTGCGTGTTAAAACAAAGCGTGACGTCGAACGGATAAGCTGGATCGTGCAGGCGGATGCGGGTTGCGGTAATGTCAGCGGTTTCATTGGACTGTGTCAGGCTGTCAAACACCAGCGCCGTCGAAGTGTTGCCATCGGCGTGCGTCACTTGCAAGGCGGGTTCCCACACATAACCATCGCCGGCCTGTGGATAAAACTCGTCGTCGCGCGCCGGCTTTGATCCGCTGGGTCCCGCGCTGATGGGTTGCTGGTAAAGGCGGCCATCTGTGCCCACTTGAAGCGTGATGGTGAGGCTTTTGGTTTTGATGGCAAATGTCTCGCGCACTGGCACCGGGGCAGGTTCAGCCGTTGAATAGTCTTGAAACCCGGCAATCAACAGCAGTGTGACAGAAAGAGTAAGTAAGAATTTCATGTTTACGTCAGCAGTCAGAAAAAGGGTTGCGGCTTCAAAGCTTTGGCAATCTTATGGGCGACCTGTGCCGTTTGCAACGCGTTACCGCTGTCATTGAAACGAAATTTGTCGCTGTAACGATTTGGCCATGATGATGAATCCCGATTGGCGGCTGAAAAGCCGTCGCTATTTCGGTGCTTAATTGCGGAAGACTCCGAGATAACTTGCTCCTTTTGGGCGGGGCGGATTTTGGCCCGCCCCGCCGAGATTGATCCCCACCGCGTCACTGTTTAATACGGTAATATTTTTGTTTTGTTCCAGTGGTGACCGAGTTGGTCACACTAAAGTTGCCACTGCTGTCATAACTGTTTGTGGACCAAACTACCCAGTTCGTCAACGGCGTGAGAAGGTTGGTCGCCGTGAGCACGTAGAACGTGCCGCTGGCGCTTCCGCCGCTTCCGCTCACAATGATGTTTCCACTGGAAACCACAATGTTCGTGAAGACCGGAATGGAAACCACACCCAGCACACCGCTGCCTAATTGACTCGTATCCCATCCCAAACCGGCGCCCGGCGTGGTCGGAGTAATGCCTGCAAAGCTGCCCGAAATCGAGCTGCCTGCGGTGAAGAGCTGGAACGTGTCGCCCGCCGCCATCGGCGCGCCGCTGATATTGGCCAAAGCAAGGTTGCCGCCGTAGGTCAAGTTTCCGCCGGCTTGCACGCTGTCATTCGCGCCCGACCCATTCAGCTTGAGCACCGTTGTTCCATTCAACGTAATGTTGCCTGTGGCCGTGATGGCGCCGGTCTGATTGGCGCCCGAATTGATGCCGATCGTTATGTTCGTGCCGGCAGGCGCAATGGTGGCTCCGGCTGATTCAATCAAGTTGCCGGTCACCGCACCGATACCGCCCAGCGCCTGGCCGGAGGTGAGTGTGAGCGTAGAGTCTGAACGGCCGCTGGCGTCCACACGCGTGGAATTAGGATTGTTGCCGCCGAAGAAGATCAGCGCGCTTTGAGCGATGGAACCGTTGCCTTCCAGCGCCAGGGTCAGTCCGCTTCCGATGACCGTCGGGCCGCTATAAATATTGGCCGCAGTAAACACCAACAAATGATTATAACTATCCCAGACAAAGCCACCGGGACCATTGATGACATTCGTTAGGGTAACGTTTCCGTCACCAATTGATAAGTGCGTCACACCATTGAAAGTAACCTTGCCTCCGAGGTTAACACCGGTCTCGCTTCCACCATTGACATTGAAGAAATACCAAGTGACGCCGGTATCCAATATCAACGACGTAGCCAATTGATAATCACCGGTGCCATTATAGGGACGATAACCGAACGAGGAGCCGCCCGGCACATGTATGATCTTGGCATAGCCATTGTCCTGACCATTGCCATTGCCTTGAAGTTGCAGGGTGACATTCCCATGAAGCGTAATCGTATTGGTGGGATCACCCAGACTGTTTCCCATGCCGAGCAAAACCCAGTAGTTGCCGGAAGCAAGGGTATAGTCGATGTTTCCAAGATTTGTGTCAATGGTAACCGAATGCCACTCGCTATAGCCACCTTGAAGGCAGGTAAGATTATAATTTTTGCCGCCGGTGCCAATGGTTGTCAATAATCCTTCCTGCCCCAAATCCCACCGCCCGCTGCCACCAATAGTTGCATCTCCAGCCAGCGTCAATGACCGGAACAAACCACCATTGGGAGCACCATCGTGATAGATGTCGTTGCCGACGCTCTGTAGTGCGCCGAGGCCGCCTACGCCCGACCCGGAAATTGTAATCGCCCTGGTGCTGATACCGCTATTGCCTCCAGGATAACTACCGGAAGCGTTCACAGCCAGCGTGGCACCGTTGGTCACGACGATGGGCGCGCCACTGCCCGAACCCAGAGAAGTTGCCGTTCCTGCGAGCGGTTCATCCATTTTGACGGTCCCACCGCTGATGGTCACCGGGCCGGTAAAATTATTGGCACCAGATATTTCCAAAGTGCTGCCGCCGTTCTTGATCAGGCTGCCCGAACCGCCGATGGTGCCGCCGGTAATGGAGAAATTATTGTTGGTTGAATTGACCGTGATGAGACTCGGGAACACCGTGCCGCTCACGTTTAACGAGGTTGGCACGCCAGCCGTGTCGTTAAACAATACCGTATCGCCTGAATTAAACACCGTCGCCGAACTGTTAGCCAAGTTGACCCAGTTCGGAGAAGTTGCGGTGTCCCATACACCGCTGTTGGCGTTCGCACTCCATTGCAGATTGTGCGGCGTGGCAACCGTGACACTGGCGGAAGCGCTGTTGGTCGTGCCATTGGCATTGCCGACCACCACGCTATAATTGCCGGCGTCACCCGGCTGCAAATTGGACAACACCAGCGTGGAGTTGGTCTTTCCGGTCAACGGGCTGCCGCCCTTGAACCATAGGTTGGTGGTGGGGAGCGCGCTAAGGACTCCCACACTAAAAGTGACCGAGCCACCCACATAACTGGGTTGCGACTGGGGTTGAGCCGTGATCAAAGGAATGGCGTTGTTTGCTGGAACGCCTAAGTAGCCAGCGATGTAGTGGTTCAATACTTGGGCAGCGGTTAGTCCTTGACTATATATCGCGACCTGGCTGATGTTGCCTTTGAAATGGCGGCTATTGCCAGCCGACGTGCCGTTGCCAATTGCCCAGGGATCGGAGAAGCTGATCGCCCCCACGGAGTCCGATTTGCTCTGTATCAGAACGCCATTGATATACAAGCTGGTGGTGGTGCCGTCGTTGGCCAAAACCACGTGTGTCCAGTTAGTCGTCTGTTGCCCGCCGGTAATCTGGGAATTGCCAAGATTCATATCGTAAAACGCCCCATACGGCCCGTCCACGCGTATGTAACTTTCCTGATAAGTGCTGGAGTCATATCCCTTGGCGATGATGTCACCAAAGGACGTGGAATCCGCCGGCTGCACCCAGACCTCCAACGTCGCCGCGCCACTGAGGCTCGTCAGGCTGGCCGCCGGGCTCAAATCCACGGAGGTAGCTGTTCCGTCGAAATTAATCGAGTTGGTGATGAAGGCGGAAGGGCCGGCCGCATTGTTGATTCCAGAAGTAATGTTCACATAGCTGCCGTCGTTGCTATTGCCAGAGACATCGGTTGCCGTGCCACTCGTGTCCACGCTAAGATCCAGGGGGTAAAAAGCGAGCGGCGTGTCAGCCAATACCGTGCTCCGGTAATCGGCAAGCACGCACTGGGTGCTGGTTAGCCAAGCGGCGGCCGCAGTTGCAGCCCAGCTTAACAGCTGGTTCTTGGAGTTTGATGGCTTCATAATTTATTTGCAGTGGTTATTGTTAATTTTGATTGCTGGGGAAAAACAGGGTTTAGTCAAATTTGGGCCGACGCGCTGCGAGCAATTGACAGCTCGTCTTAGCGCTGATTGGAATGAAGGCACAGGTTAGATTTTTCGCATACCGCGTTCTGATTTGGAATGGACAAATTGCTGGTTCGCATGGAAAATTGACTGCTGGATTTCTGCAGAACACTTAATCATCGGTTATTTTTTAGGCGACACTATGTTTTATGGCACGAGGACACCAATTAACTTTGAACGGATGCCATGTGTGATTTCGTCAGTAAAATACCGCAGCAATCAAAAGCTTCCAATGGCCTTTTTGGGAAAACTATTGACTTTTTTCGTCACCTGGTTGGGGCGGTGTTTTGAGTCTCCGCCAGGTATCGTCTAATGCGTGCGGATTGCCGGTGGAATTGTAACGTTCCGGTGAGGGAGCCGGTCACGCAAGTTTTGAATGATGGCTTGAGAGCGAAATTCCGAAGGCGTAAGGCCGACTCGTTTTTTGAAAATCCGGCTCAAATATTCCCCGTGTTCCAGACCAACTTTTTCGGCGATCAATGGCAGTGAAAAATCACTTTCCGCCAGCAGTTGTTTCGCCCGGTTTAGCCGCACGCGCAATATCTCATCCTTGGGCGAGCAGTTCATGAGGCTGAAAAAACGCCGGTCCAGCGTGCTGCGGGACATGGGAACCGCCCGTAAGACATCGCTGACATCAATGCCTTCGCAAGCGTGTTCGCGAATGAAGCGGGTGGCGGCGGCGATTTGCCGGTCTTCAACCGCGAGGACTTCGGTTGAGCGTCGCGTGACGACGCCTTTGGGTTTGATGAAGATTTGCGTGGCGGAAGGTTTTGCCCCGCGCATCATCCGGGCGAGCAGCGCGGCGGTTTCGTAGCCGATCCGCTCCGTGTCCGGGACCAAACTGGAAAGCGGCGGATCTGACAACGTGCAAAGCACCTCGTCATTGTCCACGCCGATCACCGCCACCTCGTCCGGCACGGCCACGCCCAGCGCACGGCAAGTGTTCAACACCTGCTGGCCGCGCATGTCATTACACGTCATCACGCCAACCGGCTTGGGCAGTTTCTTGATCCAGTTGGCAACCATTCCGCCGTCTTTCAAACCTTCGTTTTCGTAGCCAGCAGTCTTGGATTTGCCCGATGCCTGCGAGTCATAATAAACATGGCAACGCAGTCCGGCCGCCTCCACATTCTTGACAAAGCCTTCGCGGCGTTCGTTGGAATAATCCGCGCCATTGAAACCGCAAAAGGCAAAATGACGGAAGCCGCGTTCCCGGAAATGTTCAAAGCCCATCTGGCCAACGGCGAAATTGTCCGTCAGCAACGTCGGCATTCCCGCCGTGGATCGCACCTTGCGCAAATAGACGACGGGCACCTTGAGCCGTTGCACCAAGCCGACCACGTTGTTGTTTTCCAACCGGGTGATGATGCCTTCGCCTTCCCATTTTTTGAACCAGTCGGGCGTCTCGTCGCACAGGCTCAACTCCTGATAAAAAACCGACCATGGCTCATGTTCGCGGACATACTTGGCCACGCCGGCCAGGATTCCGCGCCCGTAAGCACGGGAGGATTCCACCAGCAACGCCACACGCGGACGTTCCGTGCGCCGGACAAGTTTCTTCATGGCTGGAAATTATTCCACCGGTTGCGATTGAGCAACTGTGTTCGCCTTTCATTTCGCGCAATGGAAGCGCTCACAGTTCCGGCTGGTTCAACTTCCAATCCGCAGGCAGATCTGCCAGCCGGCGGTGCTTTGCGCGGCGATGGTTCCACAGCACTTCCGCTCCGCTGCTGTCACTAAAGAGTCGTGGTTGGCGTTGGCCGGTTCAACCGAAAAATGATCGTGCCCATGCCAGCCACCACGCGTCAGCCACAATCCCAATGTGTTGTTTTCCGCCGGATTCCAGGAAAATTCCAGCCGGTCGCCGGTTTGTGGATTGTTGACCGCAGCCCAACCTTCGCTCACGGGAGCGGCAAAAATCTTCGCACATTTTGCTTCAGGCACGGCGACGTCAATTGCATCCACCCACGTCGCGCCATTCAACTGGCTGCGGGTGGATTCGGGCAAGTCCAGTCGGTCGTCCGGCTGTAATCGCAACAATGGATGGAATGCCCACAAGTAAAGTTCGTCCATCTCGCCCAAATTGGCCAGTGTGTAATTTAGCCGGACGGTATTGCCTTCCAGCCGGATGTTCCGCTCGAACTGAAACGGTGAAATACTCAATTTCAATCGTGTGAGCAGACGGCCGTTTTCCCAGGCAGCCGCGTCCATTTGCCAGGCCGCGTTCCATAGTTCGCCATGATCCGGCAGCGAACGGCCGCGCCAGATACAGGGCAAAATGGTCGGAAAACATTCGTCTATGCCGGCCAGCGGACTGTTGGAAAAATTCTCGCCGACGCGGTTGCCAAACAACTTCAAGCCGCCGCGCGGATGCCACAGCCATTCACGCCCGGTCCGCACGTTTTTTAAAGAAATAATCCGCGCGCCCAATTCGGGCACGACGACAATTTCCACCTCCTCATTGGACAACGAATACAAGGCGTAACCCTGTTCTTGCCGCAACTTGGTTTTGACAGTGAGCGATTTCATAACTTCATCACGGCCAGAAAATCCGCCGCCAGTGCATGATTTGGATCACGTCGGAGCACGTCAGCGAGCAAGGATTTTGCACGCGCCAACTGGCCGAGTCCGCACCTTGCCTGCGCTGCCAGCAATCGCGCGGTCGTTTCCTGACGAAATTGCAGGTCGTCGTCAAACAGCAGCAGCGTCGGCAGCGACGTGGCAAAATAATCAATCTTGGCTGCGGACTTTTGCAGCTTTTGCGCATGCGCCAGCAAATCCCGGAACATTTTTTTGGCCTTCGACTTCTGGCCGATTTTTTCCAGCGCCAGCGCGGAGTAATAAGTCATTTCTGACAATGCGCGGACGCTCATCTCCTGAAAATCACCTTTAAACTCCGCCGCCGCCCGCCAATGATCAACAGCCATTTTTTTTTCACCGCTCAATTCCAGTGCCACTCCAAGCCAGTAATGAATGTCGCTCTGGTTGGCGAGCAGGTGCTTGGCCTCGCCGAGATTCAAAGGCGATTTCAGCGCGCTCCGAAAATGTGCCAGCGCCACGTCCAGTAGCTGCCTTTTTTGCAGCGCAGCTTTGCCGAGCGTCAGATGCGATCGCACCCATTGGCCGAGCGGGCCGCCTTCGCCGCCTTCCCACGGTTGGAAGTTGCGCGCACTAATCAAGGCCAGCGCCTCCGCCGCCTGGCCGGTTTGGTTGTAGAGCGCTGCGAGTTCCACGCTCAAGTCATCGCGCTGTGCCACCAAATGTGGACGCGTTTCAAATTCGACCAGCCTTTTTGAAGGTTTTTCGCCAAGCCGCTTCCACAGTTGGTCGCGCTCGAACAGCAGCCGCGCGTCATCCGGGCCGGCCTTGAGCGCTTGGTCATAGGCGGCTCGTGCCCGCCCCGGTTTTTTGAAGACGTTGAAATAGCCGATCCCCAGATTGCGCCAGACGATGGAAAAATGCGGATCCAATTTTGCGGATTTTTCCCAAAGCCGGATGGCCTCCGTGTGCCGCCGCCGGTCGTAAAAAAGATTACCGAGATAATACGGAGCTTTCGCGTCGCGGGCGTCCAGCCGCATCGCCGATTCAAGGATGGCAATCTCTTCCAGTCGCGCGGGGAAACAATAATCTGGCGCAATGGCTGCAGCCGTTCGGAAATTCGCTTTGGCCGACTTGATGTCGCCAATTTTTTCATACAACCAGCCGATGGTGTAAAATTGCAACGGCTCCGCGCCCCAACTTTGAGTCGGCAATTGGCTAATGGCAGCTTCACGGATAGAACTGGGAACTCCCGCAAGGAGTAATTCAATCGCCTCACTGAAAAATCCGGCGCGGGCATAATCGTGTGCGACATCCAGGGTGGTTTGCGTATCGCAGCCTAATTTGCGGCCATCGAGATGACGCGCCCACCAATCCAGTGGATCCAAAGTCAGCGTCTCGCGCAGGACAGCAGCGGCTTCAGCCGCCATTTTCTGCGACTGACTCGACGATCCTTCGGTGCTGCTCATTTTTCGCAGCACGATCACCTTTAAATTTCTAGCGCGGAGATTGTCCGTGTTGAAACGAAGCGAATGGTTCAAATGCTCCAAAGCAGTTGGCCAGTCCTCCCGGCAGCAATCCATTTCCGCGAGTGCATGAAAAGCCGCCGCCACCCACGCCTGACTCCAAGTCGCCTTGTAGAATGCCGCGTAAGCCTCGGTGAACCGCGCGCCGGATGTTTCAAATTTGCCGCCGGCAGAGGTGTTCATCTGGAGCCGCAGACAAAGGCCGAGATTGTAATAGGCTTCGCTGTCGGCGGGATTCGCATTGCGCCGTGTCAGCCGTTCAATCGCCTGACGGAAATATTTTTCCGCCACGACAAACTCGCCACGCTTGAGGTGCCAGAGGCCGAGTGCGTTGTTGCAGCGCGAATCCAGCGGGTCGCGCCGTAACGCCTCGCGCCAGTAGAGCGTGGGACAACGCGTGGCATGGCGATACTGATCGAGATGCAAACCGGTGATGAAAAGTTCGTCGGTGCTGGAAATGTTTTTCGGGGCGAGCGGCTCGGTCGCCGGCGGTGGAACCGCGCCTTGAATGCGCGACTTTGGTTGATAGCGAATGATTTCAATTCCTGCGGAATCGGCGAAGTTTAAGCTCAACTCAGTTTCAACAATTCCATGCGGCAACAAAATTTCGGTGACGAACGGTTGGTTAGGAGAAAGATTCAGCCTGCGGCTGAATATCTTTTTCCCTTTGGCGGCCAGTTGAATGGTGGCAGCAGAAAAATACCGGGTGACGGAAATGCCCAACCGGCATTTCGCACCGGCATTTTTCAAGGTGACCGCCGCCTGCGCGTTCGCGTGCTGTGCCGGGCCGATTTGTTGGATGGGATACCAATACTGGCTCCAAGTTTTGGTTTCGCCGGGCTGAAGAAAACTGAAATCCGGCTGGTTGTCGGTGTAAACGCCGGCCATGATTTCGATGTAAGGCGCAAACTCGCCGCCCGCGTCGGCGTCGGTCAGATTGCGATCCCACGCATAGCCGAATTCTTGGTTGCCCCAGGTCCATTGTTTTTTGCCGGGTGAAATGTGATGGTTCGCGACGTGGACGATTCCCGCCTGCGCCTTGTAATCGTAGCCGCCGAAGAAATCTTCCTGGCTGCCCATGCACATGTAGGACGTGGGCACGGGGATGTTCGCGTAAAAACTCAAATCATTCGCCACGTAGCTCGGTAATTTTGAATTTTGAATTTTGAATTTTGAATTATTGCAGTGCGGCGGCACGAACTGGCTTGAGATTTCGTTTTGCGGAATGCCATTTCGTCCGCGTTCGCCGTAGTTCACGCCGTAGTAAAAACCTTTCGCCAGCGGATACTCGCTCATCGAACGCCGCGCGTGGTCGGCCACATAATAAACGTCCGGCGGGAAGAAACTTTGATACGCCTCATGCACGCGCGTGGCGACGTTGGCCCACCATAAAAACGTCTGCACATACGGCGTGCGGTTGTAGGCGCGGACCTTTAATTGCACAAGCGCACGGTCTGGATGCAGGCAGATGCCATGCATGCCTTTCATGCGGCACATCGGGTCGTGATCGCTGCACCAGATGGTTTTGCTGCCGTCGGTGTGCGCTTCGATTTCAAAATCCACCGGCAGGAATGTTGCCGGCCGGTGATGTTGTGGCCAGTTAAACTCAATGCCGCCGGAAATCCACGGACCAGCAAGGCCGACGAGCGCAGGCTTGATGACGGACTGGTTGTAAATCAAGTCGTAGCCGTTCGACTTGTCCTGAATGGCGTGGATGCGCCCCCCGATTTCCGGCAGCACAAGCACGCGGAGAAATTCATTTTCCAGCCAGACCGCCTTCCATTTGCGGTCCACCGGTTTTTCAGCGATGCGGTCGGTGAAGGGCAGCGGATATACTTTGCCGCTACTGCCTTGATACACGCGCTTTTCCAGAAACATCGGGTTTTTGTCCGGCGCGGCGGGCAAATATGTTTTCATCACCAAGTCTTCGACGCGGACTTGGACCTGGCTGGCCGGGCGCGGAATGGATTTTTTTTTCATGGTTTGGCCCGGTTAATCCACCAGTTCGCGTTCAATCTGCTCCAGCGACTTGCCCTTGGTCTCCGGCAATTTGAAAAGGATGAAGACAAATCCCGCCGCGCAAATTCCGGCGTAGAGCCAGAAGGTTCCCGCCGAACCCAGCCTGGCATTCAACATCGGGAAGGTGTAAGTCAGCAGGAAACAAGCGATCCACAATGCCGAAACCGCCACGGACATCGCGGCTCCGCGGATGCGGTTGGGGAAAATTTCCGAGATCACCACCCAGGTCACCGGCGCGAGTGACATGGCATAGCAGCCGATGGCGGCCAGCACGAGCAGCAACATCGGCAAGCCTTTGACGCCACCGGCATAGCAGCAACCCATCGCCACGTAAATGACCGCTAGCATGGCCGAGCCGAAGAGCATCAACGGCCGCCGGCCGCCACGATCCACCACGCCGAGCGCCACCAAGGTGAAAACCAAGTTCACCGAGCCGGTCCAGGCGATGTTCTTCAACACGGTGGAAATGTCGTAACCGGCCGCGCGGAAAATCTCCTCCGCGTAATTGAAAATAACGTTGATGCCGCACCATTGTTGAAACACAGCGAGCACCACTCCGAGCACAATCACTTTGCGCATTTTGGGGGCGAGCAGGTCGGTGAAATGCACCCGCTGAATTTCTTCGCTGGCCAGCGTGGATTGGATTTCGGCCGTGGCTGCCGTTGCGTAATCCGCCCCGCCGATTTTTGCCAGCACCTCCCGGGCGCGGTCGGCCCGGCCATTTTTCGCCAGCCAGCGCGGGCTTTCCGGCACGAACATCATGCCGACGAAAAACAGCAGCGCCGGCGTGGCGGTGAGTCCGAACATCCAGCGCCAGCCTTGCTGACCGAACCACGAGGTGCGGATGAAATCGTCCGAGGCGCCCGCCGGCAGATCGCGGACGAGAAACCAGTTGATGTATTGCGCGAGCAAAATGCCGATGACAACGGTGAGCTGATTGATGGCGACCAGTCTGCCGCGCATCTGGGCGGGAGCGACCTCGGCGATATACATCGGTGACAGGCTCGAGGCCAGGCCGATGGCGACACCGCCGAGCATTCGCCACGAGATAAAGACGGAAAAATGATCGGCCAGCGCATTGCCCAATGAAGTGACGGCAAACAACAGCGCGGCCAGAATCAACAGCCGCTTGCGTCCAAACTTGTCACTCAGCCCGCCGGCAACCAATGCGCCCGCCAGGCAGCCGACGAGCGCGCAACTATTGGCCCAGCCGATTTGCGCCTCGCTGGTAAGTTCAAAATATCTCTGAAAAAAAAGTTTTGCCCCGCCGATGACCACCCAATCCCAGCCAAATAATAATCCACCCATGGCGGCGACAACCGAGATGAGCCAGATGTAACCATGCCGGCAGTTGGCCGGTAATCGTAAATCGCTGTTTTGTTGCGTGGGCGCTATCATATTTAAACGGCATCGCCATTGCTGCCGGCGAATAAACCGGCATGGTCGGCGGCGGCGATGGCAAATTGTATTGCCCGATGATTGCAAAAATGCGGGGCGAGGGAAATGGACTTAAAGACTAAGAATTTGGATTATTGACCGGTCGGTATTTTGCCATCCGGTCGCCGGCCATTTGGCGAATCAGAGCAAATAGCGGCTGCGGTGTTCGGAGGGTGAATGACCGTGCAGCTTCTTAAAGGCGCGGGAAAAATAAAATTGGTCGGCGAAACCGAGTTGATCGCTGATGGCTTTGATGGACAAATGGGTCGAGTTGAGCAGTTGCACCGCGCGTTGCATTCGCAGGTGATTGAGATACAGCAACGGCGCGTAGCCGGTGACATGCTTGAACAGCGTGTTGTAGTGCGAACGGGAAAGGTTGGCCACTGCGGACAGCGTCGGGATGCGCAACGGTTCGCGCAGGTGCTGTTTCATAAATTCGATGCTGTTGACGATCCGGTCACGCGCGTCGTTTCCCCCGTCCCAGTAATCATTTTTGTGGCGTAGAATGGTGCCCATCAAATGTGCCAAGGAGTGAGCCGCATACATCAAATGTGTCAAGGTTGCGCCATGTTGCAGATCTTCGAGCACCTCTTCAAACAGCGAAAACAACTGCACATCCCCGCTCAGGGACACCACCGGTTTCTCGCGCGAGACCGCGAGCTTTTCCAGGTAAAACGGCACGTTGACGCCGATGGCATGGAACCAGTAAATCGTCCACGGTTTGTTCTCTGTCGAACCGTAAACATGCGGAGTGCCGGCGGGAATAACCAACAGCTGGTTTTCGCGTATTTCATGCGTGGAGCCAGCCATCCGGCACCAACCGTTGCCGCGGGCGCAATAAATGAACACGGTTTCAGGACAACCTTTCTCCCGCGTGCATTGATGGCCGCGCGCCTTGGGATAATAGCCGGCATCGCTTGGCAAAAGGCTCCGAAGCAATGGCTGGCTCATGGCGGTCGCCAGCACTGGCCGTGGCACCACCACCAGGCGCTGGCCCGAAAACCCTTCATGCTTTTCGTGGCTATTCATGGGCGTTGCGAGATAATCGAACGGACGGAGTTTCTACAAAGCCAGTTCAGACGCAAGTCTGCAAGAGGTTAATCCTTTTTTATCGGCCCAGCGTTTCACCGGAATTGTGACAATACAGTCCGCATTCGAACTGACAGACCGCCTTGCCGCAATCGGCTGGTCAGACCATCGGCTATTGATGTTTTTGATCTCGACAGCAGTGTCGGTTTGAATTAATTGCCCAGTTTCATCGAGAGAAATCCGCGCCTCGAGCCACGCCACCCATGAATCCCCCAAGTCAACGACCTCGTGTGTGGGTGAAATCTTCGGTGTCAGCGAATCCCCTTTGGCAACATGACCCGCGCCACATCCTTGCCCGCCGCCACCGCGCAAATCACGGAGTGCCGCCAAAGTTTGTTCTCAGGTATCCCCTAAAAAGGGGATGATGGTCTGAGTGCAAAATAGCTCTATAATGAAGAATCACCTGATGAAATTTCAATGAATCCAACGTTTTAAAATCCTGATTGGATTCTGGAATTACAAAATTATGCGGCCCTTCACTATTGTTTTATGCGCCACAAGTGTCTCTTTGGCGTTTTTATTTTATTCCCCGCCGGTCTTCGCTGCCGATGAAGTTTGTGGCGCTTGTGACAAGAAAGTCGTAGTCGCCGGCGAATATAACCACGGCACGAGCGACACTCTTTTGATTGCGAACGCGCCGGGAAGCGAGGCGGCGTTTCGCGATAAGATTCATGGTCGCAGTTTCGCGCTCGCGGTGCCTAATCTCATGGCTGGGAAATACACAATCGAGATCGGCCTGGTGGAACTCGAATGTGATCGCGTCGGGGTGCGGGTGTTTGACATTTTTTGTGGCGATCAAGTGATTGCGAGCAACCTGGATATTTTCGCGGCGGCGGCGCAGTGAAACTGTGCTTCCGTTCAAATATTCTTAAAAGTTCCCTCAACATAATTGATAATAAATATGAAACATCGGATAAAAGTCATCACGCTGATCGCCGGCATCTTTTGCGCGTTCGGTTTTGCGGGAACGATTCGTGCGGCAGAGGCACCCGGGCAAAATGCTTCACCATCCTTCAATGGTGAAAAATCCGCCTGGCATGGGTTCGACCGCTACGATTTCATAATGGATGAGGAAACCCTCGTCATTGCTCCGTTCAAGTCACCGGCCGATGAAAGAAATGGCGTGAAAGATCCGTCAAAGGGGCAACGGCGGTGCATCGTGGTTGTTCCGAAGGCGGCGGCACCCGGCAATCCGTGGTCCTGGCAAGGTTGCTATTGGGACCATCAACCCCAGGCGGAAGTAGAATTGCTCCGGCGGGGCTTTCACATCGCTTACATCTCGGCCAACGCCACATTAAAACCGGGCAAAGAGTGGGATGCCTGGTATGCGTTCCTGACCGAGAAACATGGACTTTCCAAAAAACCGGCTTTCATCGGCATGAGTCGCGGCGGAGAATATTCCTACATTTGGGCGACCACTCATCCTGACCAGGTTTCCTGCATCTATGCCGACAATCCCGGCGGCAACTGGGGAATCATGAGCGGACTCGTAGGTCTGGTCACGAACGATGTTCCGCTGCTTCACGTCTGCGGCAGCTTTGATCCCATATTGGGGAAATTTACATTGCCTATCGAAAGCATCTATCAACAATTGGGCGGGCGCATTTCCGTGATGATCAAGGAGGGCCGCGGCCATCATCCCCACAGCCTGCGCGATCCCAAACCCATCGCTGATTTCATTGAGCAGAGCATGAAGGAAAACAAGAGCGCGCCGCCGGATTTCGCGGGAAATAGATTTAGGGAGAATTCTTACTACAGCACGGCCAGTTCCTACCAAAATTATCCGGGTGAAGGAACCTACATAACCTGCCGTGGCCCTCTTTTTAGTGAGTGCTACAATCGTTATGAGGTCGAGATTCCCAACGTCGAAGCATTCACCACCGTCATCGTGCCGAAAGTTTCCGCTCCCGGAAATCCGTGGGTGTTCCGGGCGGATTTTGTCATGCGGGACGCGGTTGTTGACCAAGCTTTGCTGGCCAAAGGTTTTCACATCGTCACCGGCGCAGTTCCGTATAACGGCGATGGACCCGACATGAAGCAATGGAACACCATTTACCAATACCTCACGGATCATGGCTTTTCCAAAAAGCCCGTGATGGAAGGCGCTGGCGGAGCGGCCGGCGAAGCTTACGCGTGGGCCATTGAAAATCCTGACAAGGTATCCTGCATCTACGCCGAAAATCCCGTCCTGCACAGCAACACGGCAAAAACGCAGCCGCTCGATAATCTCGCTCCGCTGGCCAAAGCTGGCGTGCCATTGTTCCATGTTTGCAGTCGTCTGGACCCTTGGCTTGCGGACAACACGCTGGTGGTTCAGAAACGTTACAAAAAGCTGGGTGGCAAAATCACGGTCATCATCAAAAATGGCGAAGGCCATTATCCGCTCGCGCCGCAGGATATAAAGCCGGTCGTGGAATTCGTCACCCAAGCCGCCGGCACAAACAAGCAAAAACCTGGACAAGACCAATTATGAGAAAAATTCACCTTACAACTATATGGAAGGTATTTATTGTCTTGGCAGAAGCGGTCGTTTTGAATTCGGCTTCTGTGGGCGGTGCCGAGTCGGCAGCGGCTGTCTCCGGCAGTGAAAAACCCGCGTGGCAGGGCGGATTCAACCGCTACGATTATGTGATGGATGGCGCTACACTTGAAATCACTCCGCTCAAGGCGGAAACAGCCGACAGCACGGCGAACCAGGAGCTTTTGCGAGGAGTAATCGTGGCCCCAAAAAAACCTTTGCCTGGCAATCCTTGGTCGTGGAAGGATTACAATCCCATGCATTTTGCCGAATCGGAAACCGAATTGCTGGAACGCGGTTATTATGTTGTTTACACTACGCCGGGCTCAATAGAGCAGCAGGCCAAATGGCGCGCGTTTCTGATCGGAAAATACGGGCTGTCGAAAAAACCAGTGCATGTGGGCATGTCCCACGGAACGCTGCTGGCTGGAACTGCCAAGATTTCCATCACCCCGGAAAATACCAAACTACCGGTTCACGACCCGGTGCAGGCCCGCGTGCTGGTGCTTGAAGTGGGCGGCGAACGCCTGGCTTTCATTTCGATGGATCTGGGTGTTTATTACAGCGACCGTCTGATCGCAACCTGCAAGGAAAAATTCGGGATTTCCCAGGTGGTGATGAGTTCGTCGCACACGCATTCCGACCCGGGCCACAGTTATTCCGCTTTCTATGACGAACAGGTTGTTCAGGCAATGGGCTCGGCGGTGTCGAACATGTTTCCGGCCAAAATTTCCGCAGGTTTCCGAAGTTTTCCCCAGTTGGGCTTCAACCGTCTGGTGCCTCGCGAAGATGGACATACCCGCGAGTCGTGGCATGGCGACGACCATTACCGGAGCGAAAATCCCGACCGGATTCCTTTTGGGCCGGTTGACCCGGAGGTGGGCGTCATTAAAATCGAGGATGCCGACGGTCAGCCGCGGGCGATCATCATGAACTATGCGTGCCACGCGGATGTGGTCTGCCAGAACTATGCCATCTCGGCGGATTATCCGGGAGTCGCCTGCCGGAAGGTTGAAGAGGCTTTTGACAACAAGATTAATTGCCTTTTCGTTCAGGGCGCCGGCGGCAACATTGAATCCTTGATCATCAGTTCCCGCCGCAATGGACCGGACGATCCGTTTCAAACGGATTACAGCACCATTGACCGGGTCGGCTTTTTGCTCGCCTACGAAACCGTCAAACTGGCGAAGTCCTTAAAACCGAATCCGTCCGGCGAAACCAAAATCCGTTACATGAACGATGCGCTGAAATTCACCGGCCGCTTCGAACCGGACCGGGAATTTGACGTGCGGATTTCCACCATTCTCATCAACGACGACATTGTGATTGCCACGGTGCCGGGCGAGCCGTTTATTCAGTTTCAACTCGACTGGAAGAAGAAAATGGAAGGCGTTCATGCGTTTCTGTTTGGTTACACCTGGTATGAAGGAACCTGGCCAGATTATATTGCCGACATCCAATCAGCGGCCACGGGCGGATACGGTGCCGATCAAGGGCCGCCTTTGATTGAAGTCGGGGCCGGAGAAGCCATCATGGCCAAGCATCTGGAAAACACCTACCGACTGTCGGGATTGATGCGCGAGGAACCCGGTCCGACCGCATGGACGCCGGGCGATCGCTGGATCATTACGCCCGTTCCGAGATCTTCGCAAAACGGCAAGTAATCTGGAAAACCAGTGGGAAATATTTTGTGAAAACGCTATCGAAAATCATCTTATTGGCGGCGTGTTTGTCCGGCGTTTCTGGAACGCTGGCGGCGGCTGAAGGAAACTCAAACCGTTCGGTTTCGTCGGCTTGCGACATGGTTGTCTGCTATCGCCAGCCCGGCGTAAAATGGCTCGACGCCGTGCCGATGGGCAATGGCTATATGGGCGCGATGGTTTTTGGCGGCATCCAGCAGGAACGCATTGCGCTGAACGAATCCAGTTTTTGGTCAGGCCGCCCGCATGATTACAACGACACCAACGCGATCAATTATTTTCCGCAGATTCGCGATTTGGTTTTCGCCGAAAAATTTCAGGATGCGGAGAAAATGGCCGACGACCATTTCTGGGGAATTCCCAAAGGTCAGCAGGCGTATGAGCCGATCGGCGATTTGCTGCTCAAGTTTGATGGCGCGGATGAGGTTCAGGATTATCGCCGCGAATTGGACATGGAAACCGGCGTGGCAAAAGTCAGCTATCGTGTCGGCGACGCCACTTTTACGCGCGAAGTTTTCGTGTCATATCCCGACCGCGTCATGGTCGTGCGCATCAGCAGTGACAAGCCGGGCCGCGTCTCGGTTCAGGCGCAATTGAAAGGTCCTTATCTCGATACCACAACGGCGAAGCCGGGCAAGCTCGTCATGGATGGTTCGTGGAAAAAGGGCGGCGAAACGAACTGGCTGATTGCGCCGGTTGAAGGACGGGGATTGAAGTTTGAAACCGCCATGCTCGCGAGCAACGAAGGCGGAAGCTCCACGGCGACGAACGACAGCTTGAACATTCAAGGCGCGGACGCCGTCACGTTCCTTCTCACGACGGCGACGAGTTACATCAATTACACGAACATCAGCGCCAATCCTGCCGCCATTTGTGAAAAGATTCTTTCGCGCGTTGCAAAGAAAGATTACGCGGCGTTGCGTCGTGATCATGAAAAAGATTTTCGCGGATTGATGGGCCGGGTGCATCTGAATGTCGGCGACGTTGTGTTGAGCGACAAACCGACGGATGAACGGCTCGCCGCCGTTCGCGCCGGAACTCCCGATCCAAATCTGGAGGCGTTGATCTTTCAATTCGGACGTTACATTCTGGCGTCCAGCAGCCGCGCGGGCGGACAGCCGGCTAATTTGCAGGGCATTTGGAACGAAGATGTCATTCCAAACTGGGGCAGCAAATACACCATCAACATCAACACGGAGATGAATTACTGGCCGGCGGAAGTCTGCAATCTTTCCGAGTGCGCCCAGCCGTTGTTCGACATGGTCAAGGACATTTCAGTCAATGGTCAGGAGACGGCCAAAACCTATTACGGAGTGAATGGCTGGGTCACGCATCACAACATTGATCTCTGGCGCGGCACAGCGCCCGTGGATGCGGCGCGGTTCGGCATGTGGCCGGTCGGCGGCGCGTGGCTTTGCCAGCATGTGTGGGAACATTACGCGTTCACCGGCGACCAGAAATTTCTGAAGGAGTATTACCCGGTGCTGAAAGGCGCCGCGCAATTTCTTCTCGAAGTCATGGTGGAAGAACCGAAACATCATTGGCTGGTCACGCCGTTCTCGATGTCGCCGGAACACGGCTATTACGACAACGAAGGGAAAATGTCCTACCTTTCGCCGTCGCCGACGATGGACTTGGGCATCATCCGCGAACTGTTTCCGCATTGCATCGAAGCGAGCAAGATACTGGGCGTGGACGCGGATTTCCGCGC
>CAJAQO010000214.1 GCA_903944085.1 uncultured Verrucomicrobia subdivision 3 bacterium
AGCGGTGCGATTGATGTCAATTGCCGTTACCCGCAGTCGCCGCCTGATTTCGGGTGAACACGCCTCGGCCAATGACAGAATCATTGCTCCGGCACCGCACGCCGGCTCACAAACCGTGATTGGGCCTTCGGCGGGCAGCGATTCCATGTCGCCGAGTGTCATTCGAGCCATAAGATCACAAATGGTCTTCGGGGTGTGGAACTCTCCGTTCCATTGTTGACCTTTTGAGGATAACGCGAATTCCATGTAATGTTCGCCGAGAACATCTTCAAAGGGCTTGGATTCCATTTCGCTAACGAGTGCGCCAAGTGCTTCCGCAAACAAATCCATGTCGGGCTTTGTCCATCGTTTGACTTCTTCCATGTATTCCGCCTCGCGAGTCTGGACGGCGAGCGCACAGGCTGCAAATCGGGTGAAAGCGTCAAAGACACTTCGGGTGTCGTGCCGATGGGAAATGCTTTCCAGAATTTTACTAAAGTCGCCCGGTTCCGATTTCTTCGCGCTCATAAACCGTGTTCCTCCATTATGCTGGCGATGCCGTCTTCATCATCGCCAAGCATTTCAACGATGGTGGCTTTTAATACCGCCGTGTCGGGATCGGGCACCGCGCCTTTCGGACACGCGGGGCACCGGATGACATTCAAGACTGAACCGCCGAATTCATACCCGGCGGCTCTGAATTTTTCTCTGTAGCGCGGACGTAGCCGCAATGCTTGGGACAATTCCGTCCATGCTTTCGCCTCGTCGTGGCTGAGGTCGGTTTCAAAAATGGCGTCGTGCCGAAGATGATATACATCCCACGGCTCGCCACAGGTGGTGCAATGCACGTCCATAGTTTCTCCTTTTTTTGGGGTTCAATGGCGGTTCGGAATGAACTGCCTCCAGTCGCGCATTTTAGCACGCGACGGGTTAAGGAAAGAAACAGCGGTGGGGAAAACAACTGCCGCCTAACAAGATTAAATAAAAAAAATAAAACACCCCTGCAACATGCACAAGGGTGGTGATTGGAACCGAAAAGTTCTACTGATGCACTGCTCTTTCAGGACTTTCATCACAAGATTGGAAGACAAAAGTATTGTAGTTATCCCAAAGTAAGTCGGGAGGACCGTCAAAATGATGGAGATAGTGTTTCCCGTAAGTATGTCCAACGCCGAAAATAAGCGGAGAATCGTCTAAGATGATTGGTTTCATGGCAATGTAGCGCCACCCCGCCTTTTTCTTTGATTGATCCTTGTATTGCCAGCATAGCTGCGGGCCAACTTCACTTGGACATAGTGTTAGTCCTATATCTTGAGCGCGTTGATAAATCAACCTCGTCGTGGTCAATTCCGCTTCCTTGAATCCAAGACCGGTCACGGAAACACTAACGAGGTCTATTCTTATTTCCTTGGAAGCCACTCTAAATGCGCGTGAGCCAATCATTTCAATTGCGCACTCGCTATAGTAGTAATTAGCTGCGTCTAAAGCTTTACGAAACTGCCGCGCAGTCCTCAAGCCTGTTCCGATCGGCGCGTTTTTGAATCAATGACCTCAAGCGCTGTTTAATTACGCTACAAGGCCGGCGGGCATTGTTATGTGTTTGTTGATTTCTTGTGGGCCGGTTTTTTACTTTTGGTTTTCTTCCCGGCGCCGGCGGCGCTGGGCAAGTTTCTTTACGCGTCGTTGCGCGACGATGTTTGGCCGCAGGCCGTCATGGGCTTGTTGCGGCGTGACGTAGTCGATGCCGGAATGGTAATGCTCGGTGTCATACCAGGTAAAGTAGCGACTGAAGTATTCTCTGGCTTGGGCATCATCAAGAAAGGACCCGGGAAAGGCCGGGGCGCGTTTGACGGTGCTGAAGGCCGATTCGATGAACGGATTGTCATTGGGGGTGCGTGGGCGAGCAAACAACTGGGGCATGCCGTGATCTTCACACAGGCGCTGGATCGGCTTGGCTTTCATCTGCCGGCCGCGATCATTGATGAGTTCGGGCCGCTGCGCCTCGGGCAGATCCAGGATGTTTTGATCCGCCAGACCACCTTCCAGCAGGCGGCGGGCCTCCTCGGCGGTTTGTTGCCAGGCGATGCGCCATTGGATGACTTTGCGAGACCATTCATCCAGCAGCAAGTAGAGGAAAAGATATTCCCCCTTCTGGAACGTCGGCAGGTAGCTGATGTCCCAGCACCAGCGCTGATTGGGCCCGGTCAGGTCTTTGCGGACCGGCGGCTTTGAGTGGCCGTTGTGGGGCCGGCTGGGACCACGCGCCGTCATCAAGTTCCGTTCTTTGAGGACGCGGTAAACGGTGGAGAACGAGGCCTGAAACAGGCCTTGATCCCACGCCGTCACCGCCAGGATACGATGCGACAGATCCACGTATTCCTGATGCTGGGCCAGTGTCACAATTTGGTCGATCTCCTCGGGTAAAACCCGATGCAGCGGCGCTTTTGGGCCGGGGATGAGATTGGCCAGCGGCTGGCCCTGACGGGACTGCGCTTGCCAGCGCACGACGCGCCGGTGTGCGATCGCCAGGAGCGAGCAGCTGCGACGCGCCGAAACGCCTTGTTGCCGGGAGGACTCAATCACGGTGAGGATTTCCAGTTTGGTTTGCTCTTTGATCCACAGGCCAGTTATCGGTCCCACGAACCCCCATTCGTTTTTTTTCGCAGGATCGCCAGTTCGACGGCCTGGTCGGCCAAGGCTCGTTCCTTGTCCTGCAGTTCGCGTTTGAGGGCCTCGTGTGCTTCGGCACTGACCTGACTCTGCTGCCGGCCAGGCTTGGCGCCGAGGCGTTGGAGCGCCCCTTCTTTAACCTGCTGGCGGATGCGGGCCAGATCGGTGGAGAAGAGGCCTTCACGGCGCAGGATCTCGCCGATGGGTTTGCCGCTGTCTTGAGCTTCCAGATAAATCTGGAACTTCTTCTCGGCGCTCAGATACCGGCGTTTCTTTTCGGGACTCGGACTCGGGACTGCGGATGGATTGCTGCTACTCATGTTTTTTTCCTGTTTTGAGCCGCCGGGGGCGGGCATGGTTCCGGTCGCCCTTCGGGCTCCCTCCACCATGCCCGCCCCCTCAGCCTTGTAGCGTATTGATTCCCCGCTTTGAGGTCACGAACTCAGAAACGGCGGGGAGATGTTGCATGTTGGTTGGGTGGAAAATGGTTTTGAAACTCAAGAATTTCACGCGGAGATTTGCTTAACAGGTATTCTCTCGCGTCTTGTTCTTTAATTTCGCCCGTCCAAGCTTTTTGAGCGACTTCAAGAGGGTGTA
>CAJAQO010000215.1 GCA_903944085.1 uncultured Verrucomicrobia subdivision 3 bacterium
AGCCCGCACCACCGTTGCAGCAATTCCACGTCGTCCGGGTCCAAGGCTGGTTTGAGCAGCGTATTGAGAAACAACGGACAGGTTGCCGCCGGGTCAAAAGCCACCGCCAGCTTGTTTCGCCGCCGGTAAGATGACGCAAAGGGCAACAGTGCCTTGTCAGCCACCCGCAACATGCCGTTATTGCACGGCACAAATTTCATTAAATCCGTCTCAAAAAACCCGGCGCGCACCTCCAGCACACCCCGCGCCCGCGACAGGACGCCCTTAAGATTCGAGGAATCACGAAACCGAAATTCGAGACTTCGGGTGTCAAATTTGCCTGTGCAGGCCCGCGCACATTCCAGCAGCAGTTCACTCAAACGCGCCGCCAATTTCGTTTCGCGCACTTCGCAATAAATTCCGTCAGCCGGCGAATAGGTGTAAAACCGGTCTTCTTCCGTGACGAAGACCGTTGGCGCTGCCGGCAAACCGGCTTCACCGAGCGATGCCGCCAGAAAATCCTCTGACACGTCTTTGACATACGGACGCTCTTCTTTTTCGCCGCCGGGCAAAACCTCCTGCACCGCGTCGCCGTGTTTTTCAGGCAAACCCGGAAACTTCGCCGCGAACCACGCCGCCGGCGTGTCCGCCGTGATAACGTCGTTGGCTTTTGCCCAAGAACCCATGTCGTCAGGAATTGATTCATTCATGGACTGGTTCCGTTCGCCCCCATTTCTTGCGAGTAAAAGGCCGGTTGCGGTGGTTGTTGGCATATTGGCATCCCGCTTGGCTGCGGGTTTAAGTAAAGCAATCGCTGGCAGCGCTCGCCGCGCATGGCCTGCGGTAATCGCGACAAACGGACGGCGGACAACGCGCCCCGATCCGCGCCGAGCGTAATCAGCACCGGCTTGAGTGGCGCCATGAGCCGATCCCAATCGGCCTTGCTCGCCGCGTCCAACCGCACCAGCGCATGAATTGACCGCCCGCCAGATTCGCAAATGCAAGCAATCCGCAGCGGCATTTGCACCAGACACCGCAGCCATTGATCCGCGTCCGCCTCATCGGATTCCAAGACCGCATAGCGCCACGCCGTCACCGCCTCTTCCGACCGCCGGGACAAATTCCCGTCACAGCGCGGATTCGGGAAAAATCCGCCGCTGACGGGTTGCGGCAAAAACCAGACACCATCATTGCCCGCCGGCAAATGACGGTTTTGGATAAAATCACTGCGGTCGGCTTCCCAAAGCAATTGGCCCTGGGACTTCATTTCCGTGAAAATCAAAATCTTTTCGCCCGCCCCGCGAGCGTAGAGATGCCGCAACACACTGGCGGAATCCTGCCGGTCCACCGCGACCGGCGACCGCTCCGCCAAGCAGCGCGCCACGTCCGCGACGCTGGCCAACTGCCCGGCGATCCGCGCCAGCACGGATTTTTTGAATTTTGGTTTCGGCGGCGGTGGCGGGATGGATTTTGCCGCGACCCTCCCCCCCCGTTTTTCCAGTGTTCCAAGGAGATGCCCTAGCGGCAGCCGGTGAACCGTGTTCGCCGCGGATTTGATTTTGTGGACCAACTCGGCCTCGGTCCACGGCGGCAGGCACCGCCGGTTGAACTCCAGGAGCAGAATCAGGGCATCCGCCTCATCGAGGGCGAAACCGTTGACCAGCACGCAAGCCACATGAAACGTGTCATCATGCCCGCCCTGACCGCTAACAGCCGGCAGGCATTTGGCAACGTATAAGCGCGCCCGTTCCATTGGGGAAAGTTTCATCCGTAGATCTCCGGCGAAGGTGAGCTTGCGGTGAACTTATTTCCGCCCGGCAGCTTTGGCGTCGAGTGCGGCTTTGCAAGCGACGGGATCGAAAAAAACTAAACGGCCAATTTTTGCAAACGGCAGCCGTCTGGCTTTTTGTTGGTCCCGAATCCAGCGGAGGCTGGGGCGGCTGGCTTCATCGAAAAGGATTTCGAGCAGCTTTTCTGCATCAACGTAGCGCGTCGGCAGCGGGCTTTGTTTCTCGGTCTGCGATGTTAATTCACTCATGGTATCAACTGTGCAGAGTCAACTGGTTTAGTTGCGTTGCCCCGCACGTTGACAACTTTAGGCCGACCTAAAAAAACTTCATGGGGTATAACAGACCGCGATTTAGCACACGGACGGAGACTTGGGAGCGATGCTGCGAAACGCCTGCTGGATTCGTTTTTTAATGTCCCGCCGAATCAAAGCCCTGGCTTTCGACTGGCCTCGATAGACCGAATTTTTCCAGTAGCCGGAAAATTCTTTGTGGTTTTCAAAATCCTTGCCGTATAAACCTAGAAACATCGGCTCAAATTTTTTCCACCAAACCGCGTAATTTGCCCGCGTCAGCGGGCCGAGGCGCTTAAATTTAGAATCGTCATAAAAATATCGGCCATCTTCAGGATCGTAAGGGTCAATCCTTTCGTTGCGGCGCAATAAATACTGACGGTGTTCCAACAGGTTCAAAGCAACGCGGACTTCCGCCGTTTTCCGCGTCCACTGCTTTTTTTTGAAATTAAGCGGGGCATTTTCGCCGAGCCGCAAAAGGGCGATAATTTTTTTGTTCGCCTCTAGCTGGTCATGGTCAACCGACAACACACCGGGCCATGTGCCGGTTTTTTCCGCCAGCTTGCGAAATACCGGGAGTGTGTAACCAGGTTGCTGAGCCTTGAAAGGTATTCCATCGCTGAAAAGGCGGACGCCACGGAGCAGCGCATTAACAAAGGCGATTGCAGCATCTTTATCATCTTTCAATGAAGCAATCTCGTAGAGTCCGCTCAATGTTTCGCGAGCAATCGCCGCAAGTTCACGCAGGCACAATTCATCTTTACGCAATTCGCCTTTGCTCAAATATCCCGTTACCAATTTTTCAACCGCCTCGTGCGCTGGTTGCCCGGTGCGAATTGCTGTCGGCAGGCCAATTTTTTGCCAACCCATTTTGCTCAAATCCAAAGGGGCAACCGCTTCTGTGCCTGACGTTGAAGGATTTGACGTTTTCATTTTGAACCACGCGCCTGTTTTTCACCACGGGAAGATTTGGGAGCGATGCTGCGGAAGGCTTGCTTGATTTGCTTTTTTATGTCCCGACGAATCAATGCGCGGGCATTTTGCACCAAGCATTTCTGTCCCGGCTTGCCCGGCACATACTCTTTATAGGCATCACCATTCCAGTAGCCGGAAAAATCTTTGTGATTCTCAAAATCTTTCCCGTAAAGTTGGATGAAGATCGGTTCGCCCAGATTCCACCATTCCAAAAAGTTTAGACGTGTCAGCGGTTGAAGCGTCCAAAGTTTTTTAATTTGTTCATCGCTTAAACCCAATTTGCGAGCATCGCCAAACCCAGGCCAACAAGGCATGATTAACGAACAGACAGGATCGCCGCCCAAAACCTCCATCTCATCAAGGGCATCGCGGCGGTAAAACTCGACCGCGCCCCAAAGTTTGCAGGCTATGCCGGTTGCGGTGTTTTCTAAAATCGAGAATGATTTGCGACCATGCCGGGCAGTATTCAATGGCGCGGTTTCACCTAAATTTAGGGAATCCATCAATTCCTTGTTTGTCTTTTCGACATCCGCGCCCCAGCCAGTCATGCTGGGCCAATACAATTGATGTTTTGCAATTGGCCGGTAGAGATCGGGTCTGGCCTCACATGCCGCCAGCAAATTTCTCACGGACAGCAAAGCCAAATAATAAAGTCTATTGGCAGCATCTTGATTTTCCTTTTCTGAAATTTCAACGCCAAACCACTTGAAGAACCGTTCCATTGACGGAACATAAAATGCCGGGAAGGGAAACACGTTCAGATGTGGTTGCGAAGAGGATCGCGGGCTAAATCGCAGTCCGCGCACCAGCCAGCCGAGCGCATGGTCTTCGTCAGTCCATTCCTTAATGTTTTGCGGGAATGTGTGCCAGGGCGCGGTCTTGTTTTTTGACTTTGGCTTTTTCATCTTGAATCGGAATGGGTTTTCTCACGGCGGACGGTTTGGCCGCAATACTGTGGAAACCTTGCCGGAGCTTTTTCTTGATGTCCCGCCGGATCAAAGCGCGGGCGTTTGGCTCATCCTTGTATGCAGCGTTTTTCCAATAATGCGCAAAAGTTTTCCGGTTTTCAAAATCCTCACCCAAAGTCTTGATAAATAATTTCTCCCCAACTTTCCACCAATCGCGGTGGTTCGCTCTGGTGAGCGGCTGCAATGCCTGTGCCTCTGGCTGGAGAAAATCAAAGCCGATTCGTGCGGGACGAAGACTGTTTTCGCCCCGGCGGAGAAAATCAATTTGATCCCAAAGCTCCCAAGCCATCCGTGTTTCAACCGTATCCACCGAGAATGTTTTTCCCGTCGTGTTAATTGAGGATTTTTCCCCAAGCCGGATTTCATCCATCAATTCCTTGTTCGATTTTGCAACACCGGGATGCTTGCTGATAAAACCGGGCCAAAGAAAATCTTCCATCGCCATTGGCTGAAATTGTTTTGGATTTTTATACGCAGCTTTGTTCAACGCTGCCACCGCAATTTCCGCAACATAATGAAGCCGCTCCGCCGCTTCAGGATTTTCAGCGGCACAATCCGCCAGACAATCAAAGTAAAGTTCGGCAAATGGTTTGCTCCAAAAAAAATCTGGAATGTCAGAAAATTTGCAGCCCGGCACCTTTTGCAAAACATCACAAGAGCACCGGATAAATTTCATCACCGGCTCATCCTGGCGCTCCCACCACGTCCACGCTCGCTCCATGTGCTCGATGCCCTTGCGCTTAAATTCCTCCAATTCTTCGGCGGAAACTTTTTCGCCGGAATCGTTGCCGCTAGGTGATGGCTTTTTCATTTTATTTTTTGCCGGCCTCTGGTGCCGGCTGAATGGCAAACCACTCCGCCGCCGCCGCCGGCCGCATCCGCTTCAAATAATTCGTGCGGATGACTTGCGGGCTGTTGCCAGCCTCATCGGCCACGCGCGGCACGTCGCCAGATTCGGCCACGCGGGCCGAAATGTAAGTGTGCCGCAGCGCATTGTGTTTCCACTCCATCGCCTCGATTTCATTCTCTGCGTCGGCGGTGTCCGTCGCTGTTTTCAAAAGTTGCTTCGTCGTGTTCACCAAGGAAACGACTTTACCGTTTTTTTTCGCCAGAGGCAGCAAGAACGCTTTCAAGTTGGCTTTCAGCGGCACAATCCGGCGCGTGTCGGTTTTGGCGTTTTCTGCTTTGACCTCGATAAAACCTTCTTCCAGGTCAATGTCCTGCCAGTCCAGCCGCGCAATCTCGGCGTGGCGCAGGCCGGCGAACCCGCCAATGACGATCATGGGCAGAATCCGCTCATCGGCGGCGGCAATCAGCCGTTGCATTTCGTCGGCGGTGTAGGTGGAAATCTGGCCCAGCTTGCGCGCCGTATAGTTTTGGACGCCCTCCAGCCAGTGCGTGCCTTTTGCCAAATAGCCGCGCAGAACCAACCAGCGGTTGAAAAAGCCGATGACATCGCGGTGATTCCGGCGAGTGCGTTCAGCCAATTCCAGCGCAGTCAAATAGTCTGCAATCAATTTCGGCGTGAGCGTGGAGACTTCCTGATTGAAATTTTCCGCGAACCGATCCAGCACATTCGCCAACTGTTTCAGGCGCAAGTCGGATTTACCATCCGTCTCGGCCTGAGTTTTCATCAGTTCGACGGCAGCAGCCACGGTGATCTTGGGCAGTTCGACGGCGTGGCGTTTCAACCAGTCGCGGGTGACTCCCAGCGGCGTTTCCCGTCCCCCCAACATTCGGCGGATTTCGCAAATTTCCCCGACCAGTTCGTCTATCTCTTTTTCTATCTTTGTCTCACCCTCCTTGCCTTTGATAAAGGCGCGGGCACGGATGATGGCGTGAGCATCGGCGGATTTGAGGTTGAGGACTTCGGACTGGCCTTCCGTGATCTTGTCAACGGCTTCGTCGGCGGCTTTGCGGGCCTTGGCCATTGTGGAGCGCCACACCAATTTGCGCTTACCATTGGCTCGATAATCCAGCACAAAACGGGTGACGCCATTCTTGATTGTGGGGCGAATACGGACGGAAATTCCGTTTTTCTTGAACTCTTTGACCGCGCCAGCTTCGGGGATGTTGGCGTTTTCGGATTCCTTAACGGTGGTAGATGCGTCTGTTTTCATCTATCCACATGATAGACTATGGATAGATTTTAGTCAATACCTCGTTTTTCCTAATAAAAATGGTCGGGGCGGTGAGATTCGAACTCACGACCTCTTGTACCCGAAACAAGCGCGCTAGCCAGGCTACGCTACGCCCCGACACTAAAGAACAAAAATTATGCCACCAAGAATTGGGAAAGCAATTAGAATATTATCCCATATTGGATTTGAAAAATGGCGAACGCAATGTGGATTAAGGCTACTGCCTTTAAAATCGGCGCGTTGTTGAATCAATGATCCCAGTTGCGGATTAATTAGTGTCTGGCCGGAAACGCGTGATTTTTGACGTGAGGCGGGACGCGAATGGTAGCGGCAGGCCGTTGGGTGGCTGAGATCGCTTGCGGGCGCGTGCAAAACAGGAAAATTCACCGGCGACAACGACACTGCGCCGGTCGGACATGGCGAGTGGTTTGCAGTGGGCGGCTTCAGGCCGCCAGCGCCAAGATGTCGCGGCGCAATCTTTCCCGCCGAAGTAATTCCCGGCCGATGACATGCAGGTTGTAGCTGATCACCCCGCAACCGACCTAGCGCAGGTAGCCATCCAAGCCCACGTCCAGGCAGCGGTTCAAGCCGGGATGCTCCAGACTGTTGATGTCGCTTTCCACCGCGCTGTGCTGGTGGCGCAATGCCCGGAACTGCTTCCCGTTCTCCCGAGCCGTTTCCGCCACGCTCTTTCTGCCGCGTTTGGGCACCACCACCGTCGGCACATACAAACGCAACAATTCCCAGTCCGCCGCTCGGGTGAAGCCTTTGTCAAAACTCCGGCTGCCCACGCTCCCCGTCCCGAAGCGGCCCAGCAACCGATCCGCCACCGGAATGCTCTGCTCCACTTCCGCCGCTTGGAGCAGCACGTCATAATTCTGGATGATTTGGTGTTGATCGGTCGCCACCAGAAAACGGTGGCCCAACGCCACATTCGGCCGTTGCTTGCCTTTTTGAATCCATTCCGTATGCGGTTCAAACAGGGAGAAGACCTTCTCGTGTGCCGGAATGGTTTCCTCCTTCAGCAACCGCCGTTTGACCAGGTCGAGATGCTTGTCGAGCATCCCGTGGAAATAGGCGAGTCGCTCCCAGCGGGTGGCGTCCACGGCCTGGTCGCACAAGCCCAGCAAACTCTCCCGCACCTTGGCGGAAAGCTCCCAGCCCATCCCCAGATGCGCGCGCACGGCGGATTTCACCCGGGCTTCCTTGTTCGGCCCGCCGCGATAGACAATCTGACTGGCGGTGCGTTCGCACGCCTTGAGTTGTCGCCGCCAGGCCTTGAACTTGCGCCAGCCCGGCAGGGCGTGACCGGAATCGCGCAGCCCTTCCACCAGGACCACACACTTGCGGCCTGCGTCCCAGAGCAGGTTCAAGTCGGTGGGGAAATGCACGTCGGTTTCCAACACATAGCTGTCCACTTTCACTTCGAGCGCCGCGACGGGCGCGCCGCCTTTTTTTACGAACACCTCGCGGCCTGCGGCCGCAATGGCCGCGTTGATCCGTTGCAGCAGTTCGTCATCCAGCAAGGCGACATTGTCCCGCAGGGTTTGATGGCCGAACCGTTTGTCTTCCTCGCCCCAAGGTGCGGCCGGCACGCCGAGCATCTGGCGCACGCGAGAATCGTAGTCGGCGATGTGTTCCATCCGATCCCAGTCGGCGTCCAGTCCGAGGCACACGACGCCCAGCACAAGGATTTGCCAGAGATCCATGCCCGTGCGCCCGGTGGCCTTTTTGCCAGCCAGAATCTTGGCTTCGAGTAAGGCGAAGATCTCCGCCTTGAGTGGGGGGTGCGTCCCAATCCACTGGAGACCCGCGAGCATCGGCGGCAGCGCGTCGCGACTCCTCAGCGGCAGACGAATCTTCTCGATGGGCGTGATTTGCAGATCGGGCTGGCTTTGAAAGTTGTGGCGCATAGGGGGAGAACAACCGCGAAGGTTGCAGGTTCAGACACGGAAACCCTCGCAAACATTCAATGTTCACACCAGCTTTTGCACCCGTCAATCCTCATCCCGCCCAATGTTAACAGCAGTTTCGTAGTTTATTTTCAAACACTAGTTACGCTGCAAGGGTGGCGGGCATTGTTATGTGTTTGTTTGTTTTTCGCGGGCCGGTTTTCTGCTGTTGATTTGCTTCCCGGCACCGGCAGCGCTGGGCAATTTTCTTGATGCGTCGTTGCTCGACGATGCTTGGCCGCTGGCCGTCATGGGCTTGTTGCGGGGTGACGTAGTCGATGCCTGAATGGTGATATTCAGAGTCATACCAGGTAAAGTAGCGACTGAAGTATTCCTTGGCCTGGGCGTCATCCCGGAAATGTCCGGAATACGCTGGGACGCGTTTGACGGAGCTGAAGGCCGATTCAATGAACGGATTGTCATTGGGGGTGCGGGGGCGGACAAACAACTGCGGCAGGCCGTGAGCTTCACACAGTCGCTGGATGGGCTCGGCTTGCATCTGGAGGCCGCGATCATTGATGATTTCGGGGCGCTGTTCCTCGGTCAGGCCGCCCTCCAGCACGCGTCGGGATTCCGCAGCGCTCTGCTGCCAGGCGATGTGCCACTTGACTTTGCGGGACCACTCATCCAGCAGCAGATAGAGTTAGCTCCTTTCTGGACTGTCAACGGCGGGAAATTAAAAACCTCAATAATGGGCGGCGTAGTTTGCTCGATTGACGTCGCTGTCTGCCCACAAATTCAGCGGTTCCAAAGCCCCGGGAAATTTAATGTAATGCGCGCTGCCATCGGTGATGGCGGAGTTTGAAGAGAAGGCCACGCAAAAGCGGGAAAGCAATTAGAAAATTCCCCGCGTCGGCGGATTGCGTCATGCACGACCGGAGGCTAATAAACGTGGGCGTAATTCTGCCGGTCGGTATCGCTGATGCACCAAAGGTTGAGCGGATACATGACCTTGGGGCATTTGTAGTAGCGGGCGCTCCCGTCCGTGAAAGCATAGTTTGAACCACCAGATCCCGAACCGGACGTGGCGTTGGCACCGGTGCCGGAGTGGCGGCTCTGCTCGAGCACCTGGTCAATGTCGTTGCCATTGCCTTCCAGCAAATCCATATAGTAATCCGTGGCGGACGTGAATTTTTCACCAAGGATAATCGTTTCGCTGGGATAGCGGATGGCATTTTCCTTCAACCCGCTTTGAGCTTCAGCATTTTGCACCTGCGTAAAATCCGTGGTGCCAAGGCTGGCGGCAAACCAGTCATTCCAGCCGTTGATCAAATAGCTGCGGGGCGCGGCGTCGGCCACGTTGTTTGATCCGGACCCGGACTGCGGGATTTGGCCGTTGATGCCGTCAGTTGGGCACAGCAGCAGTTTGGTATTTTTGCCGTAGCTCTCGTAGAATTTGTCCGGCCACCGGTCGGTGTTGGAACGCACGGGATAAGCCCCCCGGTTATCATCCACATAAAGGCGCGAGGCAATGCTCAACTGCCGGAGATTATTCAAACACGCAATGCGCTTGCCCGTTTCCTTGGCCCGGGCCAGCGCCGGCAGCAGCATCGCCGCCAGAATCGCGATGATGGCGATGACCACCAGCAATTCAATCAGTGTGAACGCGCGGTCGGCGCGAATTTTTGGTTCGCGGCGGCCGTAAATTTTTTGTTCGTTTTTTTTCATAACCTGTCGTCCTTGAATTGCGTCTGACCACCCAGTTCGACGCGTTGGGTCCACGCCGCGTTACAAATTTTATGACAAAAAAGAACCTGCTGCTAATCCTTTTTGCAATCGCGCTGGCCTTCGTTTACGCCATCTGGTTCACCGACTGGTTCCGGCCCGCGACGGTGCAGATTTTCCACACCAACCGCAATCCGCGCCCGAATCTCCGGCGCGGCGGCCCCATGCAATCCCTGATTTTCGGCGTCAATCATCCGCTCCGGTTCACCGAACTCAAAGTGGTCCCGCTCACCGGCTTTTCGACGAATAAAAACGTCGTGCCGCTCTGGCATCTCATCT
Source organism: uncultured Verrucomicrobia subdivision 3 bacterium (assembly GCA_903944085.1). Classification (GTDB taxonomy): domain Bacteria; phylum Verrucomicrobiota; class Verrucomicrobiia; order Limisphaerales; family UBA11358; genus UBA11358. The sequence goes on from CAJAQO010000215.1 coordinate 10,100, forward strand.
CCGACTCCAACTCCGTGCCGGTGAAATCGTTTTATTACGGCCAGCTCATCGGCGGCATGCGGCCCGCCATGAAAGGTGTCCGGCCCGAAACGCTTGAAACCAATGTCACCTACCGCCTGTTCATCACCGCCGGAAAAATCAAGGGCGAACACGATTTCGAATTGAAATAATTTTCCGCGCGTCGTCACCAATTTGCGAGTTTGCTGGATCGCCCGTGCCGGAGGGGAAAATGCTTTTAGACTTTTGACTTCGAGCCGGCACGCGCGTCGTTTGCGTTTTTCTTGGCGAGCAGCATCGGGACAAGTTTTTCGAGCCGGTGGTTCACGGTTTCAGCCTGCTTCGCCTCCGCAATCCATTGGATGAACTCGTGGCGGTGAGAACTGGCAAGATGGTCGAATACCGCCTTGGCTTCCGGATTGGCCGCCAGCGCTTTCATCAACGCTGGCGGAACCGGTTTTGCAACCGGATTTAAGCCAGATTTCACGACAGCGAAAAATAATCCGCGCTTTGATAATTGCCTTCCGCCTGTTTGGCGATTTGCATCAGCACATCGTTGACGAGCGTGCTCGCGCCAAAGCGGAACAGCTCTGGCGTGAGCCAGTCGTCGCCGAGCGTTTCCTTGACCATCACCAGATAGGCGAGCGCCTGCTTGGCCGTGCGGATGCCGCCGGCGGGCTTCATGCCGATGCGGATGCCGGTGGCGAAAAAATAATCGCGGATGGCTTCCAGCATCACCAGCGTGACGGGCATTGTCGCGGCGGGCGAAATTTTGCCGGTGCTGGTCTTGATGAAATCCGCGCCGGCCTGCATGGCGATTTCGCTGGCGAGTCGGACGTTGTCATAAGTGACAAGTTCGCCGGTTTCGAGAATGACTTTCAGATGCGCCGCACCGCACGCCTCCTTCACCGCAATAATTTCGTCGAAAACTTTCGCGTGATCGCCGGCGAGAAAGGCGCAGCGGTCAATGACCATGTCAATTTCATCCGCGCCATCGGCCACGGCGCGGCGGACTTCGCCCAGTTTCGTCGGCAACGGGAATTGTCCGCTCGGAAACCCGGTGGCGACCGATGCAATTTTTACCGGTGAATTTTCGCCCAGAAATTTCCGCGCGTATTTCACCATATTTGGATAGACGCACACGGCGGCGCAACTCGGCACGGCATATTTCGGATCGGCGGGCGAGAGCGCCTTGCGACAAAGATACGCGACTTTGCCGGGCGTATCCTTGCCTTCGAGCGTGGTGAGGTCGCACATGCTCACGGCCATTTTCAAACCCGCGAGCTTGGCGGAAGTTTTAATGCTGCGCTTGGCGAAGGAAGCGGCGCGTTCCTCGGCCATCACGGCGTCAACCGTCGGAACGCCGGCGTGGGGCGCGCGGCGCGCGGCGCGAAGAGTTGAAAACTCTGACCGCTCACTGGTTAACGCGGACGATTTCATATTTAGGAGGATTTTGGCGGCGACGACGCGCGGCGTCAATGCGCTTTAACCGGGCGCGATTTGAACGCCATCAGGCCGGCGATCAATTGGTCCAGTTGCGCCCGCGTATGTTCGCTGGCGATGACAAACCGGAAAATTCCCTGCGCCGATGCGCCGCCGTATTTTAGAAACGGCGGATAAATTCCCGCCGCGAGCAAGCGCGTTTTCAAATCCGCAACTTGGATTTCCGACAGCGCCGGCAATCGCACAATCGGCCCCGGCGTTTCGGCAAGGTTCCAGCCGGCAGCGCGCAATTTTGTCCGCACATAAATTAAATTCTGAAACAGTCTATTCCGTCGTGCCGGTTCGCGGCGCAGAATTTTCATTGCGGTCAGCGCGGCCCCGGCGAGTGGCGGCGGCAAAGGTGTGGTGCCGGCAAACGCCCGGCTGCGCGCCAGAATTTTTTTCCGCAATGCGCTGGTGACCAGGGCCACGCCGCCATAAGCGCCGAACGCCTTGCTCAACGTCGCGCACTGAATGATGCGTTTCCGGGTCACGGCTTCAAGCTCCAGCGTGCCTTTGCCCGTCGCGCCCAAAACGCCCGCGCCGTGCGCGTCGTCCACCAGAATCATTCCGCCGGCTGGCAAAATTTTCAGATATTCCCGCAGCGGCGCGACCGAGCCGTCGTGCGAAAACATGCCATCCGTCAACACCAGCGGCCATGCGTTCCGGTCGCATTTTGAAAGGAGTTTTGCGAGGGCGGCGGCGGTGCGGTGTCGGAATTTTTTCACCGGGCAATCGAGCATCCGCGCCGCATCCATCAGCGCGCCATGCGCAAATTCATCCACGAAGGCGTGCGTGAATTCGCCCGCCAGCACCTGCGCCACGGCGAACGGCGCAAAATAGCCGTCCGGCAAAACGAGCGCCGATTCCGCGCCAAAAAAACGGGCGAGTTCCGTTTCGAGCTGCGCGTAAATTTTATGGTTGCCGGTCGTGCGGCGCGAGGCGGCGACATTGAGGCCGTGTTGCGCCAAAGCTTTATTGGCGGCGGCGGCCAGACGCGGATCACGGGCGAGGCGGAAATAATCGCAGCCGGAAAAATAGAGCAGCGTGCGACCGTGCCAACGCACTTCATTGTTGCCGACAAATTGCAGCGGTTCCGGCTCGGTCATGGCGGAAGCATAATTTGGAAATTCAAAACTGCACGCGCGAAAATGCGGTGGCGAGGCGGCCGCCTTGAAAATAAAAAACCGGGACAACGGCTGGCGTTGCCCCGGTTTGATGATGCTGACCGCAATTATTGCGTTTGCAGGATGAAGAAATCCTGCGGCAGTCCGGAGTTCAAAGCGCCGCTGATGGTATAGTTGAAATTGCCGGAACCGTCAAAGCTGCCGGACGTCACCGTGGTCCATTGCAGGATCGGCTGGGTGAGATTGGTGGTGGACAGAACGTTAACGGTGCCGAAGGGAGTTCCACCGGTGGCGTTGAGAATGATGTCGCTGCCAGAAGTGACAAAGCTGCTGATGACCAGCTTGGCCATGGCCACACGCAAGGTGCCGTCCACTGTCAGCTTGCTCGTATCCCAAGCCCAAGGTCCGCCAGACAGCGAAGCTGGTGTCGCCGGGGTGATGCTGTCGAAGGCACCGCTATAATTGGTCGCGCTGAACAACTTGAAGACGGAATTGGTTTCCACACTGATGACGTTGAGGTTCAAATTGCCGCCGTAATTGATTTGGGCCAGGCCTTGAATCGTGTCGTTGGTCGCGCCGCCGGCATATTGGTAATGGTCCACGTCCATGTTCAGCGTGGATCCGCTTTGGAGGGTCAGCACGTTGGTCACCGACATTGGTTCAGGCAGGCCGAGGTCGTCGCCAACATTGATGATTGAGCCGCTTTGGGCGGTCAAACTGCCGCGAACGGTGCCACTGCCTTGCAGCGTTTGACCGGAAGACAAAGTGATGGTGCCATCGGTCCGGGCAGAAACATCCAAGACGGTGTTGGTGAACACGGAAATGGTCGGCGTGCTGCTGATGCTTCCAGCCCCGCTCAAAGCGAGCGTGCCGCCGTTGATGACGGTCGTCCCGTTGTAGGTGTTCGCACCTGACAACGTCAGCGCGCCGGTGCCGACTTTTACAAGATTGACTTTGGCACCCGTGCCGCCGGCTCCAGTCTTGATGGCACCGGCAAAAGCAGAATCTGAATTTCGTCCGCCAATGGTATAAGTGGTGGCAGCCGAACCGGAATTTTGACTGCCGCGCAATTGCGTGTTGGGGCCGCCAGCCAGCGCGCCCAGGGAATAATTCCCACCGTCGCGGTTGTATAACACGTTGGTGCCAGCGCCCAGATCAAATACCGCATTGGAGGCATTCAAAGTGGTGCCGGCGGTGGGGAAGAAACGCAATTGTGACAGCGTGTCAGCGACGAACGTGCCGGTGAAAGCCGTTGAGTCAATGGCTTGAAGCGTGAGCAGTTGATTGGCGGCGGACTGCTCTAGAATCACCGTCCCGCTGCCGGTAACTTTGCCAACGGTGTCATTGCCGCCGGTGGTGATGAAATTGTTGGTGCCGATGATATTCGGAGTGTTGCTCAATACTTGCGAATCACCGCTGAACACGAAAGTGGCGGCATTGCTGGTCACGCCATTCAAGGTCAAAATATTGGTGCCGATACCCGTGGCCGGGTTGGCCCGGAGGCTGCCCGCATTGATAATGGTGCCGCCGCTATAATCATTTCCACCGGTCAAAGTGATTTGCCCGTTGCCCGTCTTGGTCAGCGCACCCAGACCAGTCAGATAACCTGAAAGCGTCAGCGTTTTCGTCGCATTCGTCACGCTCAACGTGCCCCCGTTTGTCCCCAGCGTGAGGCCGCGGTCGCTGCTGATATTGCCGCCCAGATATTCGAACGTGGCATTGTCTATGAAAAGGTTGGCCTGACTATTGGGCGCGCTGCCGATGGAACTAGCCACGCCGCCGTTGGCCAGAGTGGCGACGCTCAATTTGCCGCCGGTGATGGCCGTCACGCCGGCATAATTGTTGACGGTCAGTATGGTCAAAGTGCCGGAGTTGGTCTTGAGCAAGCCGCCGCTGCCATCAATCGAACCGGCTCCCGTGAAGGCATAATTCGCCGTCGCATCCACCGTGATCGCCGTCGGAGCTACGCTGCCCACCACCGTGACAGTCGCATTGGCCGCGCCCGTGGCGTCAAATCGCACGGTGTCGCCCTGCACAAAATAATCCAGCGCTCCCGCGTTCAACCAGTTGGTGCTGACGCTCAAATCCCAGTTGGCATTCAACGGATTGCCAACCCAGACGGTGCTGGCCGGACCACGGAGGGTGTTCAGGGTATTCAGGTAAATGACTTTGTTCACCGCATCGTTGGACAACACACCCACCGCACCGCTAAGCACAAAGTTGGTGAGGCCACCATTGAAATTGCCGCCGTATTGAATCAGCGCATAGCTGGTGCCGCTGGTCGGCGTGCCGCCGATCTGGATCGAATTTGTCCCGCTCACATTCAAGTCGCCGGCGACAAATACAAAATCGTTGCTGCTGACGCCCAGCGGATTGCTGGACAAGTCAAAGTGATTGATAACTCCGCCGGAAGTATTGCCAATTTCAGTGACAGAATTCGAAAACGACAATGCGCCGTTCGTCCCCGTCACGCCGGGATTGATGATGGCACCGGAGACGAAGGTCACCGCGCCCGTCACCACGCCGAAGCCGCCAAGGGTCCTGCCCGAAGCATTGGTATAGCCACCGCTGACGGATGAGATGTCCAAAGTCGCGCCGCTGGCCAGCGAGATTTGCGCACTGGCAATGGAACCGTTGGCACCCAACGCCAGCGTGCCGGCGTTCACCAGCGTGTTTCCGGTGTAAGTATTGGTCGCCAGCAAGGTCAGCGTGCCGCCGCCGGTTTTTGCCAGGACCGCACTGCTGCCGCTCAAAATATTTGAAAAAATGATATTGTGCGGCGTGCCGACCGCATCGGCGGCTTGCACGGTGAGGGTGCCGGTCAGCGGCATCGCGGCGATGGCGTAACTGGCCCAATCCGCCTTGGCCGCCAGCGTGCCGCCGGTGATCGCGATGTTGAACGCGGTTTTAACCGGGCCAACATTGGCCACCAAGCCGCCGCTCCCAAGATAGATGATGCCGCCGGACAGGTTCAGCCGGGCGTAGGCATTCGTGATGGTGGCGTCCTTGATCAACGTGATTTTTTCCGCCGTCAGCGAGCCGGCGCTGATGTCGAGCACGCCGCCGATGTTGGCGTTGGCGACGGTGACAGCCGTCTGATAATTTCCCTGATTAGCTAGAATGATGCCGCCGGCACCGGTCGAAACCACCGTGCCGCCGCGCACGAGAAATTGCGAACGCCGATCGCTGGAACTTGCCGCATTGGTGTTGTCGCTGATGTTGAACACGCCGGTGTTAGTCACGATGCCGCCGGGGCCGATCGTGGCAAAAGCCTGGGAATTGCCGGTGCCAATTTGAATATCCGTCGCATTGACCACCGCATTGGTAACCACCAAGCCGCCGGCACTGGTTGAGCGAAACACGCTGAAATTGCCCAGGTTGGCGACCGCGCCGTTGCCGACATCAATCCGCTCGGCGCCGTCAGTGCTCGTGTCATTAATGCGGCTGTTGCCCAGACAGTTGAGCGTGCCACCTTTGATATAAAAACGGCTGCCGACACCCGCCACAGTCAGCAGTTTGTCCAGCGTCACCGTTCCACCATTGATGGTGACGATGGCTCCCGCACTCGGACTGCTCGCCCCCACATTCATGCCGCCCGTGGTAATCGAGTTAGTCATCGTAAACCCGCTGCCTGGATTAATCGTCAAGACGTTGACCGCAGTGGCTGCGTTCGGAAGTGTAATTGCCCCGGCGTTCGTGAAAAACATGGTGCCATTGTTGGTCACCACGGAACCGGCGGCAAAGGTCGTGGCCCCGGCGTTCGCCACGGTCAGCATGCCGTTGGTGTTGACGGCCAAACTGCCGCCGGAACTCACCGTCAACGGCACCACGCTCGTCAAACCGGGATTGATATTGAAGCCGTTGGTGTTGACCGTCAAAGCTCCGCCGAGCGAAAGCGTGGCAAAACTCGTGGCGGCCATCGGCGTATTATAATTCACCGTGTAGCCGCCGATCACCGCATTCGTGCCTTCCGCCGGCACGCCAGCATCCCAGTTGGCAGCGGTATTCCAATTATGGTCCGCCGCTGTGTCAATCCAATTGGCTGTGGTTTGCGCCCGGCTGGTGGCCAAGCTGAGGCTCAAGCTTCCGGCGCACAGCGCCGTGCTAAAAATGGTTTTAATTTTCATAGGTTTGGGGGATTGGAGTCTTGCGCGATGGTAGCGCCAGCAAATTCAATTGGGTTTACAGCCGTCAATAGTTTGGATTTACTTTAATATAAACTCGGATGATTCGGCCTCAACCCAATTCAGCCTTCAAAAAGTGCAGCTAGATGTGAAATTTGTGCGCCCGCACCAACCGGCTAAAAAATCAGGCCAAACCGCCATTGGTCTCCACCCGGCGCGCGAACAGCCACAGCAGATCCGACAACCGGTTCAGAAAAATCAAAATCTCCGCGTTCGGCAATTCGCCCGCCGCCTGCAAATCAAACACGCGGCGTTCCGCGCGTCGGCAGATGGACCGCGCCAAATCCAGCGCGGCGGCATGGTGCGTCGCGCCCGGCGTCGCCCAGCCTTTGAAGGAAATGTTTTGCGCCTCGATTTCGTTCACGAGCGCATCGAGCCGGGCGGTCAATTCCGGCGTCACCAATTTATAGCCGTCTTTGGCGTAGCGCGGCAAATCCTCCGGCAGCACGCCGACCTCGCCCATCACATCCACGAGACTTTTCTGAATCCAGAATAAATTTTCGCCGACGAATTTTTCGGCCGCCGTCGCCCGCGCAAGACCGAGCGCGGAATTCAATTCATCCAGCGTCCCACACGCCTCGACGCGCGGATGATTTTTCGGCACGCGCCGGCCGTAAATCAGCCCGGTGGATCCATCGTCGCCCGTTTTAGTGGCAATGCTCATTTCAAATTCTTAATCGTGATCTCAATCGTAATCCCGAAAACCGATTAAGATTACGATTAGGATTAAGATTATGAAAGTTCACTTTGGCTTTTTTGCACTGGAAACTTTGTTCGTGCTGGCCGGATTGGTTTTTGACGGTGGCGGCGCGGTCAGTTTTTGATACGCCAAAATTCCCCGCACCATCGCCGCCGCCATTTGCTTGCGATAACCCGCGTCGAAAATCTTTTTGCCCTCGACCGGATGCGACATATATCCGCCCTCGATCAGGATTGCCGGCATTTGCGCGCTGCGCAACACCTCGAACCGCGCGCGGCGCACGCTGCGATCGGTCGCGCCGAGACTTCTCACCAGCGCGCGCTGCATTTGATACGCCAGCCGCAGGCTTTTATCCTCGACGCGGTTGGCCGCACACACGGCGTGGGTCGCGCCCGCGCCTTCGGCATCGTTGGACGACGCCGCACCGACAGGCGTGATGCAATACGTTTCCGGCCCTTGCACGCTCGCGGGATCGCCGGTGGAAAAGGCGTTGAAATGCAGGCTCACAAACAAGTCCGCGCCGCAGCGGTTGGCCAGGTCCGGACGCACCGGCAGTTCGGGATAAATGTCTTTGTCCCGGGTGAGCATGACATTGAAGCCCGCCTGGTTGAGCTGCTGCCGCAGTTCCAGCGCCAGCGCCAGCGTGTAAGTTTTTTCGCTGCGCGGAAAAAACCGGCCGACGCGATAGCCGGTGTCTTTGCCGCCGTGGCCGGGATCAAGGCAGATCGTGGAGATTCTTTTTGCGGCTGGTTTGGGGGCGAACAGCAGCGGGCGGAGCGTTTTGTCCGCATCCAGTTGCGAGATGAATCCGCCCTTCGCGACGGGAAACGACAGCCGCACATTCACGCCGTTGATGACCGAGTCGGCGGAATCCTTGTTGAACAGCAGACGCGCCGTTTTGTTGGTGAGGACAAAAACCTCGCCTTTCACCGCATAGCCGCCGAAGCCGTTGGCTCGCGCCCAACCGGCGAGGGAAACATAATCGTGGCCATTGATGCTTTCAGCGCACGCCGGCAGTGGCCACGGAGCGGCGAGCAGCAGAAAGGTCAGCGGCAAAAAAAATCTCACGGTGCCGCAAATTGCCCGCCCCGCGCCCCGCGTTCAAGGCAAATGACGCACGGCGCTAAAAAGTTTGATTTTCGGCGGCAATGGTTTTTAATGCACTGATTGAGTTTTTGAAATGAACATCCACGAATATCAGGCCAAACAGTTGCTTGCCAAATATGGCGTCACCGTCCCGTTTGAAATTCCCGCCAAGTCGCTCGCTGAAGTGCGGCCCGCAGCGGAGAAAATCGCCGCCAGCGGCAGCGCCAAGGTGGTCGTCAAATCGCAAATCCACGCGGGCGGCCGCGGCAAGGGCACATTCAAATCCGGTTTTCAAGGCGGCGTGAAAGTCGCCGGCTCAGTGGACGAAGCGGTGGGGTTCGCCGAAAAAATGTTCGGCCAAACATTGGTTACGAAACAAACCGGTGCAGACGGACGGCAAGTGCAGACGTTGTTGCTCGCGGCGGGCGCAAAAATCAAAAAGGAATTTTATCTCGCCGTGCTGCTCAACCGCGAGACGTCGCGCCCGCTCATCATGGCCAGCACCGAGGGCGGCATGGACATCGAGGAAGTCGCCGCGAAGCATCCCGAAAAGATTTTCAAGGAAACCATTGATCCGGCGGTGGGCATCATGCCGTTTCAGGCGCGCAAAATTTCCGCTGCGCTTGGTCTCAAAGGCGATTTGTTCAACGCGGGCGTCAAGCTCATCACCGGCGTTTACAATACTTGGTGGGAATGCGACGCCTCGATGGTCGAGCTGAATCCGCTCGCGGTGGTGGAACTCGCCGATGGCAAGGAAACGGTCATGGCGCTCGACGCAAAAATTTCGCTCGATGACAACGCGCTGTATCGCCACAAGGATATTTTGGAAATGCGCGACTTGAACGAGGAAGCGCCGCTGGAAATCGAGGCGAGCAAATTTAATCTCAATTACATCAAGCTCGACGGCAGCATCGCGTGCCTCGTGAACGGCGCGGGCCTGGCGATGGCGACGATGGACATCATCCAGCATTGCGGCTCCAACCCGGCGAACTTTCTCGACGTGGGCGGCGGCGCGAGCAAGGAGCAGGTCACGGCGGCGTTCAAAATCATTTTGAGCGACCCGAATGTGAAAGGCATCCTCGTGAACATTTTCGGCGGCATCATGGATTGCAACGTCATTGCCACCGGCATCGTCGCGGCGGTGAAGGAAACGGGCTTGAAACTCCCGCTCGTCGTCCGGCTGGAAGGCAACAACGTCGTCGCCGGCAAAAAAACTTTGGCTGAATCCGGCGTGGCGATCATCACCGGCGATTCGATGGCGGACGCGGCGCAAAAAGTGGTTAAGGCGGTTGGAAAATAAAATATTGAGCGTTTTATTTTCCGGTCCCGTGCGTCCGAAGATTTCGGGACCGAATTCGCGTGGTGATCGCTGTCCGAAGCTTATTGGGATGGACCGAATACCTTTCTCAACGCCACGACGGCCACGGCTTGCAAATTTACCGAGTCGGCAACCAACGTGGTTTCTTTCTAAGACTTCAGGGTATTCGGCCTTTCATCCAGCAGATTTTTTGAAGTAACTTTTTTCCTTTTAAGGCGATATCCCAAAGCCGCGCTGGGCCAAAGCGATCATCGCGTCAAAGTCAGCGAGTCTTACCAGATGCTCGGCGAGATTGACGAGGAACTTCGGCAGGCGCTCGGCTTGCACGGGCCAGGCACGATGTTCGGCTCCAAAAATGAAAGCGGAAACCGTTCATTTTATTTGCTGGCACGCCAGTGCTGGTGCCGGGTGAATTCAACGTCACGCCCGCGCCCGACGGCGGCTGGCTCATTTATGCCGAAGGCGATGCCTGCGTGCCGTCCAGCGCGTGGATGCCGAAGGATGCTTTTTTTCGACGCGACCAACCGCCAGCCACCGCTCGACGAATCAAAATTTAATCCTGCCGACAATTGCGAGAAAATGAGTGTAAGCTGATAGAATGGGGAGCGCTGATGCTCCCCGAACTTGCGCCTCGCAGCAGGCGCTACATGATTAACAGTTTTGCCGTCAGGCGGCAGGCTGTTCTTTCTTCTGCACCTTCACTTCGAGGTAAAGATCGCGCAACTGCTTCGGCGAAACCTGCGATGGCGAGTCGGTCATCAGGCAGGTGCCTTTCGCGGTTTTCGGGAAAGCAATGACGTCGCGGATGCTGGACGTGCCGCAGAGAATCGCGATGAGGCGGTCGAAGCCGAGTGCGATGCCGCCGTGCGGCGGCGCTCCATACTTGAAGGCATCTAGCATGTAGCCGAAACGCAGTTTCGTTTCTTCCGGCGGAATGGCGAGCAGTTCCTCAAAAATGGTTTTCTGCACATCGGGCTGGTGAATACGAATGGAGCCGCCGCCGAGTTCCACACCGTTCACAACCACGTCGTAGTGTTGGCCGCGGACTTTCTTCGGGTCGGTCTTGAGCAGCGGAATATCTTCCGTGACCGGCGCGGTGAACGGATGATGGCTGGAATACCAACGGTTCTGTTCGCGATCGAAACCGAGCAGCGGAAATTCGATCACCCACAAAAAATTAAATTGATGCGGATCAATTGTTAGTTTGCCTTGCATCTTCAACACGTCGGCGCAATACAAACGAATCTTTCCCAGAATTTCGCAGGCGTTCAGCCACTGGTCGGCGGCGAACAATATCAAATCGCCTTCTTCAATTTTCAGTTTGGAAGTCAGCGCGGCTTTTTCCGCTTCGCTGAAAAATTTCACGATCGGCGATTTCCATTCGCCTTTTTCCACCTTGATGAAGGCGAGTCCTTTCGCGCCGAAGCTCTTGGCGTATTCGGTCATCGTTTCGATCTGGCCTTGCGTCGCGCCGGCGAGGCCTTTGGCATTGAGCGCTTTCACGACGCCGCCGTTGGCAATCGTGCCGCTGAAAACCTTGAACGTGCTCGCGCGAAAATCTTCCGTCATGTCCACCAACTCCATTGCAAAGCGCGTGTCCGGCTTGTCAATGCCGTAGCGGTTCAGCGCTTCCTCAAAGCTGATGCGCTTGAACGGCGTCGGCACGTCAATGTTCAGCGCCGTTTTCCAGACGCGTTTGAGCAGGCCTTCGATGAGCGCGTAAATGTCTTCGCGGTCAATGAAGCTCATCTCGATGTCCACCTGCGTGAATTCCGGCTGGCGGTCGGCGCGCAAATCTTCGTCGCGATAGCAGCGCGCCAGTTGAAAATATTTTTCCACGCCGGCGACCATCAGGATTTGTTTGAACTGCTGCGGCGATTGCGGCAGCGCGTAAAACGTCCCCGGCTCGCGGCGGTTCGGCACGAGAAATTCCCGCGCGCCCTCGGGCGTGGACTTGAACAGCGTCGGCGTCTCAACTTCTAGAAAACCTTGTTCGTCCATATAACTGCGCGTGGCGATGGCGACTTTGCTGCGCACTTTCAAATTGCGCGCCATTTCGGGCCGGCGCAAATCGAGGTAGCGATATTGCAGGCGCAATTCCTCGTTCACCTTGTTGGCGATTTCAGGATCGTCCACCGGAAATGGCAGCACTTCCGCCATGTTCAAGACTTCGAGCGCGCTGACGCCGACTTCAATTTCCCCGGTGGGAATCTTGGCGTTATTCGTGCCGGCGGGACGCGCCCGGACTTTGCCAGTGATGCTGACAACGCATTCGCTGCGCAATGCCGCAGCTTGGTCAAAAAGCTCCTTCGTCAAATCCGACGGATCGAAAACCGTCTGCGTGCGGCCTTCGCGGTCGCGGATGTCAATGAAGATGAGGCCGCCGAGATCGCGGCGGGAATGAACCCAGCCGGACAGCGTGACGGTTTGGCCGATGTGCGCCGGGCGCAGTTCGTTGCAATGATGCGTGCGTTTCATGTTTAAAAATGCGGATTGCGGAATTCGGATTGCGGAATTCGAAACCCAAAGCGAACGCAGATTGTGGCGGCGAAACGGTCGGAATTCAAAGAGTTTTTTAGGCGTAAGAATTTCCCCGCTCGCCACGCGCAAAAAAATTAACTAGCCTTGTCCGATGACGGTGTTGCCCAAACCTGAAGTCATCATCACCCACGAAAGCGATCTGGACGGTTTTCTCGCCGGCTCGCTGCTGCAACGGCTGGCCAAACATCTGTTTGGCACAGACGTGCGGCTCGAAGCGTTTCATTATAATTATTGGAAGCAGCGCGACCTCCGCGAAAAAGCCGCCTGGGTCACGGACTTCACTTTCGAGCCGCGCATGGACAAGCCGGATTGGGTGGTGGTGGATCATCACGTCACCGACGCCAAACCGCAAAAGGCGCAGCTCATCCACGACGTGACCAAATCCGCCGGGCTGCTCGCCTATGAACTTTGCCAGCAGCACGGACTCGGTTCGCCCGCGCTGGATCGGCTGGTGCATTTGAACGACGTCGCGGATTTATTTTTGGAGGCCGACCCGGATTTCGCCGTCGCGGGCGATTACGCGAGCTTGGTGAAAATTTACCAGTTCTGGAATTTGCACACGCTGCTCGGCGGCGACATCGAGAAACTGCTGGACCATCCGCTGCTCGAAGTGATGGCGGTGAAACGCCGCGTGGAAGATCCCATCGGCCTGGAATGGAGCAAAAAGCACATCGCCGAAATTTCGCCGGCGGTCGGCTTCGTGGACACGATTGTCGGCAGCAGCAACCAGATCGTGCATCAACTGCTGGAAAGCGGCGCGACGAAATATCCGGTGCTGGTGACGCTGTTCCGGCGGTCGAACTCAATTTTTGCCAGCTTCCGCAGCCGCAACGGCGACGCGCTGAAAATCGCGGCGAAATTTCAGGGCGGCGGACACGCCAATGCCGCCGGCGCCATTCTGCCCAAATCCGTCCGCACGATTGAGGACGGCATTGATTTTCTGCGCGAGATGCTGAACCCGAAGCTGCCGGCGAAAACCGAGGCGAGCTTGAACAGTTTGGAAAGTTTGTTCGCCGGGCTGGAATTGGGGAAAAAGTGACGGGCGGAAGCAACATTGCCGCCTTTGTTGCCGCCTTTGCAAAAATGAAACCGGCACGCCATTTTCACTGAAAATTATGCTGGACAGTTTTTTACGTCCGGCACAAGCTCGGATTCATGAAACTTGATAGGCCACAAAAACTGGGGTCTAATTATTGTTAGACGGCTCGGCCATATCACGATGCGCAAGATGCAAAATATGAGATGGTGTCTGGCAACTCTTTGCGTTGGGATATTGCTGGCTGGATGTAACAAAGAGCCACCATTCGTTGAAAGCAAGGAGGCGGTGCTGCGACTTCCAGCATCCACAGAAAATATATGGGCGCGCTCATTGCGAGATGAAGATTTAGCGTCACTTAGCCACTTACCACAAGTGAGTGACATAGACTTTGTAGCAGGTTGGAAGGATGCCAGCGCTCCCGTCAGATTTTCCGATGCCGGGCTGGCTACGCTGGCGTCTTTGGAGCTTCCACATTTGACGACCTTATTTATCGGCCATTGCACCAATGTTACGGATGCGAGCCTCGCCTACATTGGCAAAATGAAGGCAGTCACTTTTCTCGGTCTTATCGCCTGTCCTCGGATTACTGATGTTGGATTGCAGACATTGGCTGACATGCCAAATTTGACAGAGCTGGATTTGAGAGGATGCACAAACATTACTGACAAGGGCTTGCAGTATTTGGAGACGAAGAGCAATTGGCAAAGGATTGAGTTTGGAGGATGCACACAAGTTTCATTTGAATCGGTTGCAAAACTACAGCAGCATTTTCCAAATGCCAAAATCAAACGAGACGACCAAGAATGGAGTTACGAACAATGACGCCGCCTAACAGACTGATAGGCTGCAAACACCAAAACGGATCAGGGAGCGGCTTCAGCTTCGCAGGTTTTGAGACCGGTGCGCTGGTGCCGGCGTTTTGAGCAGGCTGTCCGCCGACCTGTGCAGCCTGTTTTCGGACCTGTGCAGCCCGTTCGCGGACCTGTGCATCACGTCCGCCGACTTGTGCAGCCGGTTCTCCGACTTGTGCAGGGTGTTTTTCGACTTGTGCAGCCTGTCCGCTGACTTGTGCAGCGCGTGCGCCGATTTGGGCAGGTTGTCCGGCCACCGGTGCAGGGCTTCCGCCGATTGGTGCCGGATTTTTGGCAGATGCAACGGCCGCTGAACCGGCCGGCGGCCGGCGCCAAAAATCGCCGCACTTGGTTTTCCTCGTTGCCCGCAGGCGCGGTTGAAGTTTAAAATAGCGCCCATGTCTGAATCCATCCGCGCCGACGGGCGCGCCGCCAACCAGCTTCGCCCGCTGCGTTTTCAAAACCATATCGCGCCGCACGCCGCCGGCTCCACGCTCATCGAATGGGGCAACACCCGCGTCATCTGCGGCGTGACCATCGAGGAAACTGTCCCGCGCTGGATGAAGGAACAAAAAGTCGAGGGCGGCTGGATCACCGCCGAATACTCGATGCTCCCCTACTCCACCTTGACGCGCAAGCCGCGCGATATTTCCAAGGGCAAGCTCGACGGCCGGTCGTCGGAAATCCAACGGCTCATCGGCCGCTCCATCCGCGCGGCGATTGACCTGGAAAAAATCGGCGCGCGCACCATCTGCGTGGACTGCGATGTGTTGCAAGCTGACGGCGGCACGCGCACGGCGGCGATCACGGGATCGTTCGTCGCGCTGTCGCTCGCGGTGAACAAGCTGATCGCGGAGAAAAAAATTTCCGAAAGCCCGATCCTTTCCGGCATCGCGGCCGTGAGCGTCGGCATCGTCAACGGCACGGCGCTGCTGGATTTGTGCTACACCGAGGATGTGGGCGCGGCGGTGGACATGAATCTGGTGCTGAATTCGCGCGGCGAATTCATCGAGCTGCAAGGCACCGGCGAGGAAGCCACTTTCACCGACACGCAACTCGCCGAACTGCTCGCGCTCGGCAAGGCCGGCGTCCGCGAACTGCTCGCGGCGCAACAAAACGCCATCACGCAAGGCTGATTCATGGCTGCCAAAAAACGGCGCATCCTTTCCGCCACGCCGCCCGCCACGCGGCTGCTGCTCATCCGCCACGGCGAAGTCGAGGCGCGGTATCAGGGCATTTTCGGCGGGCGCATTGACATGAATCTTTCGCCGCGCGGCAAACGGCAGGCGAAAATTCTGGCCGATTATCTGCGGGAAAAAACCATTGACGCGATCTACGCCAGCCCGATGAAGCGCGTCCAGCAGACGCTGGCGCCGACGCTCAAACGCAACCGCCTCCGGCAAACGGTTCTTCCCGGGCTGCGCGAGGTTGATTTCGGCGACTGGACCGGCCTGAACTGGGAAGCCGTGCGCGATAAATTTAATTTTGCCGTGCATGAATGGCTCGATCAAATTGAAAAACCCGGCGCGCCCAACGGCGAAAGCGGAGAACATTTCCGCGCCCGCGTGGAGCCGTGCCTGCGCGAAATCATCGAAAACCATCGCGGGCAAAACGTCGCCATTTTCTGTCACGGCGGCGTCATCCGCATGCTGCTGGCCATTTTGATTGATCTGCCGCTGCCGAAAACCAACGCGTTTGAGGTGGAATACGCCAGCATCACGCAGGTGGCACTGCATCCGCACATGGCGGAAATCGAGCTGCTGAATTTTACGCCGTGGCGCGATCTCATTGGATGAATCCATGAAAAAACCAAAACCACTCTGGCGGGTTTCCGTGGTCACGACGCTCGAAGCCGAGGACGCCGTCGGGGAATTGCTGGCGTCAGTTTTCAGTCTCGCAGCGGCGTCTTATTATGATTTGGAAAAACAAGTGAGCTTGGTCAGCGTTTTTATCGAACAGGGAAAATTTTCACCCGCCGGCGCGCGCCGGGAAATTGCCGCCGGATTGCAGCGCATCGCCGGCTTTGGCTTGAGCCTTGGCGCGGGCAAAATTGAAATCGCGAAGGTGAAGCGCGAAGATTGGGCGGAATCGTGGAAGCGGCATTTTCATCCAATCGAAATCGGCAAAACTTTGCTGGTCAAGCCGAGTTGGAGCAAAAAATCCCCGGCGAAAAACCAGGCCGTCGTCATTCTCGACCCCGGTCTGAGCTTCGGCACCGGCCAGCATCCGACGACTTCGTTTTGTCTGCAACAAATCACGCGCCATCGCAAAAACGGGACACAGCCGTCATCGTTTCTGGACATCGGCACCGGCTCCGGAATTCTGGCGATTGCGGCGGCCAAGCTGGGCTGCCAACCGGTCCACGCGTTTGATTTCGATCCGGCATCCGTCCGCGTGGCGAAGGAAAATCTGCGGAAGAATCGCGTCACCGGCCAGGTAAAATTATGGCGTGCCGACGTGACCAAACTGCCGCTGAAACCCGCGCGCCAGTTTGACCTGGTCTGCGCCAATTTAATTTCCAATTTGCTAATTGCCGAGCGGTGGCGGATTGTAAACCGGTTGCAGCCCGGCGGCACCTTGGTTTTGGCCGGGATTTTGGCGGTGGAATTTACTGAAGTGGAGCGGGCGTTTGCCGATTTAGGATTAAAGCTGACGGCCAGCCGGGTGGAAAACGAATGGCGTTCTGGCGCTTTTTGTTTTGTCTGAAAAAATTTGAACAGCTTGACCGGGGCTGTGGTCAGAGTTATTAACGATTTCAAGTAGTTTTTGGAATCAAGTCGGTTGGCATCTTTTACGCTGACCGTCTGTCGTCTGACGAAAGGTAAATGTTATGATGAAAACACTCGAAGTAATGGGCGAAGCGATTCGCAACCCAAAGCATCCGTTCCGCAAGGCGGAACATCATTCCAAAAAGTCGCACAAGAACCGGCATGAGCGGCGCAAAATCAGGGAATATCTTCAACTCGGCGACTGGATGTCCGAGGAAATGGCTTGAACCGACGGCGGCGATTGTTTCGCCGCCTTTTCATTTCCGGCCGCCGGGGCCGAGACCGAAACTTGAGTCGGAACAACCGACTTTGAAGGCAATTTCTTCCCCGGTTGAAAATTTGTTACCGGGAAGTAGTGGACGGCGGTTTTAAGGCGGCGAAATTTTCGACAGAGAACCGGCCACCAACAGCAGCGGTTTGGCCTTTGGTGGAGTGAAAGAAAAAGCCGCCCAGCCAAAGATCGGCCGGGCGGCGGAGAAAAATTACTTCATCAACAGCATCTGGCGCGCCCGCTTGATGGCGGTGGTCATGCGGCGCTGGTAATGCGCCGGCAGGCCGGTGTATTTGCGCGGCAGAATGCGGCCCTGATCGGTCACAAACGTGCGGAGCAAAGTCACGTTCTTGTAGTCGAGCGCGTCGAGCGTGAAGTCGCACTTCGGCTTTGGGCGCGGCGTGCGTTTTTCGGTGGCACGCCGGTTGCCGCGTTTGTCTTTCTCGGTGTTGGTCTTGCGTGGCATAATTACTTGATCTCCTTATGCAAGGTGTGGCGGCGGAGGGCGGGATTGTATTTTTTTACTTCCAGCTTTTCCGTCTGCAACTTTTTGTTGCGGGTGGTGGTGTAGCGCGACGGCGATTTGCCGATTTTGCGCGCCTCGGTGCATTCGATGGTGATGACTTCTCGCGGCATAAATTATTCCTTTTCCTTCGGCTTGTTTTCTTCGCCCTCTTCGCCCTCCTCGGCTTCGCCGTCCGGGACGGTGCCGACAGAATCAATGGAGCCGAGCGTGCCGAGCCGGCGCGATTTCAACGCGCCCTCGCGTTCCAACTGCGCCTGGGCCTCGACCGTAAAACGTGTCCACGGGATCGCCTCCAAGCGCGCGCGCGGGATTGGTTTGCCCGTCAGTTCGCAGACGCCGTAAGTTTTGCGCTCAATGCGCTTGAGCGCTTCCTCGATCTCAAACACCGCGTCCTGGTCGGATGACAGCAGGCTCAAGGCGAAATCGCGGTCAAAATTATCCGTGCCGGAATCCGCCATGTGCAGGCTGTAACCAGCCATTTCCTGCGCCGACTCGGCGGCCAAGCCGCTCATCTGCTTGACGAGTTGCTCGCGCAGCTCCAGCAGGTGCAGGCAGAATTGCTGCCACTCCGGCTTGACTTTTTTCAAGTCCGGCCCGGCGTTTGCCTTGGCCACCGGCCGACCGAGAATCGCCGCCGACGTGGCAACAGCACCGGTGCCGCGCGTGGCGGCTTTCTTAATTTCTTTTTTCTTCGCGATCACAACAAAAATTGGTTCCGGCCAGAAATCAACGTCTGGCCAATACTTGCTTCATTCAAAGGGGCGGGAATGTAGCAAAGCGGCACAAATAAGCCACTAAAATTTTTGGAAATTTTCGGGCGGTCCCGCCCCAAGTTCCAGCGCCCCCATCGGCGAAGGCAGCCAGCCGGTCCGGCACTGACGAGTTTAGCGGATGACAACCTTCACCCTTTCTCAATGCACGCATACGCGTTGTGATTGTGGATGCTCTCGAAATTCTCCGCCTCGACCTTATACCACGTGACCAGCGGATGCGCATTCAGCCGCAGCGCGACGTTGCGCACCAAGTCTTCCACGAACACCGGATTTTCATACGCGCGCTCCGTCACCGCCTTTTCGTCCTGCCGCTTCAGCAGCGCGAACAGCTCCGAGCTTGCCGACGCCTCCACGATTTCGATCACGTCCTCGATCCATATGATTTTCTTGAACCGCAGCGCTACCGTCACTTCGCCGCGCTGATTGTGCGCGCCGTATTTCGCAATCGCCTTTGAACACGGGCACAAAGTCGTCACGTTGACCTTAACCGTCAGCACAAAATCCGTCTCCGCGCCGCACGCCGCCGCATCGAATCGCGCGACGTAATCCATCAAACTTTCCTTGCGCGACACCGGCGATTTCTTGGACATGAAATACGGAAACTCGATCTCCAGATGCGAGGTCACGGAGTTTAATTTTTTTTGCAGCTCGTGCAAAATGTCCATGATGTTCTCGACATGGATGATGTTGCCGTGCGCGTTGAGCACCTCGACGAAGCGGCTCATGTGCGTGCCTTTGAATTCCTTTGGCAAATCCACAAACATCCCGATGGTGGCGACGGTGTTCTGAAAGCTGCGCGCCTTATCGCGCACCCGGATGGGGAAACGCAACCCGCGCACGCCCACCTTGTCAATGCGCAGTTCGCGCGTGTCGCGCTCGCTCTGCTTATCGTCCAGTTTCAACGGCGAATTTTTACCGGGTCGAGACATGCGGGCAGAGTAACAGTTTTGCGGCATTTGGCAAAAAGTTCTCTTGAAAAGCCGGCAGCGTCTGACAACTTGCACGGTAATCATGAACGGGTTCTGCGCCGCAATTCTTTTTGCTTCCGTGATTTTTTGCCCGGCTGTGGCCGGAACTTTCCGCGTCGCCACCTACAACGTGGAAAATTATCTCGACCAGCCGACCGAGTCGCGGACCCATGTCAAATCCGCCGAGGCCAAGGCGAAAATCCGCGAGAGCATCCGCACGCTGAATCCCGACGTGCTCGCGCTCGAAGAAATGGGCGGCACCAACGCGCTGCTGGAATTGCGGACCGCGCTGAAAAGTGACGGCCAGGATTTTCCCTTTTGGGAACACGTCCAGAGTTTCGACACCAACATTCACGTCGCCGTTTTGAGCAAGCTGCCCATCGTCGCGCGCCGCCCGCACACGAACGATTTTTTCCTGCTCGACGGCCGGCGCTTTCAGGTCAAACGCGGGTTTGCGGAAGTGGACATCCAAGCGGCGACCAATTTTACTTTCACGCTTTTGGCCGCACATCTGAAATCGCAGCTCGCCACGCCGGACGCCGATGAAGCCGAGGAACGGCTTGGCGAGGCAAAAGTCCTGCGCAGCCTGATTGACGCGCGATTCGCCAAAGATCCAAACGCCAGACTCATCGTCCTAGGCGATTTCAATGACGTGAAAGATTCCGCCTCGACGCGCGAAATCATCGGACGCGGAAAATTCAAGCTCACCGACACGCGCCCCGCCGAGCGCAACGGCGACAACGCGCCGGGCGAGCCGCCGTATTTTGAGCCGCGCAACGTCGCGTGGACCTATTTTTACGGCAAAAACGACACTTATTCGCGCATTGATTACATCTTATTGAGTCCCGCCATGAAACGAAGCTGGCGGGCGGACGAAACTTATATTCTCGCCAGCCCAAACTGGGGGCTTGGCTCCGATCACCGCCCGGTGGTCGCCGGCTTCACGACTGGCAACCAGTGAATTGGAGTTTGCGCTTTGCCCGGCCCGCACTAAATTTCAAACATGAAAAATAGTTTGGCCCAAAAACTTTTCATTTTCACTGTGGCCGCAACGCTTATTGCCGGCTGCGCCACGCAGCGCATCAACTGGAACAGCCGGGTTGGCAGCTATAATTTTGATCAGGCCATCACCGAATTCGGGCCGCCGGACAAACGGGCGACTTTGAGCGACGGCAAACTCGTCGCCGAATGGATCACTCGCTACAACAGCGGCGGCACGGTTGTCATCGGCACGGGATTTTATGGTTATCGCGGCGGCGTGGGCGTGATGCAAAGCACCGGGCCAAGCTATTACGAAAGCAAACTCCGCCTGATCTTCAACACCAACAACATTCTCGCCGCCTGGTCCAAGAATTAAATTGGCATCGTCCGCGACCGCAGCCCGCAAACCGTTAACTCAACAGCGCTGGATTTTGGTTGAAGGTCTTCAGCACCAGTTCGCCAAAAATGGTGTTGGCCCACGCAAACCAGGAGCGCGTGAATTTGTTCGGGTCGTCCTTGTGGAACGCCTCGTGCATGAAACCTTTGCCGGCGTGCGTTTGCTGCAATGTCGTGAGACATTGCTTGATTTCTAGTTCATTGGTTGCAGTCAAGCCCTGCACGATCAAGCCCAGCGGCCAAATCATGTCCATGCCAACGTGCGGTCCGCCCGGACCGTTGGCAGCCTTGCCCTGGCAGTAATATGGATTCGCGTCGGACAAAACGAGCTGGCGCGTGTGCTGGTAAATTTTGTCGCCGGCCTTGACCGCGCCGAGATACGGCAGCGACAGCAGGCTCGGCACATTGCCGTCATCAATGCAGTAATAATTGCCGAACGCGTCCACCTCGTAGGCATAGACCGGGCCGAGTTTGGCGTGATGCACGATGGCGTGTTGATGCAGCGCCGATTCCACTTCATCCGCGAGGGCGCGACATTCGCCGGCCAACGCGGTGTCGTGACGAATCGTTTCCAACATTTCCGCCGCCTGCCGCAGGCTGACAACGGCAAAAAAGTTCGCCGGCACCAAATAGGGAAAGACCGTCGCGTCGTCGCTCGGACGGAAGATGGAACAAATCAAACCGACGGGCTTGGCGGGGTTGCCGTAACCGCGACCCGGAACGGTGTCCGTCTGCCATTCCGTGCGGCGCATAAAATGATACGGGCCTTTGCCGGTTTTGCGCTGCTGCTCGCGGAAGGTTTGCACAATTTTCGTCATCGCCTCGCGCCAGGCGTCGTCAAACGGCGTGTTGTCCTTCGACGCTTTCCAATAGCCATACGCCAGCCGGATGGTGTAACACAGCGAATCCACTTCCCACTTGCGTTCATGCACGCCGGGCTTCATGTCGGTCAAGTCGCTTTTCCATTCGCTCACCTTGTTTTCATTTTTGTAAAATGCGTTGGCGTAAGGATCCAGAAGCGTGTTACGCGTCTGGCGATTGATAACACCGGCAATCAACTGCTGGAGCTGCGGGTCTTCCGCCATCAGCGGCAGGTAGGGCCAGACTTGCGCCGAACTGTCGCGCTGCCACATCGCGTCAATGTCGCCGGTGATGACGTAAGTATCGGGCCGGCCATTGACCATCGCGAAATCCACCGTCGTGTCCAGCGTGTTGGGAAAACAGTTGCCGAACATCCACGCCAGTTCTTTGTTCCCAATGGACGACTGAATGCGCGCGATCGTGCGCTCCACCGCCGGGCTTTTGAACCGGCGCTTCGTTTCCGGCGAACGCACAACGGGGAAATCGGTTTCCGCCGCCAACGTCAGCGACGGGGCGAGCATCAAGCTGGAAGCCACGAGAGAGGTGTTTTGAATGAATGTTCTGCGGTTCATGATGTAAGAGTGTGTGGCCGACAGCATAGCCATTGTTTTGCGTCAGCACAATCGGTGTTTCGCTCACGCGGAAATTTCAAACTGTGAGGCGGTATCCATTGCCAGACGTTCAAACAAAGCGCAGTTCGAACGCGGCCGGTTTTCACCGCGAAAGCTTTCGATCTTTTGAGAAAAACGCCAGCTCCGCAGAATTAGTTCAAGGGCACGCCACGTCGGAAAAAGGTCGGCACGTCGAGATCCTGCCCGTTGTGCTTGGTCGGCTCGCTTTTGTCGAACCGGCCCTTGGAAACAATCGTCAGCGGCAGTTGCTCCTGAATCGGCTTGGCGATGCCCTTGCGCCGCTGCGGCGTGCGCGACATCACAACTTCGCGGATGCCGCCCGATCCCGCACCGGTCGTGTGCGTCTCGGCGCGCGCCGACACGCTGGTCGGGGCGGCGTTCTGGCGGGCCGCGATGACGGTGACGCAAAGCTTGTCTTTCATGGCCGCATCCACCGCCGCGCCCATGATGATTTGCGCGTGGCTGCACTGGCGTTTCACCTGGTCCATCACGCGGTTGATCTCGGCCATCGTCAAATCCTTCCCGGCCGTCAGGCTCACGAGGACGGCATCGGATTCCGCGAGCGCGTGGCCTTCATCGAGCAGCGGGTGCGCGAGGATGTTCTCCACGACTTCACGTGCGCGGCCCGCGCCGGAGGCCTCGACAAACGCAAAGGCGTTTTCCGCGTGCCGGTCGCGCAGCAGCGCGCAGAGGTCGGCGAAGTGAACCTGAATCAAACCCGGACGCGTGAGCAGATGCCACACGCCGCGCACGCCCTCGATGAGAAAACCGCCGGTGACGCGGAAGGTTTCGAGCAGCGTGGAATTCTCGTCAATCAGCTTGAATACCTTCTGGCTCGGCAGGCAGATCACGCCGTCGGCGGCGGATTTCAACTGTTCCAGACTCTGCTGCGCCTGCGCCTCGCGGCGGTTGCCTTCGCAGTCGAACGGCAGCGTGACGAACGCCAGCACCAGCGCGCCGGCCTCGCGCGCGGCCTTGGCCAGCACGGGGCTGATGCCGCTGCCCGCGCCGCCGCCAAGTCCGGCGAGGATGAAAATGACGTTCGCGCCCTCGCACGCGGATTTGAGCGTGGAAAATTGTTCCTCGGCGAGCGCGCGCCCGCGTTCGGGATCGCCGCCGGAGCCAAGTCCGCGCAGCAGTTTGTTATCGAGATGAATCTTCACCGTGGCCGGTGAGGCGGCGAACGAAGCGGCATCGGTGTTGATGACGGCAAACTGCGCGGCGGCAAATTCCGGCAGGGCGAGCGTGCCCAGCATGGCAATGCCCGCGTTGCCGACGCCGAAAATTCTCACGACCGGCTGGCTGGATCCTGCGGGTGATTCCAAAAGAGCAGCTTGAGTTGTTTCAGGAGTTTGCATAACCAGGCTTTCAGGATCGTTGGAGCAAACGGCCAATCAACCCTTTGTAAAAAGGGCGCTGCGTGCGTTTGCGATTTTGTTTCAGCGAACCGTATTTCACCAGGCCGATGGCCGCAGCGAATTCCGGTTGCTCAAGCGCGGCGGTCAGGCCGCTGATGGCGGCGGCGTGGCCAGGCGCGACATTCATTTGAAAAACATTTTCCGCGAGCTTCACGATGCCGGGCACGCGCGAGCCGCCGCCGCAGAGAAAAACCCCGGCGCGCAGATAATCGGTGAGGCCGGCCGATTCCAGTTCGTGCGCGATGAGCTGAAAAATTTCCTCAAGCCGCAGCGACATGATCTTTTGCAGATGCTCGTGGTTGAGGCGCTTGAGTTCGAGGCCGAGTTCATTGGTGATGCTGATGGTCTGGCCTTTCACCGCGTCATTGACGAGCGCGGCGCCATATTCGATTTTCAATTTTTCCGCCCGGCTCAACGGAACTTTCAAACCAAACGCCAGATCGTTGGAAACGTGATCGCCGCCGACCGCCAGCACGCCGGAATGCCGGATGACGCCGTTGGAATAAACCACGAATTCCGTGGTGCCGCCGCCGATGTCAATGACCAGCGCGCCGAGTTCCTTTTGCTCGTTCGACAGCAGCGCCAGCGAGGTGGCGATGCCGTTAAACACCACGTCATCCACTTCCAGCGACGTGGCGCGGACGAGGCGGACGACATTTTGCAGGCGGTTGGCGTGGCCGTGAATCACGTGCATGTCCACCTCCAATCGTGCGCCCAGCATCCCGACGGGATTCGTCACGCCGTCCTGACCGTCCACAAAAAAATGCTGCCGCACGGCATGGATGACGGTGTTGTCCGCAGGCAAATTGATGGCCTTCGCATTTTTCACCACATCCTCGACATCATCCTGCGAAATTTCGCGGTCGGCGGAAACCACCGGATGCACGCCGCGGTTGTTGAAGCCGCGCACATGGCCGCCGCTCACGCCGAGATACACGCTGCGGATTTCCACGTCGGCCATCTGCTCGGCCTCGAACATCGCCGCGCGCAAATCCTCCTCGACCTGCTCGGGATTGATGATCTCGCCTTTGCGCACGCCGCGCGAACGCGCCTGGCCGATGCCAATGATGTTCAGCGCACCGTCGGGGTTCTGTTCGCCGACCACCACGCAGATTTTTGAAGTGCCGATTTCGAGGCCGGCAATGATGTTGGAATCGTCAAACATTTTTCCTCCGGGATTTCAAGGGTTTCGCCACTTTCGGCGTCACGACCGGCGCGAGGCCGGCCGTCATCCAGCGCACCGGCACGTTGTTCGCCACCGCCAGGTCCGCCGAGGCGATGGACTTCTGCGACTGCAAACCGAGATTGTAAATCTGCTGCCAGCGCGCCAACTGCTGCTCCAAATTTTCCAGCCCGAAAGTGATTTCCGTCCCCTGCCCGGTCGTCGCCACGATGACGCCCGGCGCGGAAACATCCACGCGCTGCAAGTCCACCAGCCCGGCCATCGGCGATTTGTCAAACGCCGCGACCAGCCGCAACGCCGCCTGCACCTGCGGCAGCTCGATGCGCCGGCCGGCCTGCAGCTGAAAATAATTCAAGCCCCCGATCACCGGCAGTTGCGGATTCATCTGCGCCAGCGGCACCGTGCAAACGCGCGGATCCAGCGGCGTGATCACCACGCCATCGGCGTCGAGCTGAAAAACGGAAACGGAAATTCCGCCCGTCGCATCCGCGCGCGGGACATTCACCTGCGCAATTGGATCGCGCTCCGTCACGCGAATTTTCAACGTGCGCGGCAGCACGCGCTCGACGGAAACCGAGTCAATCACCGAGACCAGTTCGAGGTTGCGCTTCACCGCCGCGAGATCGAGCGCGATGAGATTTGCGCCCGGCTTCACGCCCGTCCAGCGGCGCAATTGTTCCGGCGCAATTTTCCCGTCGGTCGCCACGTCAATCTGCTGAATAGCGAAATCGGCATTGTCATAGACGAACGCGTTGAGCGTCGCCTCACCGACGCGCCAGAGGAGATACAGGCCGAAAAAAGTTCCGAACACGACGATGAACGAAATCGTCCCCAGCCGCACGCGGTTCGCGCGCACCTGATCGGAGCGCAGCTTCACATCCAGCACATGGTTGCGGTGCAGGCGGCGGTTCTTGATTTTTTCGCGTTTAAACCACATTGATCATTGTCATTATCACCGTTGAACCGGCGGCTTCCTGCTCGGCTTTCAATTCCGCCGCCGTTTTTCGTTCCAGCGCCAAATCCACCATCCGCTGGCACAGCTCCGCGTAATTCATGCCCGCTGCTGCCGCCGCCTTGGGCAGCAAACTTGTTTCCGTCATGCCGGGCAAAGTATTTACTTCCAGCACCACCGGCGAGCCGTCGGCGCGCACCATCACGTCCACGCGCGAATAATCGCGCCCGCCAATCGCGTTGAACGCACCGAGCGCGGCGGCTTGAATCCGCTGCGTCGTCGCTGCGTCAAAATCCGCCGGGCAAAAATATTCCGTCGCGCCCGCCGTGTATTTGTTTTTGTAATCGTAGCTGCCGGCTTTGGGCCGAACTTCCACGACCGGCAAAACTTGTCCGCCGAGAATGCCCACCGTGGTTTCGCGCCCGACGATTTTTTCCTCGACCAAAACTTCCGAATCAAACTTCAGTGCTTCGGCCAGCGCGGTGAACCATTCCTCAACTCGCTCGACAAATTGCAATCCAACGCTCGAACCCTGCCGCGAAGGCTTGACGACCAGCGGCGGCAAAAAATCTTGGGGCAAAACCGCCGCCGCTGAATTCACGGTCAAAAACTTTGCGGTTGGCACCCGAGCCTGAAGGCACTTTTGTTTCGTCAGCACCTTGTCAAACGCGATGCGGCTCGCCCCCGCGTCACAGCCCGTGTAAGGCACGCCGATGAAATCCAGTTGCTTTTGCACCGTGCCGTCCTCGCCGTAAGTTCCATGCAGCGCGAGAAAAACCACGTCCGTCTTCGGCGGCAAAATCCAGTCCGGCGTTTTCGGGTCAAGTTCAAAAACTTCATGGCCGAGCGAGCGCAGCGCCTGCGCCACGGCCGCGCCCGTGCGCAGCGAAACTTCGCGCTCGGCGCTCGGCCCGCCGAGCATGACGGTGATGTTTAGTTTTCGACTCATTCTTCGCCAATGATTTCAACCTCAATATGCAAATCAATTCCGCGTGCCGCCTTCGCTTTCGCCTGCAAAATGCCGATCAGCTCCAGCACGTCCGCCGCCGTGGCGTTGCCGTCGTTGACCAGGAAATTTCCATGCTCCAGCGAAATCCGCGCGCCGCCGACACGCGTGCCTTTCAAGCCGAGTTCGTCAATCAATTTGCCCGCCGGAATCGTCGCCGGGTTTTTGAACATGCAGCCGGCGCTGGGCGCGGCGGGCTGCGAACTCCAGCGTTTCTGGCTGAACGCGCTCATCCGCTGCGCGATGGATTCCACCGAATCCGGTTTGCCCCGCAACAGCGCACTCAGCGCGACATGATTTTTGAGCGTCGCGCAGCCGCGATAGGCGACCGCCATCTCCGCCGGCGAAAGCTCGCGGAGGTATCCATCAAAATCCATCAGCCGCACAGACTCCACGGCGTCAAATGTGGCGCTGCCCATCGCACCGGCGTTCATCCGCAGCGCGCCGCCGACGCTGCCGGGAATGCCTTCGAGAAATTCCAGCCCGCTCAAGCCGTTCCGCCGCGCCTCAACCGCGACGTTTTTCAACCGCGCGCCCGCGCCGCAGCGCAGTCGTTCGCCGTCAATTTCAATCTTGGAGAATTCCGGCTGCGCCAGGCAAATGACCACGCCGCGAAAGCCGCCATCGCACACGAGCAAATTCGAGCCGCGACCCAGCACAAAAAATTTTAATTCACGCTCGCCGCAAAATTTCAGGATCGCTGACAAATCTTTTTCATTCGCCGGTTCAACAAAAACATCCGCCGGGCCGCCGACGCGCAAGGTCGTGTGTTTCGCCAGCGGCTCGTCGCGGCGGATGACCGTCGCGGACGAAACCCGTCCGGCGATCTCCTCGGCAATGGCTGGCTGTTCGAAAGTGGTCATGCGGCGGAAAATTTTTTGGGGCCGGTGCCGGCGGCAGACGGCCCGGCCTGGCCGCGCGTGAGCACGGTGGTGTCTTCCTCGGTGGCCGGCAGATCAATGGACTTGAATGACAGGCGCAAAATGTTTGCCGCGATCTGCTCGGCGGATTTCGGCGCGTGCCAGAGTTCGAGCGCGGCGTGCATTTTGGCGCGGACGGAATCGTCCTCGACAAGCTCGACCAAAATGGCGGCGATTTTTTCCGGCGTGGAATCTTTTTGTTCGAGCAGCCGCGCCGCGCCGCTCAGCGCGTAAATCCGCGCATTGAAAAACTGGTGGTTGTCCGCCGCCGTCGGCAGCGGCACGAGCAGTGAAGGCAAGCGCATCGCCGCCATTTCCGCGAGCGACGATGCGCCGGCGCGGCTGACCGCAGCGGTCGCGGCACCGAGCGCCAAGTCCATTTCCGCGAAAAACGGTTTGACCACGGCCTTGATGCCGGCGGCGGCGTAGGCGGATTTTACTTTTTCAAAATCGTTCGCGCCCGTGAGATGCAGCCACTGCCAGTTTTTCTTCGCCAAGAGCGGCAACGCGGAAAGCACCATCGTGTTCAGGCCGCTCGCGCCCTGGCTGCCGCCAACCACAAAAATGGTCGGGCGATCCGCATCCAAGCCCAGCGCCACACGACATTCCGCCGGATCGCGGACTTGAAATTGCGGACGCACGGGCGTGCCAGTGGGCGTGACCTTCCGGGCATTGAGCCGCGCGGCGGCTTCGGGAAAACCGACGAACGCCTCGTCCACAAAGCGGGCCAGATAACGGTTAGCTTTGCCAGGAATGGTGTTGGATTCGTGCAGAAATGTTTTCACGCCCAGCTCTTTCGCGACAAAAATCGGCGGCGCGCTGGTAAAGCCGCCCATCGCCAGGACGGCGCTCGGCTTGCGCTGGCAGAAAACCCTTCGCGCGGCAAACAGGGATTTGACAAAGCTGCCGGCAAAGGAAAAATAATTCCGATTCTGCAAACCAACTGCGGGCAGTGTGAAAATTTCCAAGCCCGCAGCCGACTTCACGCCTTGCTGGTCCACTTCCTTGGACGAAATGAGCAGCGCCACATCGCAGCCATGCCGCTTGAGTTGCTCGGCGACGGCGAGGCCCGGAAACAGATGTCCGCCCGTGCCGCCACACGCGATGGCCACGTAGGGATTTTTTTTGGGATTCGGATTCATGCGGCCTTGGCGGCAAAAGGATTGTCGTTGGAATCAAAATCCGTCACGGAAACTTTTGCTGGCGCGGCCTGCCGAGGAGCGGCTTGGCGCGCAACGCTCAACAGAATGCCGACGCACGCCAACATGACCACCAGACTGGAACCGCCATAGCTGATGAACGGGAGCGCCAGCCCCTTGTTCGGCAACGCACTGGTGACGACGCCGATGTTGATGGCAGCCTGCAAACTGATGAGCAGCGTGATGCCGGCGGCAAGCAGGGTGCCAAACATGTCCTGCGCGCGCAGCGCGATGTAAAAACCGCACAGCGCAATGACGACGAATGCGACGATCACTAGCAGCGTCGCCAGCAAACCCAGTTCCTCGCCGATGATGGAAAAAATAAAATCGGTGTGATGTTCGGGCACCCAGCCAAGTTTCTGGCGGCCGTTGCCCAAGCCGAGGCCCGTCCATCCGCCGGAACCGAGCGCGATCATGGCCTGATACGCCTGATAGCCCACGTCATCCTTGTGCTGCTCCAAATCCAGCCAACTGAAAATCCGTTTCATCCGCATGGGATTGTGCAACAGCATGAGCACGCCGCCCGCCACGACCGCCAGCCCCGGCGGGATGATGAATTTCCATTGCGTGCCGGCCAGCACCAACATGCCGCCGCCGACCACCGCGAGCAAAATTGTCGTGCCCCAGTCTGGCTCGCGGAAGATCAGCACCAGCTCGGCGGTGATGATGAGAATGGGCAGCACCACGCCCCATTTGAACGTGGGCATCCGACGCTGGAAACGGTCGCCATACCAGGCGAGCGCAATGATGAGGGCGATTTTGCCCAACTCCGAAGGTTGCAGACTGACGCCATGAAAACTGAACCAGCGCCGCGCGTTGCCGCGCACGGTGCCAAGATGTTTTTCCAAAACCAGCGCGAGCAGCAGCAAGGCGAAGATGAAAAACGGCCAGGCGTATTTTTTTAACAGTTGATAATCAAGGGATGCCGCCGTCACGCAAAGTCCGAAACCGAGCACGCACCAGATGAGTTGCATCATCAAATAGTGCGCGCCGATTTCAGAGTGGGTGTGGCTGTCCAGCATCAGCATGCTGGAGCTGTAAAGCATCACCAGCCCCAGCGCGAGGAGGCTGGCGACGCAAAACGCCAAAGTGGTAACGGCGACTTTCATTTCAATTTTTAAAAAATGCCAGCCGCGTTCAACGCGGTTATTTGCCCGGGGCGGAAACCGGGGCGCTCGGAGCCGGCGCGGCAACGGGCGGCAGCACCGGCGTGGCGGTGGTGTCCGGCGCGGCGGGTGCCGACGCGGCGGTTTCGGCCTTCGCCGGAATTTTCAACTTGTCGCCGACCTTGATTTTGGTCGTGCTCAAATTGTTCGCCGCTTGCAATGTCTTGATGGAGATGCCGTGTTTCTTGGCGATCTTGCTGAGCGTGTCACCAGACTTGACGGTGTAAGCTTCGCCGCCAAGATCCGGCGTGCCAGCCGCAGCGGCCGGCGCGGCCTCGGTGGGCTTCGTGGCGGACGGAATAACCAGCTTCTGTTTGATCTTCAATTTTTTCGGATCCACGCCGGGGTTCGCGGCTTCCAGTGCTTTGAGCGACACGCCGTGGGCTTTGGCGATCTTGGCCAAGGTGTCGCCTTGAACGACGGCATAATCCGAGCCGGCCGTTTCAGCGGTCGGCGGCTGTGGCGGTGGCACGACGACCGGCGGCGGATTGCTCACGACCGGCGGCACCGGCACCGGCGGATTGGTGTCCACGACCGCCGGTGTGTTGGTCAGTTCCATCGCCAGGGCGTTGGTGTCCACGGCGGGCATCGGATTCAAGTCGTCCTTGGGCTTCTCACGCTGGCAGCCTTGGATGAGCATGGCGACGAGGCCGGTGACGCTGACGGCGAGCACGCAGAACACGGCCAGTTTGAGCCGGGAACGGCGCTGACTTTGTTGTTCGAGCAGCGAACCTTTGGGAACGAACGGATTCGGATTATTCATATGTTTGGCGCAAATGCGTCCTAATTTCGAGGTGATGTTTTTGGTTTTGAGTTTTGCGCGGCGGAACTTTCCCTCGAAAAATTACGCAACGCATTAAATTCACTTTTTTTGTTTTTTTGGGAGACGGACCGGAACCGGTCGCGGGTATGACAACCGGCAGAAAGATGAAATAGTGAAACACTCTCGCTGGCCGGCGCACGCCTTGCCGCTCTCACGCAAATTGATAGCAACCGCGCGCCCGCCGCGCAAGCAGCAAAGCGCCGTTTTCCAATGTTTGTTTCGCCATTCATCGCTTTCCGTTCACCGCAGTTTCAACGTCGCCAGCGCGACCACCGCGCACAGCACGCACAAAATAAAAAAGCGCATCACCACCTGCGACTCATGCCAGCCTTTTTTTTCAAAATGATGGTGCAGCGGCGCCATCAAAAAAATCCGCTGCCCCGTGCCGGTTCGGATGCGCGTGAACTTGAACCAGCTTTTCTGCAAAATCACCGACAAGGCCTCGGCCACAAACACACCGCCCGCGATCACCAGCACAAACGGCTGGTGGATCAGCACCGCCACCATGCCGAACGCGCCGCCGAGCGCCAGCGAACCGGTGTCGCCCATGAACACCTGCGCCGGATGGCAGTTGAACCACAAAAATCCAAGACCCGCACCGACCAGGGCGGCGCAAAACACGGTCAGTTCGCCCGCGCCCGACACATACGGGATTTCCAGATACGCCGCCGCTTTCACGTTGCCCGCCAGATACGTGAAAAACAAAAAGACAAAGCCGACGATCAGCGTGCAGCCGATGGCCAGTCCGTCCAGCCCGTCCGTCAAATTCACCGCGTTCGAGCTGCCCACAATCGCCAGCATCACCACCACGACGCCCGCCACCGCGCCGACGTGCAGCGGATATTTGAAAAACGGCAGCATCACGCTGGAAACCAAGTTGCATTGCCAGACGCTTTTGGTGCCGAGCAGATGCAGTTCGCTTTTTGCCGGCAGGTATAACAGATAAATTCCGACGAATGCCGCCAGCGCAAACTGCGTAATCAACTTCACGCGCGGGGGCGTGCCGCCGCCGCTCTGCTTCAAAATTTTCGCGTAGTCGTCGTAAAATCCCAGCCCGGCCAAAACCAGAACTGACAGCATCGTCAATTCCACCTGCGCATTCCATTGCGCCCACAGCATCGTTGAAAGCACCAGCGCCAGAACGATCAAAATGCCGCCCATCGTCGGCGTGCCTTTTTTGTTCACCCGCAAAGCCGACAGCCC
This sequence comes from uncultured Verrucomicrobia subdivision 3 bacterium, assembly GCA_903944085.1. Classification (GTDB taxonomy): domain Bacteria; phylum Verrucomicrobiota; class Verrucomicrobiia; order Limisphaerales; family UBA11358; genus UBA11358. The sequence goes on from CAJAQO010000215.1 coordinate 42,471, forward strand.
GGCTTCCTCGGCCTTGTCGGCGTATTCCTGGCCAAATTTCAATTCCTTCAGCCAGCGAATCACTTTCGGTCCCAGCCACCAGCACAACACCAGCGACGTGATCGCCGCGCCCGCGCTGCGCACGGTGATGTAGCGGAACAGACGCAGAAACGACAGGCGACTTTCCCAGTCGCTGCCGTGCGCCCACTCCAAAATCCGCTGGCTCAAAAAATAGAACATCTTAAAATTTATGACTTCCGACTTTCAATTTGCGATTTTTCCGACCGCAGCGTTTCCGCAATCCGCTCCAGTCGCGACGACCGGGACGCTTTCAGCAAAACCAAATCGCCCGGCTTCAAAAAATTCTTCACCGCGCGCACCGCCGCTTCCACATCCGCAAATTCAATCACACGAGTCAGCCCGGCGGTGCGCGCCGCTTGCGCCGTCGCCGCCGAATTTTTTCCGACCGTAAAAAGCTGGCCAATTTTCAATTTGGCCGCATGCCGACCCACTTCCACATGCGCCGGCTCGCTTTGCGCGCCGAGTTCCGCCATGTCGCCGAGCACCGCCACGCGCCGGCCTTGCAGCGGCAGATCGCACAAGGTTTCCAGCGCGGCGATCATCGAATCCGCGTTGGCGTTGTAGCAGTCGTCGAGCACGCGCACGCCGTTGGCTTCCCAAAATTGCAGCCGCATTTTCGGCGGCTGGCATTCGGCCAGGCCGCGCTGAATTTCAGCGCGGCCCAGTCCGAGTTCCTCTCCAGACCCGATCGCAAAAAGCGCATTCGTCACCTGATGCCGGCCGAGCAAATTGATCCGATACTCGCCGCAAAATTCCGCCTTCGGCGCCGTGACCTGAAACGTCACGCCGTTTTTATCCAGCCGGACTTTCGTCGCGCGCCAGTCATTTTTTTCGCCGAACCCGACGCGGACAACTTTCGCCGGCGTCCGCGCCGCGATTTTTTCCGCCCACTCGCTGTCGCCGTTCAAAAATAATTTTCCATCCGCCGGCAGCAGTTCCGCCAGCCAGCCTTCTTCCTGCGCCACGCCGGCGACATCGCCGAAAAATTCCAGATGCTCGCGGCCAATGCTCGTGATGAGGCCGAACTTCGGCTGCACCATTTTCACCAGCGGTGCCAGTTCGCCCGGATGATTCGTGCCGACTTCCAACACCGCCGCCTGGTGGTTTTTTTCCAGTCGCAGCAAAGTCGCCGGCACGCCGATGTCGTTGTTGAAACTGGCCTCGCTCGAGAGCGTCGCCAGATTCTGGCGCAGCACCGACGCGAGCAATTCCTTCGTCGTCGTCTTGCCGTTCGAGCCGCCGACGGCGATCACTGGCAGCGAAAAATCTTTCCGGTAAGCCGCCGCCAGTTTGCCGAACGCGACGCGCACGTCATTCACGGCGAGAATGGCACAATCCGGCAGTGGCACAGGCATCTTGCCTGCGTTTTTCTTTGCATCGCACAGGCGAGACGCCTGTGCCACTATTGCCGCCACGCCTTTCGCCGCGACATCATTGATGAAATCGTGGCCGTCAAACTTTTCCCCTTTGATGGCAAAGAACACATCGCCCGCCTGCGCCAGCCGCGAATCGGTGCAGACATTTTTCACGTTCGTTTCCAGCGCGCCGGATTTGATTTCGGCGCCGCAGGCTTCCGCCACAAATTTCAAAGAGCGAGCTTCCACAAAAATTATTTCAGCAAAAACGTCGCGGTCACCACCGCCGTGATGGTTTTCTGGCGCGAGGTGGTGTCATTCAGGCCTTCGCCGCTGGTATCGTTGCTGTGCAACGGCGTGATCTGAAAAATGCCCATGTCCGCATCGTGGAGTTGCGCGATGCCGCTGCCGCCGTTCGCGGCAATTTGCTCGGCGCGCTCGCGGGCGTTCTTCGTCGCCTCGGCTAGCATCTCAATTTTGGTCTCGCCGACGGTGGTGTAAATAAACTGCGGCGGCTCGGTGGTGAACAGCAAGCCCTGCTCCACCAGCGGCGTCGAATCCAGATGCTCCAACCGCGCGACATCCGTGGATTCCACGCGCACGGACTGGTTGAGCCGGAAGCCCGTCGTGCGCTGTTGCGTCCAGCCATCGGCGCTTTTCTGCATGGCGCGCACTTCCTCGATGTTGATGGGGGCAAAGGAAAAATTCGTCACGCCCGCCTCGCCCAGGAATTTTTCCACGACCGCGTGGTTCGCCTGGATTTTATGCTGCGCGTCCAGCAGCGTCTCCGATTCGACCACGAAACTGCCGCGCCAGACGGCCAGATCCGATTCGATGTTTTTCCGCGCCGAACCCTTGACGGTGATGAACTGCGAATTTTTAATTTTCACCCACGCGGCCGTGCCGAGCATGGCGGAAAAAACCAGGCCGGCGGCCAAAAACAGGCCGGCCAACATGCCGAACAGTTGCGGACGGGATTCGCTCATGGCGTCAAAATTCTATGGGAATTGGTTTCGGCGACCAGCGGCGGCAGGTTCGTCGCCAGATTCTGGTCCGGTGCGATATTCAAATAACTCGCGCAGCGCTCCGCGATTTCGCGAAACACCGGGCCGCAGACTTTGCCGCCATAGTAACCTTCTTTCGGCTCATCCATCACCACGGAAATGCACAGCTCCGGATGGTCCGCCGGGAAAAAACCGATGAACGACGAAACATATTTTCCGGAAACATAGACGCCGTGCTCCGCTTTTTGCGCCGTCCCGGTTTTGCCGGCGACCACATAATTTTTCAACGCCGCTTCGGCCGCCGTGCCGTCCTTCGTCGCCACCGTTTTCAGCGCCTCGATCATCTGCTTGCTCGTGGCCGGGGTGATGACCTGGCGGACGCGCTGCGGCGCGTAGCGCTGCACTATGCTGCCATCGCGCTCCTGCAAGCGGCTGATGATCATCGGCCGCATCAGGCAGCCGCCGTTGGCAATCGCCGCCATCGCATCCAGCATCTGCAACCGCGTCACCGCCACGCCGTGGCCCATCGGAATTTGCGCGATGGAAACCTTGCTCCAATTTTTCACCGGATATAAAAAGCCTTTGGCCTCGCCCGGCAGCGGCAGCCCGGTGCGCTGGCCGAAACCGTAGTTCCATGCGTAATCAAACAGCCCCTGCGCGCCCAGTTTGATGCCGATTTTCGCCGCGCCAATGTTGGATGATTTGGTGATGATGCCTTCCGCCGACAAAATTCCGTAAGCCTCGTGATCGTGCAACACTCTTCCGGCGAAAGCAAAATGGCCATGCTCGCAATCGAAGGGATCGGTCAATTTCACCACGCCGTCGTTCAGCGCGCCGGAAACCACGACGATCTTGAAAGTGGAACCCGGCTCGACGACATCCTCAATGACCCGGTTGCGCGTTTCCGGCGTGATGGTGTTCGGCTTGTTCGGGTCGTAATTCGGCAGCGAGACCATGGCCAGAATTTCGCCGGTGCGCGGCCGCATGACGATGCCGGTGATGCTCTTCGGCGTGTGCTTTTGCAGCGCGTCCGCCAGCGCAGTTTCGACGATGTGCTGCACCTCCGAGTCAATCGTCAGCACCACGTTCAAGCCATCGCGCGCATACACGTCTTCATCGCGCCACGCCACCACTTCGCGCTGCGCCTTGTCGGTTTCCGTCACGCGCCAGCCGGCGACACCGCTCAACTGTTTTTGCAGTGCGAGTTCGATGCCATCGCGCCCGACGATTTGCGAAACAAACCGGCCGTCAACATTGGTTTCTTCCACCGCCGGAAAACCGACCACCTGCGCGGCCAGCGGGCCGTTCGGATAAACCCGCAACTGGTCCGCCTCGGAATAAACCGCATGCAGCCGCAGGTTGCGGAAAAATTCCCGGTTCGTCCGTGACAAACTTTTCTCATCCACGCCAAACGTGAGGTTCGTCATCGCCGCCGCAATGCGCTGCCAGGTTTCTTCCGAAACATTTTTGGCAAGCCGGACGTAATGCGTTTCGTTGGTGACAATTTCGCCGTCGCTGTCCTTGGCCAGATAGCTGCGCGGCGCGAGCTTTTGCGCCAGCACGGTTTCGTTCAATTGCAACAAAGGCGCGAGCACGCGGGCGACCGCCGCCGGCTGATTGCCGATGAGCGACGGATCGGCGCAAATCGTTTTCACCGGCACGCTCGTGGCCAGCACATTTCCGTTCGCATCGAGAATGTCGCCGCGCCGGGGCGCCTGGCGAAACTCGCGCTGCGTGTTGCGCTGCGCCTTCGCGCTCAACTCGTCGTGGCGCACAATCTGCAAATCCACCAGCCGGTAGCCCAGACCGGCGAAGGCCAGGCCGAGCAAGCCGAGCAGCAGCGCCGCGCGACGGATTTGCAGTTTGTTGTTCATCCTAAAAACGGCCAGCCGCCCGTGGCGATCGGTTCCTCACCCGACGGCGTCACGAGCGGCGGCCAAAATCGTTTATGGCGTCAGGCCGGTCACCGGCCGCTGGGCGAGTTGACGCGCGCTGCCCGGCTCCGGCGCGACCGGCGTTTCCAAGAGCCGCACGACCTGCAACGGCTGCGCCGGCGCGAGGCCGAGATTCAGCTCCTTTGCCCGCCGGTCAATCATCACGGGCGAATGCAGAAACGAAATCTGGTTCGCGAGGTTTTCATTGTCGCGCTTTACTTTGGCGAGACTTTTTTCCCGCTCGCGAATCTGCATGCCCAGCCGGTCAATCTGGTTTTTCTGCCAGACATAGCCAATCGCCGAGCCGCCAATCAACAAACACAGCAAAACAACCTTCAGCACCGGACCGAACCGGATTTCTGCGGACTGATTTTTTCGATTCTTCGACATTTTTTGTGGCGGCGCTTCAGGAGCGTCGCAGTTTTCAGCGGTCACCGACCGCCGCAATTAAATTTTTTCCAGCACGCGCAACTGCGCGCTGCGGGCGCGCGGGTTTTCGCGCAGCTCGGTTTCGCCCGGCAAAATCGCCTTGCGCGAAACCCACTTCAATTCTGGCACGCACGGCGTCCGCAATTCCGGCACGTCCACTTCGCCCGTGAACGTGTAATCGCGCGCGCGTTCGCGCCCAAATTCCTTCACCACGCGGTCTTCAAGCGAGTGAAACGTGATCACCGCCAGCCGGCCGCCCGGCTTCAAAATTTTCACCGCCGCCGCCAAACCGCGTTTCAGCGAACCGATCTCGTCGTTCACCGCGATGCGCAGCGCCTGAAAAACTTTCGTGGCCGGGTGCGCCTTTTTTCCGTGGCGCGGCGCCAAGCGCTCAATCAAATCCGCCAGTTGCCGCGTCGTCAAAAATTTTCGCAGCGCGCGGTCGTGAACGATCGCTTTCGCAAACCGCCGCGAATCGCGTTCGTCGCCGTATTCCCAAAAAATTTTCGCCAGCGCTTCGGCACTTTCACCGTTCACCAAATCCGCCGCCGTCAGCGGCTGCCGGTCGTCCATCCGCATGTCCAGCGGACCGTCGAGCTGAAAGCTGAAACCGCGTTCGGCGGTGTCCAGTTGCGGCGAACTGACGCCTAAATCCAACAGCACGCCGTCACAGCTTTTTTCCGCGATCCACTCCGCGAGTTCCGCAAAATTGCCGCGCCGCAAATCAAAGCGCCCGGCGAATTTTTCCGCCAACCGTTTTTTGGCAATCTCAACCGCGACGCCATCGCGATCGCACCCAGACAGCCATCCAGTCGGCGAACTCGCGGCCAGCAATCGGGCCGCGTGACCAGCTCCACCGAGCGTCCCGTCGGCGTAGCGGCCGCTCGGCTGCGGTTGCAGCGCGGTCAGCACCTCCGCCGCCATCACTGGTTGGTGAATGAAATCGGACACTGCGCATGTTCAACTGGATTTCAACAGGCTTTCGCCCAAATATTCCCACGCCCGCCGCGCGGGCGGCAACACCGGCACCGCTGGCGCGGCAGCGTGCGACTTGACCGGCACTATCTCAATGTCCGCATCCGCCAGGTCGTTGTGAACCACTTTCACGGCATCCAGCGAAAACTCGGGCTGCACGGCGACGTGCGCCGGCGCGACCGGCTCCGGCGCGCGAAACGGATTTAATTTGGTCGTCCACCCGGCGCGCGCCATTTTGGCGACGGGCGGCGGCGAATTTTTTTGCGTCCGGACCGCGTCCGGCACGGAAACTTTTTTCACTACCGACGCGCCGGCGGGCGCGGGTTCCGCCGGCTTGGGCGTGAACGGATTTTTTTCCGCGTTGAATTTCGGCAGATAGACGCGCTTGTTCCGGCGATACGCCACCGGGCCGCCACCGCCAAAAAAAGTTTTTCCGGCACCGAGCAATTTTCCAAAGTTCATAAGTCACTCCATGATTTCAAAGGCCTTCGTGGCCAGCACTGCGTCCGAAGCCTCGACTTTTTCGTAGCGGCTCGGATTCCAAATCTCAAAGCGGTCCAAAACGCCGACGAGCAACGCCTCGTCTTTGATGCCGGCGGCGCTGGCCATTTCTTCCGGCAGACAAATCCGGCCGGCCTTGTCGAGCGTCACCTGCACCGACTTGCTGCCGATAAACCGTTTCAAAACGCCTTTGTTGGCATCGCTGTTGGGCAACTGGTCAATGCTGGCCTTCATCTTGGCCATCTCGCTCGGCGGCAACACCCGCAGACAGACGCCCGCCTGATGCTTGGGCCAGAGGATCACCGTCAGCTCCGTCCCGTCGGTTTCCGGCCGCCATTTGGCCGGGATCTGGACGCGCCGCTTCTCATCCACTCCATGCCGATAGCACGAGTTGTAATAAGTCTGCGATTGAGGCGCGTCAGCCATTTTTATTCACACAGTTTTCCAAAACCACTTAAATCACCCACAACGCCCCAATATAAACCATTTTCCCCCACCGTTTGTCAACCCAAATCCGCGCAAAAATGGTGGGTTTATTCAAAAGTTATTCACAATTACCGGTAACTGTGAATTGTCAGCCCCCGTCCCGCTCGGTTACGCTCGCGGCGATGCGAACCGCCGATTTCCATTTTGAGCTTCCGCCCGAACTCATCGCGCAGCAGCCCGCCGCGCGGCGGGATGGCTCCCGGCTGCTCGTTTTAACCCGAAGCAGCGGCAAAGTCGAGCATCGCCGGTTTTCCAGCCTGCCGGAGTTTTTGCAGCCCGGCGACGTTTTGGTGCTGAACAACTCGCGCGTGATCCCGGCACGCCTGCACGGCACGAACGCCAAAACCGGCGGGCTTTTTGAGCTGCTGCTGCTCGAAGAAAATGCCCCGAACGATTGGTGGGCCATGTTGCGCCCCGGCAAACGCGCCAAAATCGGAACCCAAATTCAATTGCAAGAAAAAAACGGCGCGCGATCAAATATTTTCGCGACCGTCACCGCCGTGAACGCCGCCGGCCACCGGCGATTGCAATTTTCCGGCACCGAAAATCTTTTCACGCAGCTCAAAAACTTGGGCGAGCTGCCGTTGCCGCCTTACATCGAACGGCACGGCGAATTGCCGGCGGACCAGGACCGTTACCAGACGGTTTTCGCCGATCCCGCCGGCTCCGTCGCCGCGCCGACCGCCGGCCTGCATTTCACGCCGGAAATTCTCGAAAAAATCCGCGCGCGCGGCGTGCAAATTTGTTTCGTCACGCTGCACGTCGGCGCGGGAACTTTTCTGCCGGTAAAAACGGAAACCGTGGCGGAACACAAGATGCACGCGGAACGATTTGAAATTGCCGAGGCCACGGTTTCCGCCGTGAACGCAGCCAAACAAAACGGCCGGCGCGTCATTGCCGTCGGCACCACGGCGACGCGCGCGCTGGAAACCGTCGCGCGACTCAACGTCGGAAAACTCAATGTTCATGCGGGTAAAACCGACATCTTCCTTTTCCCGCCGGCGGAATTCAAAATCGTGGACGCGCTGCTGACGAATTTTCATCTGCCGGAATCCACGCTGCTGATGCTGGTGAGCGCGTTCGCCGCGCCGGGCGAAAAAATTCGCGGCCGCGAATTAATTTTGTCAGCTTATGCGGAAGCCATCCGCGAGCGTTACCGCTTTTTCAGCTACGGCGACGCGATGCTGATTTTATGAGTCCAAAGTCCAAAGTCCAAAGTCCAAAGCTGCCGTTTGTTTTCGTCAACATGGCGATGACGGCGGACGGGAAAATCGCGACGGCGAACCGCGCGGTCCACTCGTTCGGCAGCGCGCGGGATTTGGCCCATCTTTATGAGTTGCGCGCGACGGCGGACGCGGTGATGTGCGGCGCGCGGACGGTGGAAAATTCAAACGCCATTCTCGGCACCGGCGGCGAAAAATTCCGCCGGCGACGGCGCCAATCCGGGCTGGCGGAACACAATTTACGGGTGGTGGTGAGCGGCAGCGGCTCGCTGAATCCAGCTGCGGAGATTTTCAAAAAACGGTTTTCGCCGATCATCGTGCTGACCACCCAGCGCGCGCCGGCAAAAAAACTGGCGCAACTCCGCGAGTTGGCGGACGAGGTGAAAGTTTTTGGCGAAACGGAAGTCAATTTCCGTTCAGCGCTGCCCTGGCTGCGAGCGAAATGGGGCGTGAAACGGCTGTTGTGCGAAGGCGGCGGCGAATTGAACGACGCGCTGTTCCGCGCCGGTTTGGTGAGTGAAATCCACCTGACGATCTGTCCGAAAATTTTCGGCGGCCGCACCGCGCCGACGATTGCGGACGGACTTGGTTGCCCGCAGCTCGCCGCCGCCGCCAGATTTGAATTGACTTCGATTAAACGCGAAAAGGCCGAGTTATTCACCGTGTTTTCGCGGCGTTAAAACCAGGTTTTTATTGTTTCTGCTTAATGATTGGCCAGTTTTGACGATGGCAAAGGGGGATTTATGAGAATTCAAAAACCTGTCAAATGCGGGGCACCGTGAATCGGGCGGACAAAAAAATCCCCGGTTGAAAACCCAACCGGGGAAAGCCGTGCTGAAATCAGCGCGTTATTTATTTGAACCGTTGAGTTTGCTGAGCAGCCGCAGGAGTTCCAAATACAACCAGACCAGCGTAATCAGCAGTCCCATGGCGCAATACCACTCCATGTATTTCGGCTTTTCCGCACGCACGCCGTCTTCAATGAGCCGAAAATCCACCAGCAGATTTGCCGCCGCGATTCCGGTGGTTAGGAGGCTGATGCCAATGCCGATCCAACCGCTCTGGTGAATATACGGGAGATGCACCCCAAACAGGGCGAGCATCATCGTCACAAAATAAACCAGGCCAACGGCGGCCGTCGCGGCGAAAATGCCGGTCATCAGACCGTCGGTCACTTTGATGATGCGCGACGAGTAGAGCGCGAGCAAAACGAACAATACCGCCGCCGTCAGCAGGCCGGCGTTCAGCACGATGCCGGGAAATCGCGCGTTGTATAACAGGGCGACGCCGCCCAACAACAGCCCTTCCAACACCGCATAAACCGGAGCGAGAACCGGCGTCCATTCGGCCTTGAAAATGCCGATCATGGCGATGATGAGTCCGCCCAAGGCCGCGCCAATAATGGCCCCGCCGCCCAGCGCGTGGGTCCACGCATAATCACCAGCACACAGGCAAATCAGCAGGAGAACACCGGTGCGGTGGATGGTGCCGTTCAAGGTCATTGGCCGGTCGCCAAATCTGACTTCGTCCAAGCCGCGGCTTAAAAATGGATTGCTCATATTTGTAAATATTTAACTTTGGTTTATTGCTCCAAAACGAGCTGAACATACAAAAACCTGGCCGTTTTGCAAATTCAAAGCGAGAGCGCAAAGCCTTGCAAACTGCGGCGACCAGACACTCCCGGCACACCAATCGGATGCCGCGTTGCCTTGACCCCGCGCCGATTGACTGGTGAAATGACTTCCTCACACAATATGAAGCCGAAACACAATTGTATCCTGATGTTTGTCCTCGTCGGTCTGTTTGGTTTGAACCGTGGCTGGTCGGCTGATCCCGATTATTGGGCGTGGGCCAATACTCCGCCGATGGGCTGGAACAGTTGGGATGGTTTCGCGACGACAGTTACCGAGGCGCAGACACGCGCCCAAGCTGACGTGATGAAAGCAAAACTCGCCGGCCACGGCTGGAATCTCATCACGGTGGACATTCAATGGTATGAACCGAACGCCACCGGTTTTGATTATCGCCAGGGCGCAAAACTTGACATGGATGAATTTGGACGACTCGTTCCGGCCACCAATAAATTTCCTTCCGCCGCGAACCGCCAGGGTTTCAAGCCGCTTGCCGATTATGTTCACAGTCTCGGTTTGAAATTCGGGGTGCATCTGATGCGCGGCATTCCACGGCAGGCTGTCGCGGCGAAAACGCCGGTCAAAGGCACGCGCTTTACCGCCGCCGATATTGCAGATACGAATCAGACCTGCCAGTGGAACAGCGACATGTATGGCGTGGACATGACCAAGCCCGGCGCACAGGCGTATTACGATTCCGTCTTTGAATTGTTCGCGGCTTGGGAACTGGATTTTGTAAAAGTGGACGACCTTTCCCGGCCTTATCACCAAGCGGAAATTGAAGCCATCCGCCGCGCGATTGACCGCACGGGCCGCCCCATTGTCTTCAGCACTTCGCCCGGGGCCACGCCGGTCAGCGCGGGCGAACACATCCGCGCGCATGCAAACATGTGGCGGATCAGCGATGATTTCTGGGACAAATGGTCGCTGCTGCTCGCGCAGTTCGACCGGCTGCGCGACTGGACGCCGTATCGCGGCCCCGGTCATTTTCCCGATGCGGATATGCTGCCGGTCGGCGTGCTGCAAATGGGCAAAACCAAAACTCATTTCAAGCCGGACGAACAGTTCACGCTGCTGACGCTGTGGAGCATCGCGCGTTCCCCGCTCATCCTGGGCGCGGACCTGACGAAACTCGATGACTTCACGCTCGCGCTCATCACGAACGATGAAATCCTCGCCGTTGACCAGGGGAGCACTAACAACCGCGAGCTTTTTCACCGCGACGGTTTTTATGGCTGGGTTGCGGACGCCGGCTCCGGCGACCAGTATCTGGCACTCTTCAACACGCGAGACGTGCCGGCGAGTGCCGCCGAAACTTCCGCAGCGGTGCCGGTGAAATTATCCGAACTCGGATTCCAAGATGTTTGCCACATCCGAAATCTGTGGACGCACCAGGACTTGGGATCGTTCACGAATGAATTTGCGCCGCGCATCAACTCCCACGGCGCGGGGCTTTTTCGCTTATCGCGCTAGAAACTGGGGCAGTCAAACATTCTGCAATCGCGCCGGTCGCCCGCGCCGCGCCGAGGTTCTTGTCTATTAGTTGTATTGATTGATTGCAGAGCCAAATGGACAGCAAAAAAGCCCGCTCAATTGAGCGGGCTTGGAGTTTCAATCGAAATTACTTTTTCTCTTCCGGCTTGGTTTCGGCCGCCGGAGCCGGTTCCGCAGGTGCGACGGCGGGAGCGATGGTGTCCACCCATTCCAGAATCGCGCGCGGCGCGGCATCGCCCACACGGTTTTCCAGCTTGATGATCCGGGTGTAACCGCTGCGACGATCCTTGAACGCGGGCGCTATTTCCTTGAACAAGGTCTTGGCGGCGGATTCCTGATGCAGCCGTGCGGCGGCGAGGCGGCGGTGATGAATGGTGCCCTTCTTGCCGAGCGTGACCATTTTTTCGGCGACGGAGCGGGCGGCCTTGGCCTTGGCCAAAGTCGTCGTCACACGCTTGTGTTCGATCAGGCTGCAAACCAGATTGGCGAGCATCGCGTTGCGATGTTCCGAGGTGCGGCCCAGTTTGGCCGTGCGCTTCAAATGTCTCATGAAAAATCCTTATTCGGCTTTGGGAGCTTCTTCTTTCGGTGCCTCGACGAGGCCCGGCTCGAAATTCATGCCGAGCGAAAGGTTGAGCGACGTTAATTTGTCTTTGATTTCGTTGAGCGACTTCTTGCCGAAGTTGCGATACTTGAGCATCTCCTGCTCCGTCTTCAGGGCGAGCTGGCCGACGGTGGTGATGTTGGCGTTGTTCAAACAGTTGGCGGCGCGCACGCTCAATTCAATTTCGTTGACGCTCATGTTCAACAATTTCTTGAGTTTCGCCTTCTCGTCGTCCTGCTTGTCCGCAGCTTCTTCAAATTCCACCGCGTTCTTGTCATAGCCCACAAACACGTCGAGGTGATGCGACAAAATCGCGGACGCCTGCGTCAGCGCGTCATCGGGCGTGATACGTCCGTCCGTCCAAATTTCCAGCACCAAGCGGTCGTAATCTGTGCGGTTGCCGACGCGCGCGGCTTCCACGGCATAACGCACGCGGGTCACCGGGGAAAAAATCGAATCAATCGCCACGATGCCGATGGCTTGGCCGGGCTTCTTGTTTTCGTCGCTGGGGCAGAAACCGCGACCGATTTTCACGGTCAACTCCATCTCAAATTTTTTCTTCTTGTCCAGCGTGCATATGTGCTGCGTCGGATTGACGAGCTCAACATTCTGGTTCACCTGAATGTCGGCGGCCGTGACCGCACCTTCCTTGTTCACGGAAAGCAACAGCGTCTGCTCATCGCGGGTATGCGCCTTGAACTTGATTTTCTTCAGGTTCAAAACGATGTCCGTCACGTCTTCGGCGACGCCGTCAACGGTGGCAAATTCGTGCATCGCGCCGTCCACCTTCAGCGAGGTGATGGCCGCGCCTTCGAGCGACGAGAGCAGCACGCGGCGAAGCGAGTTGCCGACGGTGTGGCCGTAGCCGGTTTCAAACGGGTCGGCGATAAATTTTGCGTAGGTTTCGGTGGCAGAGGTTTCATCCTTCTGCAACCGCTTCGGCATTTCAAAACGTCCAAGACGAACTGGCATAATTTCCTTTCAACAATTTTAATCTGGCTTTCCCGGCAAAATTTATTCCCGGCCGGAAAAGCCCGTGTAATTGTTTTTTTGTTTACGGTTTAGCGGGAATAAAATTCGACGACGGCCTGTTCATTGGCAATCGGCTGGATCTCGTCGCGGGTCGGGATGCGCATGACCACGCCCTTGAACTCTTCCTTGTTCAACGACAGCCAGTCCGGCACCGCGCGGCTCGCGGACACTTCCAAATTCTTCGTCGCGAGCTGGCGCGACACGTTGTGCTTCTTGATGACAATCACGTCGTTGACCTTCAAAGCGAACGAGGCGATGGCGGCCTTGCGGCCATTCACCGTCACATGGCCGTGGTTGACCAACTGGCGCGCGGCGGCGCGCGTGTTGCCAAAACCAAGGTGGAACACCACGTTATCCAAACGGGTCTCCAAAATCTGCAGCATGATTTCGCCGGTGACACCGCGACGGCGCAACGCTTTTTCATAGACGCCGCGAAATTGCTTCTCCATCAAACCGTAATAATAACGGAGCTTCTGCTTTTCATTCAGACCTTCACCATATTCGGTGGTCTTGCGGCGCGACTTCGGGCCGTGGACGCCGGGACCGTAGTTGCGGCGTTCAAGATATTTCGTGGGGCCGAAAATCGGAATTCCGAAACGGCGGCTGATGCGGACGCGGGGACCTGTATAACGAGCCATAAATTATTAATGCGTGATGAGTGATGCGTGATGAATCAGACGCGGCGTTTCTTGCGCGGGCGGCAACCGTTGTGCGGCACCGGCGTCACGTCTTTGATCGAGGAAATTTCCAAGCCGATGGCCTGGAGCGCGCGAATCGCGGATTCGCGACCGGAGCCAGGACCCTTGACGCGGATTTCAACTTCCTTCATGCCATGCGACATCGCCTGGCGGGCGGCATCCTGCGCAACCATCTGCGCGGCGTAAGCCGTGCTCTTGCGCGAACCTTTGAAACCCACGCGGCCGGCGCTCGACCAACCGATGAGGTTGCCCTGCATGTCAGTGATGGTGACCTGTGTGTTGTTGAAAGTGGCGAGAATGTTCGCAACGCCGATGGCGATGTTTTTCGCGTGCTTGGCCTTGACGACTTTCTTCGCGTTCGGATCTTCGCCGAGCAAGTCGGCAGCCGTCGGCACCGCAACGACAACCGGTTCAGCAGGTGCCGCCGTTTCCGCCGTCGGAGCCGCAGCTTTTTCCTTCTTGGGATGCTTGGCTTCCGCAGCCGGAGCCGCCGCAGCCGCAGTGGCGTCAAGCTTCACTTCTTTTTCTTTCTTCGGCGCGGCAGGTTTTTTCTTTTCTTCGGACATAATGGAAATTAGTGATTAGTGGATGCCGGTCTTGGCGTTCGGATTGCGCGACACGCCGACCGTCTTGCGCGGGCCTTTGCGGGTGCGGGCGTTGGTCTGGGTGCGCTGGCCGCGCACGGGCAGACTGCGCATGTGGCGGATGCCACGGTAGCACTTGATGCCCTGCAGGCGCTTGAGGTTCATGCCGAGTTCGCGGCGCAGATCGCCTTCGATGACATATTTGCCTTCCTGGATCGCGTGAACGATTTGGGAGAGCTGCGCCTCGGTCAAATCTTTTGCGCGAATGGACGGGTCAATGTTCGCGCGTTCGAGGATCTCCTTCGCGTTGACCGGGCCAATGCCGTAAATGTAACGGAGCGCGATATCAATGCGCTTGCCGGGCGGGATTTCCACACCAATGATGCGTGCCATAAATTTTTAATTAACCTTGACGTTGCTTGTGGCGTTTGTTCGAGCAAATGACGCGGATAACCCCGCGCCGTTTCACGACTTTGCAGTGCTCACACAATTTTTTGACTGATGCTCGAACTTTCATCTTAAATCTTTTTCTTTTCGACTAAAATACGCCCCACGCTCAAGTCGTAAGGCGTCAATTGCAACTTTACTTTGTCGCCGGCTTTCGCGCCGGCAAAATTCTTTTTATCCCGCCCGGTCACAAACGCCGTCAAGCGGTGCCCGTTGCTCAACTCCGCGCAAAACGTGCCGTTTGGCAGCGCTTCGATCACGCTAGCTTCGACGCGGAAGGCATCTTGGCCCATGTCAAAATCTCCGGTTCGCCGTCGGTGACCAAAACCGTATGCTCAAAATGGGCAGATAGTGAACCATCTTGCGTCACGACTGTCCAGCCATCTTTCAGGATTTTTACGTTGGGACGCCCCGCGTTCACCATCGGCTCAATCGCAATCGTCATGCCCGGCTTCAACTTCGGCGAGTTCTTCTTGCCCTCGTCAAAATTTGGCACCTGCGGCTCTTCGTGCATCGTGCGCCCGACACCGTGGCCAACAAATTCGCGCACCACGCTGAATCCGTTTTGTTCAACGTATTGTTGAACGGCAATCGAAATATCCAGCACCCGGTTGCCCGGCTTCGCCTGCGCGATGCCCAGATAGAGCGACTGCTCCGTCACGTCCAGCAACCGTTGCGCCGCAACGCTGCACCCGCCCACTACCACCGTCCGCGCGGTGTCACCGATAAAACCGTTGTAGGTGACGCCCACATCCACGCTGACAATGTCGCCAAATTTCAATTCGCGTTCCGACGCGATGCCGTGAACCACGGCCTCGTTAACCGAGAGACACGTGTGGCAGGGAAAATTCCGGTAGCCAAGAAACGCGCTCTTGCCGCCGTAACTCTTGATCCGCTCCGCTGCAAAATTGTCAACTTCCCGTGTGGTGATGCCGGGCTTGATGAATGCGGCGATCTCGTCTAAAACTTTGCCGGCCATCATTCCCGCCGGACGCATCAACTTCAAATCGTCCTCTGACTTGAGCTTTATGCCAGCCACAAAATTTAGAACCGGCCGCGGATCTTGCCCTTTTTCAAAAACCCGTCGTAATGGCGCATCATCAAATGCGATTCCACCTGCCGCATCGTGTCGAGCAAAACACCGACCGCGATCAAAATGCTCGTGCCGCCGAAAAACTGCGCGACGTTCTGGTCCACGCTCATCTGGCGCGACAAAATAATCGGAATGGTTGCAATGATCGTCAGGAAGATCGCACCCGCCAGCGTGATGCGGCTCATGGCGTGATGCAAATAATCACTGGTTCCCAAACCGGGCCGGACACCCGGTATGTAGCCGCCGTTTTTCTTCAAATCGTCAGCGATTTGGATTTCATTAAACTGCGTCGCCACCCAAAAATAGGAGAAAAACAAAATCATCAGCGAGTAAATTGAAAGATACAACACTGAGCCGTAGCCCAATTGAATGGCAATCGAGCGGAAAAAATCCTGCAGGAACGGCACTTTGATCCACGTGGCCAGATTGGTGAACAGCGGTTGCGGAAACATCAGGATGGACTGCGCAAAAATGATCGGCATGACGCCCGCATAATTCACACGCAATGGCATGAAGGACGTTCCACCTGCATACATTTTACGGCCCACCGCGCGCTGGGCGTATTGCACTGGAATTTTCCGTTGCGCCTGGGTGATGGCGATGACGCCGCCGATCACGAACACCATCAGGATGAGCAGCATCACCCCCGTGCCGGCAAAATGATGCGTGGCCTCGGTCGTGCCGCCGTGCGTCGAAAACATGTCAATCGCGCCTTGAACCGCGTTGGGCAAACGCGCCAAAATGCCGATCGTGATGACCAAGGAAACACCGTTGCCGATTCCCCGCTCCGTAATCTGTTCGCCAATCCACATCAGTAGCATCGTGCCGGCGGTCATCACCGTCACCGTTACAAAATAGTAGAGAAAATGATTTTCCGTCATCACCAGCGAACCTTGAAAACCTCGAAAAGCCGTTTCCGGGGTCAGCCAGTTGTGCGCAAAATACCAACCTTGGCCTAGACAGAGAGCCACGGTCAGATAACGTCCGTATTGAACGATCTTGGTGCGACCGCCTTCCTCACGCACCAATTTGCTCAAACGCGGCACCACGGCCGAAAGCAATTGGATGATGATGGTGGCGCTGATGTAAGGCATGATGCCCAGCGCGCCAATCGCGCAGTTGCCGGTCGCGCCACCGGCAAATGTGTTATACATCACCAGCAGACCGCCTTGGGAATTTTCCGCGAAAAACTTTGCCAACGCCTGTCCGTCAATCCCGGGAATGACGATGTAAGCCGTCAACCGGCAGACGGCCAGCAGCATGATCGTGAACAAAATCCGAGATTTCAGCTCCGGGATTTTGAAGCAGTTGCCGAGGGTGTTGGCGATGGAGCGGAACATTCTTCAGCTCGATTATTTCTTGGCCGGAGCCGGAGATTTTTTGCCAACGATTTCAACCGAGCCGCCTTTGGCTTCGATCTTCGTTTTCGCCGAGGCGCTGATGGCGCTGACGACCACGACCAGTTTCTTGGTCAAATCGCCAGAGCCGAGAATCTTGATGCCCAGCTTCGGACCATTGGCCAAGCCCAAGGAGCGCAAAGCCGTTTCGTCCACGCGCGCGCCGTCTTCGAACTGGTTCAATTCGCCAACATTCACCGGGCTGTAAGCCGTGGTAAACTCGGCGTTGTTGAAACCGCGTTTGGGGATGCGGCGGATGAGCGGCATCTGGCCGCCTTCAAAACCAATGCGGATCGAGCTGCCGGAGCGCGCGGTCTGGCCCTTGCCACCGCGACCAGCCGTTTTGCCACGGCCGCTGGATTCGCCCTGACCAAGCCGCTTGGTGCGGTGCTTCGAGCCGGGACGGGGTTTAAGATTGTGCAGTCGCATAAAATTTTAATCAGGCCGCAATGGCTTCAGGAGCTTTCGGCGCAGCTACTTTTTTAATTTCCAAACCGCGTGCGCTGTAAATTTGCTCGCGGGTGCGGAGGCTCAACAACGCATTCAAAGTCGCCTTCACGACGTTCGCCGCGTTTTTGGAGCCGAGTGATTTGGTCAAAACATCCTTGATGCCGGCGGATTCCAAAACGGAACGCACCGTTTTGCCGGCGATGATGCCTGTGCCAGGCGAGGCCGGGCGCAACAAAATTTTCGCGCCGCCATAGGTCGAATACATTTCGTGCGGAATCGTCGCGTCCTTCAGCGAGACCGAAACCATTTTGCTGCGGGCGAGTTCGCCGCCGCGACGAATCGCGTCCGCGACTTCCGCTGCTTTGCCGAGCGCGATGCCGACTTTGCCTTTTTTGTCGCCGACGACCACGAGCGCGCTGAACTTGAAGCGGCGTCCGCCCTTGACCACTTTCGAGGAGCGATTAATGAAGACCACTTTTTCGACAATTTCTTCGCCGCCCTTTTCAAAGGCGTTTTCGCCGACATCGGTGCGCCGACGGCCACGACCGCCTTGTCCGCCGCCACGACCGCCTTGTCCACCGCGACCGCCCTGCCCGCCGCGCGGACCGCGCGATTCCGGCTGCGGTGCCGGCGCTTCGGGAGCGGCAGCAGCAGCGGGAACTTCTGGAATGTTTTCGTTTTCAGCCACAATAAATTCTCCGGTTCAGGTTAAAATTTCAATCCGGCTTCGCGCGCGGAATCCGCCAGCGTCTTGATCTTGCCGTGGTAGCGCGTGCCGCCACGGTCGAACACCACGGCGGAAATGCCCTTGTCAATCGCAGCCTTCGCCGCGAGTGCGCCGACTTTCTTCGCGCCGGTCACGTTGGCAGAACAATCTTTTGCTTCGCCCTTGCTCACCGTTGAGACGGCGGCAATCGTCTTGCCGGCAATATCGTCAATGAACTGGACGTGGATGTTTTCGTTCGTGAAGCGGACGCTCATGCGCGGACGTTCAGCCGTGCCGCTGACGAGTTTGCGAATGCGCCAGTGGCGCAACTGCTTCAACTTGTGTTTTTTTTCGGTTCTCATCTCAATGCGTTCACGGATTAGGCCGTGAACATTAAATTTTTATTGGACGGTCTTGCCTTCCTTGCGCACGACGTGTTCGCCGGCGTAACGGACGCCCTTGCCTTTGTAAGGTTCCGGCGGATAGTAAGCGCGGATCTCGGAAGCAACCTTGCCAACGACCATCTTGTCCGGGCCTTCAATCGTAATCTTGGTGTTTTCCTCGACCGTGACTTTGATCTGGTCGGGAATCGTGTAATTAATCGGATGCGAATAGCCGAGCGCAAGGTTCACGACTTTGCCGGTAACGGCGGCCTTGAAACCGACGCCCTGGATTTCCAGCTTCTTCACAAAACCTTCGGTCACGCCCTTGACCATGTTGTTGACGAGCGCGCGGCTCAAGCCGTGCAGCGCCTTGGCCTGCGCGTCTTCACCGGCGCGGCTCACGACAATTTTGTCGCCTTCGATCTTGAGGCTGGTGCGCTGGGGCAATTCCCAGGCGAGTTTGCCTTTCGGTCCTTCGACAGAAACTTTCTGGCCCTTCACGTCCACCTTCACTTTAGCGGGAATGGCAATCGGTTGTTTTCCAATACGCGACATAAAAATATTACCAGATGTAGGCGAGAAGTTCTCCGCCGAGGTTTTTCTTGCGCGCCTGCTGGTCGGTCAACAGACCTTCCGAGGTCGAGACAATCGCCACGCCGAGTCCGCCGCGCACGCGGGGAATTTCCGTCGCGCCAACATACCGGCGCAAACCGGGTGAACTGACGCGCTTCAGGCCTTCAATCACGCTCTTTTTGCCGTTGAACTTCAGGCGCATTTTAAGGGTCTTCTTCGTATCACCCTCCACCGTCACGTCGGTGATGTAACCTTGTTGCTGCAACAGTTTCGCCACGCTTTCCTTGATGCGGGAATGCGGCAGCGCAACAGTCGGCAATTGCGCCGCACCCGCGTTGCGGATGCGCGTCAACATGTCAGAAATCGGATCGCTCATATTATCGTTTCAACTTTCGTCCTGCGTTTCGGCTCCCGCACAATTGCGAAACCGACAGCCAGCACGAATCAAATTTTCACCAACTGGCCTTCGTCACCCCGGGAATCAAACCGTTCAACGCCGCTTCGCGGAAAGTCAAACGTGACACCCCGAACTTGCGCCAATAACCACGGCGGCGGCCGCTCATCGCGCAGCGGTTCACCACGCGCGTTGGGCTGGCGTCGCGCGGCAATTTCGCCAAGCCGGCGTAGTCGCGTTTCGCCTTCAATTCGGCGCGGATCGCGGCGTATTTCGCCACCGTTTCTTTTTTGCGGTTATTCCGCTCTATCCAAGCTTTTTTGGCCATAACAAATTATTTTTCTGCGAACGGAAAACCCATCAGCTTGATCAAATCCAGCGCCAGCGCATTGTCCGGCGCGGTGGTCACGATCGTGATGTCCATGCCCTGCTGGCGTTTGATCTTATCCAATTCAATTTCCGGAAAAATCGTCTGGTCAGCGACGCCGAAAGTATAATTGCCCCGGCCGTCAAACTTGCGCGGCGACAAACCACGGAAGTCGCGAATGCGCGGCAGCGCGGTGGCGACCAGGCGGTCAAAAAACTCATACATCGTGTCGCCTCGCAGCGTCACGCGGCAGCCGATCGCCTGATTTTTGCGGAGCTTGAAATTGGCCACGTCCTTCTTCGCCTTGCTGATGACCGGCTTGCGGCCGGTGAGCTGGGTCAAATCTTTGGCGGCGTCTTCCAACGCGCCTTTTTCCAACGAGGCGTTGATGCCCATGTTCACGACGATCTTCACGAATTTCGGAACCTGGTGGACATTCTTGAAATTGTGCTTGGCTTTCAGGGCCGGCACCACTTCTTCGTTGTATTTTTTGTAAAGTCTGGATTTCATTTTTCAGTTCACGGATTTGGCCGTGAAAAATTATTTACGCGGCCGCCGCCTCCGCTTTTTTCACATTCGAGATGTGGATCGAACCTTCGCGCTCGACGATGGCACCGTTCGGGTTCTGCTGGCTTTTCTTGGTGTGCTTCTTGATCATTTGCAGACCTTCGACCACAACACGCTGCTTGTCGGTCATCACGTGGATGATCTTGCCGCTCTTGCCTTTTTCTTTGCCGGCCAGCACGACGACCTGGTCGCCTTTTTTAACATGAAATTTTGACATAACCTTCAAATGACTTCCGGCGCGAGTGAAATGATCTTCATGAACTTCTTTTCGCGCAGCTCACGGGCGACCGGGCCGAAAATGCGCGTGCCCTTCGGATTCAATTCCTTGTCAATGATGACGCAGGCGTTGTTGTCAAAGCGCAGCACCGAACCGTCGGGGCGCTTGATGATCTGGCGCGTGCGGACAATCACGGCGTCATGCACTTCGCCTTTTTTCACGGAACCATCCGGCGCGGCTTCTTTGATGTGAACCTTGATGACGTCGCCGATGCCGGCATAACGCTGGTTGCGACCGGTCACGCCGATGTTCCAAGCAATCTTGGCACCGGTGTTGTCCGCCACATCCAAACTGGATCGAACTTGCAACATAAAATTAAAATCAGGCTGCGACTGCGGTTTCGGCCACGCCGCGCTCGACGACCTCGATGAGCTTCCAGCGTTTCAACTTCGACAGCGGGCGCGATTCCTCGATGCGCACCGTGTCGCCGACTTTGGCCTCGGCCTTTTCGTCGTGCGCGTAAAATTTCTTGTAGGACGTGACGATTTTCTTGAACTGGGCGTGCGGGTAGCGGCGTTCCACGCGCACCACAATCGTCTTGGTCATCTTATTCGAGACGACTTCGCCGACGCGCTGCTTGCGCTTGCCGGTCGCCGCCACGGGATTCGTTGTTTCAGCCATACAAAATTATTTCGCCGCCGGTTTCGCCGCCTGGTTGCTCAACGCGGAGATGCGGGTCTCGACGCGGGCAATGTCCTTGCGCAGCGTGCGCAGACGCGCGGGTTTTTCCAACTGCGCGCTCGCCTGTTGCAGGCGCAGGTTGAACATCTCGTGCCGGAGGTCGCGGCCCTTGGCCGCCAACTCCACCAGCGTCATATCTTTGA
Organism: uncultured Verrucomicrobia subdivision 3 bacterium; assembly: GCA_903944085.1. Classification (GTDB taxonomy): domain Bacteria; phylum Verrucomicrobiota; class Verrucomicrobiia; order Limisphaerales; family UBA11358; genus UBA11358. Next base: position 63,959 of record CAJAQO010000215.1, read on the forward strand.
TTTCAGCAAATTTCATCGGATTAACTCGCGCGGTGATGGCGCGAAATAAACTTGGTTTTGATCGGCAACTTGGTCGCGGCGAGGCGCATGGATTCGCGCGCTTCCGCCTCGGTGATGCCGTCCACTTCAAACAAAATGTTCGCCGGACGAACCACGGCCACCCAGCCTTCGAGCGGCGCTTTGCCCTTGCCCATGCGCGTTTCCAGCGGCTTCTTCGTGTAGGACTTTTGCGGAAACACCCGGATCCACATCTTGCCTTTGCGCTTCATGTAGCGCGTAATCGCGACGCGGCAAGCTTCGAGCTGCTTGCCGTCCATCCAGCAACGTTCCAGCGCCATGAGGCCATACTCGCCGAACGCAACCGTGTTGCCGCTCGTCGCCAGCCCCGTGCGACTGCCGCGGTGCATTTTGCGATACTTTACTTTTGCCGGTTGCATTGCCATAACAAGATTCTTTCTAAAAAATTAACTGGCGATCGGCGCTTCGACTTTCACTTCTTTTTTCTGCGGCTTGTTTTCGCCCTTGCAAATCCAGCACTTGATGCCGAGCTTGCCATAGACCGTGTTCGCTTCCGCGAAACCGTAATCAATGTTCGCGCGGAGCGTGTGCAACGGCACCCGGCCCCAGTGATACATTTCAACGCGCGCCAATTCCGCGCCACCGAGACGGCCACCGGCGCGAATTTTGATGCCTTCGGCACCGAAATCTTTCGCGGTCTGCAAAGCCTTTTTCATGGCGCGACGGAACGAGACGCGGCGCTCAAGCTGCAATGCGATATTTTCCGCAACCAACTGCGCGTCGAGTTCCGGCTGCTTCACTTCGACGATGTCAACGTAAACTTCCTTGCCGGTCATCTTGCTCAATTCTTCCTTGAGCTTGTCAATTTCCGAGCCTTTGCGGCCAATGACCACGCCAGGACGGGCGGTCAGGATCGTCACGCGGCAGCGGTTCGTCGCGCGCTCGATCAAAATTCGCGGCACCGAGGCCGTTTCCAACTTCTTCTTAAGCAGCGTGCGGATGATGCGGTCTTCCGTCAGCAGCTTGCTGAATTCTTTTTTGTCGGCATACCACTTTGAGCGCCAGTCTTTGTTGACTGCGACGCGTAAGCCGATTGGATTGGTTTTTTGACCCATATATTATTCGTCGGACAAAGTGATTTTGATATGGCAACGGCGTTTCAAGATCGGACCCGCCGAGCCGCGCGCCTTGGGCTGAAAACGCTTGAGCGTCGTCGCGGTTCCGGCAACCGCTTCCTTGATGCGCAGGGTTTCGGGACGCAGCTTGTTGTTGTTCTCCGCATTGGCGATGGCTGAATGCAGCGTCTTGGCAACGAAGCGCGCACCTTTGCGCGGCACGACCGCCAGCACGGCTTCCGCCTGCAAGGCCGGCATGCCCTGGATTTGCCGCACGACTTCGCGCATTTTCTGCGCGGACATCGGGATATTTTTGGTGATTGCGAAAACTTCCATAAAAACTATTTGGCTTCCGCCTTCGCGGTGTGGGCGCCGTGCTTCTTGAACGTGCGCGTCAGAGAAAATTCACCAAGCTTGTGACCGACCATGTTTTCCGTGATGAAAACCGGGTTGAAAACCTTGCCGTTGTGAACGGTGAACGTCAGGCCGACAAAATCGGGCGTGATCGTCGAGCGGCGCGACCAGGTCTTGATTGGCGTCTTTTGATTGGCCGCCTTCGCTTTCGCGATTTTTTCCAGCAGGTGGCCTTCTACAAACGGGCCTTTTTTAATCGAGCGTCCCATAAATTATTTATTTTTCATCGGCAGACCATTGCGCTGAACAATGATGAGGCGGTTTGAGGCTTTGAATTTCGCGCGGGTCTTGCCACCTTTGGCGACCTTGCCCCACGGCGACATGAGCTGCTGCCAGCCACCACCACCCTTGGATTTGCCCTGACCGCCGCCGTTCGGATGGTCAACCGGGTTGCGCGCCATACCGCGCGTGATGCCGCGATGACCACGATGGCGAGTGCGACCCGCTTTGCCGAGAACCACGTTTTCGTGTTCGGTATTACCAACCTGACCAATGGTCGCGTAGCACTCTTCGTTAATCTTGCGGATTTCGCCGGAAGGCAAACGGATCTGCGCGTAACCCTGATCGCGCGACATCAACGTCGCTGCGCCACCCGCGGAACGAACCATCTGGCCGCCGCGACCGGGTTGGAGTTCCAAATTATGAATCGCCGTGCTGACCGGGATCGCCTTCAACGGAAGCGAATTACCGATTTCAGGCGGAGCCGTCGGACCGCTGGAAATTGTCAAACCGACTTTGATGCCCACCGGTGCGATGATGTAGCGCTTTTCGCCATCTTTGTATTGCAGCAGCGCGAGCCGAGCCGAACGCATCGGATCATATTCAATCGCCGCCACCGTCGCTTCCACGCCGTGCTTGTTGCGCTTGAAATCCACGAGGCGGATTTTCTGCTTGTGACCGCCGCCGATGCCGCGCGCGGTGACGCGACCGTAATGGTTGCGCCCGCCAGTCTTCTTGCGAATTTCGACAAGCGACTTCTCCGGCTTCGTCTTGGTAATGTCACTGAAGTCCGCGATCGTGATATATCGCGTGGACGGCGTCAGTGGTCTAAATGTTTTAACGGGCATAAATGCTAAAGTTTTTTATCAGCAACTTTTTGAAGTCAGCGAGCCATCAATCCTGTCCCTAGCTGGGAATCAGTTATCGGTTCGCAAACATGCTGTCCTGCCGCCTTACGGGCGACGAGGAGCGGTGAGATTATCAAAGTTGAAATTGAACGCAATATCTTTTTTGAATTATTTTTGAATGATTCTTTCTCGCGTAGTGAGGAGGCTCAAACTAATTCAAAAATTCAAATGGAGGCACAGAACAAGGGACGATGCGCTGTCTCACCAATTGGGCGCGGCCTCTTCCTCGGCGGTGGCAACGGTGGCCATTGGATTTTGCCCCGGCTTCGCGAATGAGCGGCGCGCTCCTTGGGCTGATTTGCGCTGGCCCGGATTCAGCAATGCCTGCCGCTGGCGGTAGCGATCGCCCGCACCGCGCGCGACGGGAATTGGTTTGCCAGTATCGTAATCCAAGCCGGTCACATACATCGCCGTCGCCGGCATCAACGGGAGCGGAATGAAATCCTGCACCTGCTGCAAATTCCATTTCGACTTGTTCAAAAACTTTTCCACCACGGTCATTTCTTTGTCGCCGCAGCCGGGGAAACTGGAAATGAAATACGGCACCAAATATTGCTGCTTGCCCGCTGCCGCGCTTTCTTCGCGAAACATTTCCTGAAACTCCTCGAACAATCCGGCGGGCTTGCGCATGCGCTTGAGCACGTCGGGATGCAGATGTTCCGGCGCGACCTTCAAGTGACCGGAGACGTGGTGGTGGATAAGTTCTTTCAAATATTCCGGCTCGCGAAACGCCACGTCCATGCGGATGCCAGATTGGATGTGAACGTGTTTCACACCTTCGGCCTTGCGCGCGGCGCGCATCAAATCAATGGCAGGCGCACTGTTGATGTGGAACTTGGTGCAAATCGTCGGATGCAGACAGCTAGGACGCCGACAGACTTTGCACGCTTCCTCAACGTCATTGTCGCAGCCATAGAGATTCGCCGTCGGCCCGCCCAAATCCGAAATCGTTCCGCGAAAATCCGGCTGCTCCGTCATTTGCTTGATTTCTCGCATCACCGATTGTTCGCTGCGGCTGGTCAGAAATTTTCCTTGATGCACGCCAATGCCGCAGAACGTGCAGCCCGCCGGACAACCGCGCACCACCGTGATTGAGTCCTTGATCATCGTGAACGCCGGGATCGTCTGCCGATACATTGGATGCGGCACGCGTGCAAATGGCAGATCATAGAGTGCGTCCATTTCCGGCCCTTTCAGCGGAAAGGCCGGTGATTCAATCACCACGCAGCGATCACCATGTCGCTGAAAAAGCTGGCGCCCGTTGAACGGGCTTTGCTCGCGCTCGACAATTTTCGTGATCGGGATGAGCAAATTTTTATCTTGCTGCAACGCCTCCCAGCTCGGAAGTTCGAGGTGCTTGCTGAAGTCCATGGCCGCCGTGGCCTTCGCGCCCAGCAGCCGCGCCGTGCCGCGAATGCCGACGCAGTCCTGCCCCGCCTGCAGACGCGCCGCGATTTCGCGAGCCGCATGTTCGCCCATGCCGAAGACCAGCAAATCCGCTTTCGCATCAAGCAAGATGGAAGGTTTGAAACCGTCCGACCAATAATCGTAATGCGCCACACGCCGCAAGCTGGCTTCGACGCCGCCGAGAACCACCGTTAAACCCGGAAACGCTCGTTTGCAAAGTTGCGAATAAACCACGGCGGCGTGATTCGGCCGCTTGCCGGTGACGCCGCCTTCAGTGTAATCATCTTCGCGGCGCTTGTGTCGCGCGGCCGTGTAATTCGACACCATCGAATCAAGATTGCCTGCGGTAACGCCGCAGAAAAGCCGCGGACGCCCCAGCACCTTCAGCGATTCGGGATTGCGCCAGTCCGGCTGCGCGATGATGCCCACCCGAAAGCCGTCCGCCTCCAGCACACGCCCGATGACAGCGGCTCCAAAGGACGGATGGTCAATATAGGCGTCCCCGGTAACGAGGAGCACGTCGAGTTCGTCCCAGCCACGCGCGGTCATGTCCGCACGCGACACCGGGAAAAATTTAGCTGTCGAAATTGGCATCTTTTAAAGGCGTCGTCCGTGGACGACGGCTGCTACCGTCGCACATCACCGCGCAAAAGCCAACTCGCAAGCAGCTTCCTCACGCGAAGAAATAAATTTAAATAACCCGCCCAGTGTGGCATCTAATCTCTGTGCGCCAAACCACCGCCATTTTTCTAACCTGCCTCAGCCTTGTGTTTTTCACAACTGGCCCGGCGTCCGCGCAAACTGCTTTGCCTTCATTTGGCGACGCTTTCGCCGCGCATCACACGCAGGTGAAATTGATTTTATCCGCCGACACCGCCAAACCCGGCGACACGATTTGGGCGGGCGTGGATTTGAAAATGGAGTCCGGCTGGCACACCTACTGGAAAAATCCCGGCGACGCCGGCTCGCCCACAAAAATTGAATGGACGCTGCCGCCCGGAATTTCCGCCGGCGAAATCCAGTGGCCATTGCCGGAAAAACTGCCGCCCGCCGAAGTCACCACTTACGGCTACGAAACCGAAGTCGTTTTGCTCGTGCCGCTCACGCTGGCGAGCAATCTGTCCGGCGGCCCGCTGAATCTCGCCGCCAAAGTTTCATGGCTCGAATGCAAGGAATCGTGCATTCCCGCCGATGCAACTGTCGAGGCGAAACTAAACATTGGCAGCGAAACAAAAACTTCCGCTGAGGCTTCACTTGTTCAGTCATGGCAGCAAAAAATTCCTAAACCAATCAATAACGCCAATTGGAAAATTAAAGTTTGGTGGGAAAAGCCCGCCACAGGCGATTTACGTCCTTTAATTTTTGAACGGCCCGGAATTTATTCTGCCGCAAAAAATATTCCATATTCGGTGGATGTTTTCCCGGAAGCAAATGACCACTTTGAAATTCAGAGCGCTGTAGAAAATCTTCCTTCTGGAATCGGCGGATTTCACATCCGAAAGTTCGTAAAAAAATTTGACGGAAATTGGCCCACGGAAATTGGCGGAACTTTGGTGGCAACAAATTATCTTGGCCGACAGGGATATGATTTCAAATTGCCAATTGATGAATTTCTCGCCTCCGAACAGTCATTGCTCCAAATGTTGCTCTTCGCCTTTATCGGCGGCCTGATTCTCAACATCATGCCGTGCGTGCTGCCGGTCATCGCGCTGAAAATCCTCGGCTTCGTCAGCGAGGCCAAAAGCGAGCCGCGCCGCGTCCGCAAACTCGGCTTGATCTACGCGCTCGGCGTGCTGCTTTCGTTTCTCGCGCTCGCTGCCGTGGTCATCGGCGTGAAAGCCGCCGGACACCATGCCGGCTGGGGAATGCAATTTGGCAGCCCGGTTTTCATCGTCTGCCTGACCATGCTCGTCACACTTGTCGCGCTGAATCTGTTCGGCGTGTTTGAAGTCACGCTCGGCGGTCGCGCGCTGGACACGGCCGGCGAACTGGCGTCGAAACACGGTGCTGCCGGCGCGTTTTTCAACGGCGTGCTCGCCACCATGTTGGCGACTCCTTGCACCGCACCATTTCTAGGCGCCGCGCTCGGCTTCGCGTTCGCGCAAAGCGCCTCCGTCATCGTTTTGATTTTTCTCACCGTCGGCCTTGGGCTGGCGTCGCCGTATATTTTGTTGAGTTGGAATCCGGCGTGGCTGAAATTTCTGCCCAAGCCCGGCGCGTGGATGGAAAAATTCAAAATCGCGATGGGCTTTCCAATGCTCGCCACCGTGGTCTGGCTGTTCAACGTCGCCGCCAGCAGCTATGGCAAAAATGTTTTGTGGTTGGGAATTTTTCTGGTCGTCGTCGCCTTCGCCGCGTGGATTTTCGGCGAATTTTTCCAGCGCGGACGTTCGCGCCGAGGCGTCGCGCTCGCGCTCGTTTTAATTTTGCTCGCCGGCGGCTACGCGTTCGCACTGGAAAAAGAATTGGACTGGCGCACCGCCATGCCGGAAGCAAACGCCACCGGTTCGCTGAAAGAATCAGCGGACGGCATTGACTGGCAACCGTGGAGCGTCGAAGCCGTCGCGCAAGCTCGCGCCGCCGGCAAACCCGTGCTGGTGGATTTTACCGCCGACTGGTGCCTGACCTGCCAGGTGAACAAAAAAACGAGCATCGAAATCTCTTCCGTGCGCGAAAAATTAAAATCGTTGAACGCCGTCGTCCTGCTTGGCGATTACACCCATTTTCCCGACGCCATCACGACCGAACTCAATCGCTACCACCGTGCCGGCGTGCCGCTGGTCTTGGTTTATCCGAAAAATGCCGACACGCCGCCGATTGTTCTGCCGGAGATTTTGACGCCGGGAATTGTGTTGGACGCGCTGAACCGTGCCGGCAAACCGTAAGATGACGACGTAAGGAGTCTCTAAGTTTTTCCCTTTAATTTGAGCCTCGTCACCTCGGCTCCTGCAAAAAATCATTGAACCAAACACCTCCGGTTTGCGTCTGATATTTTGACAGTTATCAACCAAACTGAATTTAATTATGAAAAAGACTTTCGCCTGGTTCGCCGCGCTGGCTTTGACTGCGTCCGCCTTTGGCGTGGAGATCGGCAAGCCCGCGCCGGATTTTTCCGGCACGGACATCAATGGGAAAATCGTCAGGCTGTCTGATTACAAAGGGAAAATCATCGTTATCGAGTCCTACAATTCCGACTGCCCGTTTTGCCACAATCATTATGCCAGCGGCGCGATGCAGGAATTGCAAAAGGATTTAGCGGCAAAAGGCCTCGTGTGGCTGCTGGTGGATTCCGTGAACACGAAAAACTTCAGCTACCGCACGCCGGAACAGGCGCGCAAGGAATCTGCCGATCTGAAAATCGCCGCGACGGCGTGGCTGGATGACCACGCCGGCGAGATCGGTCATCTTTACGGCATGAAAACCACGCCGCACTGTTTTGTCGTCGCCGCCGACGGCACGCTGGTTTATGACGGCGCGATTGATGATCGTCCGCAGCCGTTCGGTGATCCGCGCACGGCGAAAAATTATGTCCGCGCCGCCGTGGATGAACTGCTCGCCGGCAAACCGGTCACGGTTTCGCAGACCAAGCCTTATGGCTGCGGGGTGCATTATGCGAATTGAAATTTGCCGTTAAAAAAATTTCCCGCACGGCCACTGCTCGTCCGCGTTTTTTAAGCGACTTGGTGCTGGCACTTTATTGCGTGACAAATGGCAAAATAAGTGTAGGCTTAGTTTCGGATTGGAGGATGTCAGCCGATGTCTGTTTATGGATTATTCATTCAGCCCCGAAACGGCGCGCGTCTTTTTCGGCTGCGTCTGGGAGCAGTTTTTTTCCTGCTGCATTCATGGACGGCCTCGGCTGGAAA
>CAJAQO010000216.1 GCA_903944085.1 uncultured Verrucomicrobia subdivision 3 bacterium
GAGCACATAGAGGTTGCTTTTCCACTTGTGCATTTCGGCATGGCCGTCGCAGAAGGCAAAGCCGCAGGAGTTCTTGTGCCGCGTGGAAGGATAGTCAATTACGAGCGGTGTCGCCGCCACGACCGCCAAGCCCGCATCATTAATGCTATACGGATCTTCATCCACATAGATCCAAATATCCGAAGGACTGCAATTCCTAAAACTGGTGGACTTGCCGAAGGTGGCATAGCGCGATTGCGGGGCTTCGCTGTGACCACCACTCAGCCACGGGCCGCTGACCGGCGAGGTGGGCGGGCCGGAATGGGGTCCGCCGCCGAGCCACGAAGAGTCCACAGTGCCAACCCCTTGGTTGGCGGAACAACTGCGGACCACCGAAATCAGCGGGCCGCTGCCAACCGGGTAGGTGCACAGGCGCGTGTCGGCCGGGCACTTGAACAAGGCGGCGTTGTTGCCGATGTAAGGCGCCAGCAGATCATACCTTGAATCGGTCAGGTAGGTCAAATTGCCGGCATCAGCGGAATTATTCGGCGCGCCCGGATACCAACCATCAACATTGCCGGCCACCCACAGGTAGCCCTGCGTGGTATTGCCGTCATCTGGATTGGGCGGATATAATTCTTTATTGTCTCCGTTATACATGATGCAGGCCTTCATCATCTGATTGAAGTTGTTCATGCAATGCAGGGACTGCGCCTTGGCCTTGGCCGCCGACAACGCCGGGAGCAGCATGGCCGCGAGGATGGCGATGATGGCGATGACCACGAGCAGTTCGATCAGTGTGAAGCCTGCCGCCGTAAAACCACGACGCCGGGGGCGGGCGCTAAAACAATCCAAGTTTTTCATATTGATTTTGTTTAGGAATGGAAGGGGATATCGTTGCGGCACTTTAAATGCGGCCGACTAATATGTCAAACTAATTGAGGCGCGGGGGCTGTCCTAATCGCAATCGCAATCCTAATCTTAATCGCAATCTTTGTTTGAAGCGGATTAAGATTACGATGACAATTAGGATTAGGAAACTGGCGACGCGCGATGGCTGCTGAAGCGCGGGCGGGGAATTAAAGCGGCAGACGGCTCAAGCCGGAAACGAGGCTTTGATGATCGCGCAGGCGTTCGGCCCAGCGTTTCATGTAATCCGGCGTCAAGTCCAGCAACGCCAGCGCTTCCTTGAATTCGGCGCGTTCCAGAATTTGCGGATGCTCCTCGCTGTGGGTCACGAGATTGCCCAGCGTGACGCAGGCGGCGATGCGCTCGAAGCCCTGCGCGGCCTGGGGTTCGTGGTGGTGGCGCACGGCGACGGCGAGTTGCGCGGGCAATTTCCAGCGCTCCAGCAACGCCGCCCCGACTTCGGAATGCGTGCCGCCAAAGGCTGCTTTCTCGCGCGCCAGGGAAGCGGCGTCCGAGGGTGCGCGAAACAAGCCCGCCGAGGCCGCCGAAGTTTCCTGGCCTAAAATAACTTTGCCAATGTCGTGCAGCAGTCCGGCGGTGAATAGCAGGTTGCCGTCCGCCCCGGCGGATTCGGCGACGAATTTCGCGTTGAACGCCGAGGTGATGCTGTGCCGCCAGAGTTTCACGGAATCCACTCCCGGCGGAGACGGCCACGGGAAGCAACTGCTGCCATTGATCATGGCCACGAGCAGATAAACGGATTGGTAGCCAACACGGTTGACGGCTTCCGCAACGGAAATGACCTCGGTCTCCTGGCCAAAAAAAGCGCTGTTGCAAATCTGCAGCAGCTTGGCGGTGAGCGCGGGATCGAAGGCGATGATCTCCACCACCTCGTCAAAGTTGGTGTCCACGTCGCTCAACTTGGGCAGGAGCTTGGGCAGCAACGCCGGCGAAAGCGGCAGCACCTCGACCTTGTCCAAGATTTTGCGGATTTTTTCCATTGAATGGCATTGCGCCGAAGCGCAACGTCGGCAACTTTCGGCCAAAATTCAACCGTTTTCAATCACTTAAACCAAAATTCTTCCGGCGCAGCGCCGGCGCGTGCCCGCCGCCCGGCGACCCGCCGCACTTTGGGTTTTAGTTTTAAGCCGGTTCGCCGATAGCAGGGAGTGAACATCCGTCCGCTGAAAGGTTCGGCGAGCGGCACCCATCGAGAAACATGAGCGACCGCAACAGGCTGTTAAAACTGGCCGGACATTTGCAGGCGGAGATCCGCGCCGCCAAGGCGGGTGACTCGCAGGGGCAATTTCCCATTTTAGATTTGATCGGCAATCTCCGCGACGAGGCCGGCACCCACGCCGACCTGGCCGCGCTGGTGGGCTTGTGCGCCGACGCCTGGGAGCGCGTGGTGCGGATCGTGGAATCCGGCCAGCCGTTCACGACCGACGATGTGGCCTGGCTGCATGATTTGCTTGCGCGGGTGCAGGCGCTGGCGGGGGCGGCGGATTCCCCAATCGCCGCCATCCCGTTCACGCCTGCCCCGCCGCCAGCGGTCGTCGCGGTTTCGGCGGCGAAACCGGAAACCGCCGCCGCACCGGCCGAGGCTGGCGTGCCGGTGGAAGAAGCACCGCTGAATTTGAATCTCACGGACGATGCGGATCTGCTGCGGGAATTCATCAACGAGTCGCGCGAGCATTTGGACAATATCGAACAGGGCGTGCTGGTGCTGGAAAACGCGCCCAACGACACCGAGATGCTCAACACGATTTTCCGCGCGTTCCACACCTTCAAGGGCGGCGCGGGATTTTTAAATTTGATCCCCATCAACCGGCTCGCGCATGTGCTGGAATCGCTGCTTGATCTCGCGCGCCAGGGCAAGCTCGCCATGGACGCGACGGTGATCGAGCTGATTTTGCGCGGGCGCGACGTGCTGAAACAATTTCTGGATGAGATCGAAGGCCAGCGGTCCGGCGCGCGGCCGGTAAAACCCATCACCATTCCCACCGCGCTGTTGAAGGCCGAGGTGCAGGAAGTCATCGAGGGCAAACATCCGGCAAATGAACCGGCGGCGGAAGCCGTGCCGGTCGAGGCCGCGCCGGTGGAAAATATTTCTTCCGGCAATGCGGCCGTGGACGCCGCCGTGGAATTAGCCCGCGCCAACCTGCCCGCACAGAGCACGATGGTCAAAGTGGATACCGGCAAATTGGACGGCCTGCTCGACCTCGTCGGCGAAATGGTCATCGCCCAGTCGCTCGTCGGGCAGAATCTCGGCGAGCTGGCGGGCGTGAACCCGCAGGCGGCGCGCAACATCACGCAACTGGGCCGCATCACCAAGGAACTGCAGCGCGTGAGCATGGCGTTGCGCATGGTGCCCATCCGCGGCGTCTTTCAGAAAATGTCCCGCGTGGTGCGCGATGTCGGCATGAAGCAGCAGAAGAAAGTGAATTTTATCACCAGCGGCGAAGACACGGAACTGGACCGCACGGTGGTCGAGGAATTAAACGATCCGCTGCTGCACATGATCCGCAACTCCGTGGATCACGGCATCGAGTCGCCGGAAAAACGCGCGGCGGCGGGCAAGCCAGCCACCGGCAATCTGCATCTCCGCGCCTATCACCAAGGCGGCAACATTGTCGTGGAAGTTGAGGATGACGGCGCGGGTTTGAACAAAGAAAAAATTTTGAAGAAGGCCGTCGAGCGCGGGCTGGCCAAGGAAGGCGCGCAACTGACGGACGAGGAGATTTTTCATTTCATTTTCGCCGCCGGTTTTTCGACGGCGGAAAAAATCACCGACTTGTCCGGACGCGGCGTGGGCTTGGACGTGGTGCGCCGGAACATCGAGCGGCTGCGCGGGCGCGTGGATATTTCCTCGACGCCCGGCCAGGGCACGAAATTCAAAATCAGTCTGCCGCTGACGCTGGCGATCATTGACGGCTTCATCGTGAAGGTCGGCAACGAGCGTTACATTCTGCCGACGCTGTCGGTGCGCGAATCCTTCCGCCCGCAGCCGGGCATGGTGTCGCGCGTGCAAAACCGCGCGGAGGTCGTGAATGTCCGCGGCCGGATTATTCCGCTGCTGCGGCTGGGGGATTTGTTTGGCATCTCCAGCACTTCGCGCGAAGCGACCGACGGCATCGTGGTGGTGGTCGAGGCCGGCGCGGATTTGCGCTGCCTGCTGGTGGACGGCCTGCTGCACAAGCAGGAAGTGGTCATCAAAAATTTGAATGACATGATGGTGCATAAAAACAAGCTGCTCGCGGGCGCGGCCATTTTGGGCGACGGCCTGGTGGGACTGATTCTGGACGTGAACGCGCTGGTGCATTTGGAGCTGCAGCCGCAGCTCACGCGAACGGCGTGAAACCAATTTCAAATTCCGAATTTCAAATTCCGATTTAGAAGTTTGAAATTCGCGCTTCGCAACTCTGAATTTATTTGCGCTTCCACCAGCTCGTCATGCGCTTCGGCTCGTTTGCCGGATCGGGGGTCTGATTCAACCGGAAGAGCAACTGGCTGCGGGAGGCTTCCAGCACCATGATGAATTCATCGTAGCTCAAGAAACGGTCGCCGGGATTTTTGGCCAGCGCGCGGCACAAGGCTTCGCTCGTGGCCTGCGAAATTTCCGGCACCACCTGGTTCGGCGGCGTCAGCGCCGTGTAAACGTGCGCCTGCACCACTTCATCCGGCGTCGGCGCGTCAAACGGCACATGCCCGGTCACCGCGTGATAAAGCGTCGCGCCCAAACTATACATGTCCGAAAGAAAAGTTTCCGGCTCGCGCTTGATTTTTTCCGGCGCGACATAATACGGCGTGCCGCGCGTGAACTCGGCGGTTTCCTGTTCCGCGTCCGTCTTGCGGGCCAGGCCGAAATCCACCAGCTTCGGTTCGCGATCGGCGTTGAACAAAATATTTCCCGGCTTGATGTCGCAGTGCAACATGTCGTGCTTCAGCGCCGTGTCCAGCGCCTGGGCGATCTTGATGCCGACATCGAGCACGTCCAATTCCGGCAGCAGCCGCAATTTTTCGATGCGCGTGTCGAGGCTGCCTTGGTCGGCCAGCTCCATGACCAGATAAGTTTCCCCTTCCCATTCGTCGAACGTGTAAATATGGATGATGTTCGTGTGATTGAGCTTGGCGCAGGCGCGGGCCTCGCGGCAGAAATTTTCCAGCGCGTTCGGCTCGGTGAGGATTTCCTTCTTCGTCAGCTTCACCGCCACGTAGCGTTCCAGCATCGTGTCCCACGCGCGATACACGGTCGCCATGCCGCCGGAGCCGACCTTGGCGCGCAGCTCAAACTGCCGCAGCTGCATCGGCATCATGATGGCGTGGCCGCATTTTTTGCACGGCTCGGTGGCCAGCGGCGGCAGGTCGCCGGGAATGAAAGTTTTTGCATCGCATCCGGGACACGTCACCATCTTCAAAGGTCTGCTCGCTTCGCTCATGTGAATGAATTGAATTTACCACCAACCGCCACGCAAACAACAGAGAAAATCTCGTTTGACAAACCGCCGCCCATCCGGTTTAATATCGTTGTAAAAATGAACACAATGTTCACCAAACTGATGAAGACGCACGCGCCGGTCACTGGCTGTATGGCCATTTGGCAGCGCACTTCTCGTCGTTTCGGCGTCGTGGGATTGAAATCTTAAGCAAATTTAACTAAAGAATTTTCCAAAACCCGCGATTGCCAAAGCAGTCGCGGGTTTTTTCGTTTTTACCCAAACCAAAAAAAAGAAAGAAACAGACATGAACAAGAACAACCACAAACTGCGGGCTGAATTCAGCCCCGAAACGCGCTTCGAGGTGCGGCCCGTGCCGCCGGCCCCGTTTCGCGCCACCCAGGAAACCGAGTTCGAGCGGCTCAAAAACCGGCTGCTCACCGAGACGCTGCTCGCCACCGCGCAGCCCGGACTGAACGCCCCGATCCGGCGCGCCGCCAACGAGGCCGCCGCGCTCGCGTGGGTCACGTTCTATCCGCTGCTCGTGTTCCCGACGCTGTTCGAGGAGAAAATCCGCACCGCCGTCCGCCACGCCGAACGGCAGGCGCACATTTACGCCAACAGCCCGGAACTCGTCGTCGCATGAAAACGCGAATGAGTGAAACCACGCCGGCGGGCGGCCGTGGGCACCAGCGAAAATCATTTTTCGCTCGTGCCCACGGCTGCTCGCCGTGCCAGGAATCGGTGGGGAACTGATTCGGAGCGCGGGCGGCGGCAGTGGGGATAAGAATTTGCCGTCCGCGCTCCTACGACTTTTCCTCGACGCGCTCAATGCGCGCGCCGAGTTTTTTCAACTTCACATCCATCTGCTCGTAGCCGCGATCCAGATGGTAAATGCGGTTCACCTGCGTCGAACCTTTCGCCGCCAGCCCGGCAATCACCAGCGCTGCGCTCGCGCGCAAATCGCTCGCCATCACCGGCGCGCCGCTCAACGGCTTGCCGCCTTTCACAATCGCGCTCGGCC
>CAJAQO010000217.1 GCA_903944085.1 uncultured Verrucomicrobia subdivision 3 bacterium
ATGGAACTCCGCTTAAAAACCAAACCTGCCAAAATGTAAAACACTCGAAAACTTCCAATGCCATTTTCCAGATCGGCCTCCAGTTTCCGAGGACACGAACTGATTTTAGCCCGCGTTCAACACGCTATAGGATGCGTGTGTTTGCAATTCAAGATCAAGTCGTGACAAACCTTCTCTGGATGTTCATCCGCTGCTGCGCCGGTGCGTGATTGGAACACGTTATTTTTCTGTCGCTGGACAGGCAACCAATATCAACAATATTTGCCGCCGATTTTTGTTTGCGGTTGAAGAGCGGAAGTATTCCCGCGATAGACGTCGCGCTCAATAGGCCAAACGGACTAACACGGAGGGCTGGTCAATTAACAGGTTGCCAATAATATGAGTGCGCAAACTCAACAAAATAAAAAAACGCGTGAACGAATTGCTAGTCAAACACAAACAGTATCTACTGACAGGCGTTTCTTACGTCATTCCTTTCATCGCCTGCGGCGGCATTTTGATCGCGCTGTCGCTGACTTACGCCTTTCACTTTCATCTGTTGAATGACAAAGGCGCGCCGGATCCGACGCAAGGTCCATGGTTCGTTCAAAATATCCTCACGATCGGCGTGGCGGCGTTCACACTTTTTCCGGCGGTGCTGGCGGGTTTCATTTCCTATGGCATGGCAGGAAAACCGGGTCTGGTTCCCGGTTTCATAGGCGGATTTATTGCGGGAACTCCACAGCTTGTCGAAGGCAAGAACGTCAGTGCGGGATTTCTCGGCGCATTGGTGATTGGATTGGTGGCCGGCCATGTGGTCAATGCACTTAAAAAAATTCCCGTTGCGACAATTTTCCGTCCGATTATGCCCATCATCGTCATTCCAATTTTATCCGCCTTGATCGTCGGGTTTTTGATGCTCGCGCTGAACATTCCGATCGCGAGGGTATTTCTGGCGCTGAATCATTTCCTCGAAAGCATGCAAAGCGGTTCGCAAATCGTGCTGGCAATGGTGCTTGGTGCGATGATTGCGTTTGACATGGGCGGCCCGGTCAACAAAACCGCCTTCTTTTTTGGCGTCGCGATGATTCAGCAAAATAATTTTGCGATCATGGGCGCGTGCGCTGCGGCGATTTGCACGCCACCGATTGGACTTGGTTTGGCCACGCTTTTGGGTCGCAAACGCTGGACGGAAGAACAGCGCGAGTCCGGCCTGGCCGCGCTCGGCATGGGAATGGTCGGCGTCACCGAGGGCGCGATTCCTTTTGCGGCGTCCGATCCGTTGCGCGTGATTCCCGTGATTATGTTCGGTTCGATGGTTGCCTCCACAATTGCAATGCTTGGCAAAGTCGGTGATCACGCGCCGCACGGCGGCCCGATTGTTCTGCCGGTCGTGGATCAAAAGCTGATGTTTATTGTGGCGATTCTTTCGGGCGCAATTGTCACGGCCATCACTATTAATCTCGTCAAAAAATTCACTGAAAAACCGGTGGTCGCTGCCGCCAAATAAATTTGATTATGAAACTCGTTGCTGTCACCGCGTGCCCCACCGGCATCGCCCACACTTACATGGCCGCCGCCCAATTGGAAAAAACGGCGAAGAAACTCGGTCACACCATCAAGGTCGAAACGCAAGGCGCGATGGGCATTGAAAATGAATTGGGCCAGGCCGACGTGGATGCCGCCGACGCGGTCATTCTCGCGACGGACATTGCGATTGAGCAGGAAGACCGATTCGCCAAAGCCCGCAAAATTCACGTTCCCGTTCAGGCGGCGTTAAAAGATCCCGAAGCCATTTTTGCCCAGTTGAAATAATTCTCATGGCACTGGAGCAGGAATTTGTTTGTCCGCTGCCCAGCGGAGTTCACGCGCGGCCGGCGAGTGCGCTGGAAGAAGTGGTGCGGCATTTTGCCTCGAACGTGACCGTGCTCAACCGGCGAACCCAACGCAGCGCCAACGCCAAAAGCATTCTGGCCATCGTCGCCACGGATATTCGGCAGGGTGACACCTTTGTTTTCACGGTCAGCGGCCCGGATGAAAAAGAAGCGATGGCGGTGTTGTGCACTTTTCTGCGCGACAAATTTCCTCATTGCGACGCGCCGTTGACGGCGACAAAGACCGAA
>CAJAQO010000218.1 GCA_903944085.1 uncultured Verrucomicrobia subdivision 3 bacterium
ACGTTTACCCCGAATCTTGTGTTCATCCCCAGCAATAACAATGACCGCGACGGCGACGGTTTCACCGACCTCGAAGAATACGACAACTGGCTGGCTGCGCCGCACGCGCTCACCACGGTCACCAATGCCGTCGGCGTGGATCTGTATCAGCTCTGCGGCGAATCCGGCCATCTGGCGTTCGGCGTCACCAACGGCGTCCACGGTCTGATTTATCTTACTAATGTCCTGGGCTCCGTCACCAACCTTGGCGTTTACAGCAACAGCTTCGCCATCTTCACGCCGACCAACGGACCGGCTGGAACCAATTATTTCGGCTACGCGTCGTTCGGATTCTATGTGACCAATTTGGACACCGCCGCTTACTTTGGACCGGTGACGGTGAGCGTCGTGATCAGCGCCGTGCCCATCCTCACCAATCCGCCGGTGGTCATCCACGAGCTGACCAGCGGAGTGGCCAGCAACCTCTGCAATGCTTTTGGCTCTGATTATTATCACATTGTGGTCACCACCAATGATTATGGCGCGGTGTTTGAACTGGACAATCGCACCGGGCCAATGTCGCTCGCCGTTCGCTACGGACTGCCATTACCGTCGCTATCGAAATATGATTACTTCACAAATGCGCCCGCACCGCCCGCGCCGGAAACCATCAGCGTATTGACGAATTCCACACCCGTGGCGCTGGCGCCAGGTGATTGGTATATGGCCGCAGTCAATGTTTCCGGCTCCAATGTTTGCTATACGGCATTGATTACCAAATTGAGCAACATCCTGCCGCCACAATTCCTCTATCCGACGAACACCACGACCAACGCCATTTTGGAAACCGTTTCGAATACCATTGT
Source organism: uncultured Verrucomicrobia subdivision 3 bacterium (assembly GCA_903944085.1). GTDB lineage: Bacteria > Verrucomicrobiota > Verrucomicrobiia > Limisphaerales > UBA11358 > UBA11358. The sequence continues at coordinate 846 of CAJAQO010000218.1, forward strand.
TTGCGTGGCTGTGGATAGCAATACACCGCCGCTGCCGCTGACGTTTGCGCTGGTAAACTGGCCGGCGGGAATGACCATCACCAACGGCGTGATCTCCTGGACGCCCACCGAGGCGCAAGGACCGTCCACCAACACGGTGGCGGTGAGTGTGTCGAACGGCGCGTTTAGCGTCACGAACACTTTCACGCTCATTGTGGAAGAGTCCAACCTGCCGCCGGTGTTTGTGCTGACGAACATTCCGAACCAGTTCATCATCGGCACCAACACGCTGGTGGTGACCAATGCGGCGACGGATTCGGACATTCCGGTCAATGCGCTGAGCTACACTTTGCTCACGGCACCGAACGGAGCCGTCATTGACACCAACGGAGTCATCACATGGACGCCCACGCTCGCGCAAATCGGCACCAATTATTTGTTCACCACCGTCGTCACAGACACGAATCCGTGGGCCGTCAACGCGCAGTCCTTGAGCGCCACCAATTATTTCTACGTCACGGTGCTGCCGCCGCTGGTGCCCGGCCTGCCGCAGACCAACGTTGTCGGCTCCAACAGCATCAGTTGGTTTGCCATCGTCGTGCCGACGAATGCGGTTTATGCCACGAACACTCTGATCTTCGCCACGCTGCCGGTGAACCTCTGGTTCAGCACGAACGTGCCGCCGACCAACAATTACGAACTGCTGCTGAACCGCACCAACGGCAGCAGCGTGTTGAGCACCAACCTGGCAACCGCGCCGACCAACATCGTGCCGGGCGGAACTTATTTCCTCGGCGTGCAGAACACAAACAGCGTGGCGGTGACCAACGCGATTGAAGTGGATTTTGCGCTGGTCTTCCCGGTGTCGCCGACATTGCCGGTCATTCCCGACCAGGTCATCACCGCCGGCGACACGCTGGTCGTGACCAACACCGCCACGGACACGAACGCGAGCGCGGTGCTGATCTATTATCTGACCAATTCCCCGACCGGTGCGGTCATCAGCACCAATGGCATCATCACCTGGGTGACGATGACCAACCTGGCACCGACGAATTATGTCATCACCACCGTCGTCACCGACACCAATGTGAATTTGAGCGCCACGAACAGTTTCAACGTCATCGTGCTGCCCGGTTTAATTGACGACAATCCGCAGACCAACGTCGTCGGCGCGAACGGCATCAACTGGTTTGCCGTCAAGGTGCCGCGCAACGCGGACCTGGCTACCAACTTCCTATTGTTCGCCAGCGCACCGGTGAATTTCTGGTTCAGCACCAATGTGCCGCCGTCCGTCACCAACACCGCCGACTTTGAAATGCTCACCAATTCCATTGGCGGGTTGCGGGTGATTGACACGTTATCCGCGCCGCGGCTCGTGCCCGGCACGCGCTATTTCCTCGGCGTGCAAAACACCAACAGCTTCGCCGTGACCAACGTGGTCAAGGTGAAGTTCCATCTGGTGACGCCGGGAACCAATCTCGTGTTCTTCAGCATCGTTCAGACCAACCTAGCCGGCGTGAATGGCTTCCTGCTCACCTGGTTTGCGCCGACCAATGACCAGTTCCATGTGCTTTGGACGCCGGCGCTCGTGCCGCCAAGCTGGACTAATTTCAACGGCGTCATCAGCGATGACGTCGCCCCGGTGCCGACGAATGGCGTGTTTCAATACTTCGACGACGGCTCGCAAACCGGCGGCTTCGGCCCGACGCGATTCTATCGGCTCCTGCTGTTGAATTCGCCGACGAACACGGCGCCCGTTTTCCTGAATACGCCGACCACGTTGATTGCCACCCCGCAGGTGCCGTTTGTGTTCACCAATGCGGCGAAGGACTGGGATGTGCCCGCGCAGACCTTGACTTATTCGCTCAGCAACAGTCTGGCCGGAATCAACGGTGCCATTATCAACTCGAACACCGGCGTCATCACTTGGACGCCGACGTCCGCGCAATCGGGTTTGACGAACATCCTCATCACCATCGTCACCGACAATGGGGTGCCGGTGAAGAGCGCGACGAATGTCTTCAACGTGGTCGTCTCCATTCCCACAAATTCCGCCACGCCGTTTGCCGCCACGCTGCCCGCACGAACGTTGTCCGGCACGACCGCGTTGTTGGGCGGCTTTGCCTCGCCAAACGGCCTGACCAGCTACGCCTGGTTTGACTGGGGCACCAGCGCCGGCTATGGCAATAGTTCGCAGCCGCTCGCGGTCGGCAACGGATTTGGCGTCGTCTGGATCACCAATCAAATCAACAACCTGATCGCCGGCCAGGTGTATCACGCGCGGCTGGTCGTCAGCAATTCATTCGGCGTGGGCTACGGTTACGACCAGACTTTTGGTTCGGGCAATATCGTGGCGTGGGGCGACGATACTTATGGTCAAACCGACGTGCCGACCGGCGTGAGCAACTTGGTTGGCGTTGCGGCCGGCGCAGAATTCAGCCTGGGGCTTTTGAATAATGGCTCGGTCACTGGCTGGGGTGATGACACCTATAACGAATTGGACCCGCTGCCCAGTTTGAGCAATATGACGGCGATTTCCGCCGGTGACGTATTTGCCTGCGCCTTGAAAAATGACGGGACCGTAACTGCTTGGGGCATCAGCAACCAAGGCATTACCAATGTGCCGGCGGGCTTGAACCATGTGGTTGCGATTTCCGCCGGCAGCGTGCATACGCTGGCGCTGAAAAACAACGGCCTGGTGACGGCCTGGGGCAGCAGTTTCTGGGTTTATGGCCAGTCCACCGTGCCGGCGGGCTTGAGCAACGTGGTGGCGGTGGCGGGCGGCGGCTTCTTCAGCATGGCGTTGAAAATTGACGGCACCGTTCAAGTTTGGGGCGATAATTCTTACGGCCAGACAAACGTCCCGGCCGGTCTGAACAACGTGGTGGCCATCGCGGCCGGGGCCAATCATTGCCTGGCTTTGAAACGAAACGGCACCGTGCTGGCCTGGGGCGGAAATGGTTTTGGCCAGACGAATGTGCCGGCGGGCTTGAACCAGGTTGTCGCCATTGCGGCGGGCAGTGGTCACGATGTGGCCGTGAAGGCTGGCGGCAGTGTCGTCGCTTGGGGAGACAACTCTTCGGGCGAAACCGATGTGCCCGCCGGGTTGACGAATGCGTATGCCCTGGCCATCGGGCCGGACTCGCTCCACAGCTTGCTGTTGAATTCATCGTTCCCGGTCAACGCCACGAATACGGCCCCGTTCTTCGTGAACTCGCCGACCAACCGCTTCCTCAATCCGCTGGTCACGCTTACCGTCACCAACAATGCCAGCGACGCGGACGTTCCCGCGCAGACCTTGACTTATTTTATCACCAACAGCCTGCCGGGAATCAATGGCGCGGTCATTGATCCGTTGAGCGGCATCATTACTTGGACGCCGACGCTCGCGCAAAGCGGCGTGACCAATGTCATCACCACGGTGGTTTCCGACAATGGCGTGCCGGCGGCCAGCGTGACCAATGCGTTCACCGTCATCGTGAATGCGCTGCCGCCGTTCAGCAGCGTCAGCGTGAACACCAACGGCGTGAACTTCCAATGGACGGCGTTCACCAACGAACAGTTCCAGATCCGCTGGACCACCAATCTCGCGCCGCCGAGCTGGACCCTGTTCCCGAACATTCTCACCTCGACCAACGGCATCTTCATGTTCGTGGACACCAACACGTCGCTGCTGATGAAGTTCTATGAGCTGATTCTGCTGCCGTAAAATTTTCCGGCAACTCCGGCTTTGCTTTTCGCGCCGCGTGGCGTAGTGTGAATTTTCGTTTCGACAGGAAATTCGCAACATGAGTAAAGAGTTCATCAAGATCGGCGGCGCGCGGGAGCACAATCTCAAAAACCTGACGCTGCAAATTCCGCGCGACAAGCTGGTGGTCGTCACCGGCCTGAGCGGCAGCGGCAAGTCGTCGCTCGCCTTCGACACGATTTACGCGGAAGGCCAGCGCAAATATGTCGAATCGCTTTCCGCCTATGCGCGGCAGTTCCTCGACCAGTTGCAAAAGCCGGACGTGGATTTCATCGAGGGTCTGTCACCGGCGATTGCGATTGAGCAAAGAAGTTCCGGCAGCAGCCCGCGCTCGATCATCGCCACGACGACGGAGATTTTTGATTATCTGCGCCTGCTTTACGCGCACATCGGCCAGGCGCACTGCCCGGACACTGGCGTGCCGATTTCCACGCAAAGCACGAGCGACATCGTGGATAAAATTCTCACGCTCCCGCCCAACACCAAGGTCATGCTGCTCGCGCCGGTCGTGCGCCGGCAGAAAGGCGAGTTCCGCGACGTGTTCGAGCGCCTCGGCCGCGAAGGTTTTGTGCGCGTGCGCGTGGACGGCAAGATTGCCGAACTCGGCGAGAACCTCGCGCGCATCAAGCTCGACAAAAAGAAATTCCACAACATCGAAGCGGTCGTTGATCGGCTGGTGATCGATGAAAAAATTCGCGTTCGCCTCGGCGACTCCGTGCAGACCGCGCTGCGCCTCGGCGAAGGCGTGATGTTCACGCTGCATCAATTGCCGGAAGAGTCCAAAGTCCAAAATCCAAAGTCCAAAGCCGGCGAAGCCGCCGCCACTCCGCACTCCGCACTCCGCACTCCGCAATCGGCAGAATGGATCGAGACGCTTCATTCAAACAAGATGTGTTCGCCCGCGACCGGCAAAAGCTACGATCCGCCGACGCCGAAACACTTTTCCTTCAATGCCCCCGCCGGTGCGTGTCCCGTCTGCCACGGCCTCGGCCAGAAAATGGTTTTCGACGAGGCGCTCGTCGTGCCGGACATGGACTTGCCGCTCGACGGCGCGATCCAGCCGTGGCGGCGCGCGGGCAAGCGGCTGATCATTTATTACAAGGCGATGCTGCGTTCGGTCGCGGCCCATTTCAACGTCAGCACCGAGACGCCTTACAAGGATTTGCCGGATGATTTCAAAAAAATTTTGCTCCACGGCTCGGGCGCGGCGGACATTGATTTCAACTTCTGGCGCGGCGGCAAGATCAGCACGATCACGCGTCCGTTTGAAGGCATTTTGCCCAACCTCGAACGGCTGGCGACGGACAGCGAAAGCGAATTCATCCGCAACCGGCTCAAGGCTTACATGACGCCGCAGTTCTGCGACGCTTGTCGCGGCAAAAGATTAAAGCCGGAAATTTTGGCGGTGACGATGGGTGGCGAGCAATTCGTCTCCCAACTCAAAACTAGAAATTCAAAATTAAAAATTCCAGGATTGTCCATCATGGATGTCTGCGGCTTGTCTGTAGAAAAAGCCGATGAGTTTTTCGCCGCGCTCAAGCTGACGGAGTTTGAGCAGAAAATCGCCGCCGAAGTCGTCAAGGAAATCCGCGCGCGGCTCGGCTTTTTGAAAAATGTCGGCCTCGGCTACCTCACGCTGGACCGCGAGAGCGGCACGTTATCCGGCGGCGAGGCGCAGCGCATCCGGCTAGCCACGCAGATCGGCGCGGCGCTGGTCGGCGTGCTTTACGTTTTGGACGAGCCGAGCATCGGGCTGCACCAGCGCGACAATGACCGGTTGCTCGCGACGCTGAAAGGCTTGCGCGATTTGGGCAACACCGTTCTGGTGGTCGAGCACGATGCGGACACGATTCGCGCGGCGGATTACATTTTGGATCTCGGCCCCGGCGCGGGCGTTCACGGCGGCGAACTGGTGGCGGCAGGCACGCTGCCAGAAATTCTCGCGGTGAAAAATTCCCTGACCGGCCAATATCTGACCGGCGAGCTGGCCATTGCGGTGCCGAAGAAAAGAATTGCGCCGACGGAGGAAAAAGGCTGGCTGGAAATCATCGGCGCAACGGAAAACAATTTGCAGAACATTGACGTGCGGATTCCGCTCGGCACGTTCACCTGCGTCACCGGCGTCAGCGGCTCCGGCAAAAGCACGCTGGTCAGCGACATTTTGCAGCGGGCGCTGTTCCGCAAGTTTTACGGTTCGAAGGAGCGACCCGGCGAACACAAGGCGCTGCGCGGTTTTGAAGGGCTCGACAAAGTCATCGTGATTGACCAGTCGCCGATCGGCCGCACGCCGCGCAGCAATCCGGCGACCTACACCGGGATGTTCAATCACATCCGCGATTTATTTGCGAAGCTGCCGGCCGCGAAAGTGCGCGGCTACGAGCCAGGCCGATTTAGTTTCAATGTCAAAGGCGGGCGCTGCGAAAAATGCGAGGGCGACGGCGTGCTGAAAATCGAAATGAATTTTCTGCCGGCGGTTTATGTGACGTGCGAGGCGTGCAATGGCAAGCGCTACAATCGTGAGACGCTGGAAATTGCTCACAAAGGCAAGAACATCGCGGACGTGCTGGACATGACGGTGGATGAGGCGGTGGATTTTTTCCGCGCGGTGCCGAAGATTTTCGATCCGCTGGCGACGCTCGGCGAAGTTGGCCTCGGCTACATCCACCTCGGCCAGCAGGCGACGACGTTGAGCGGCGGCGAGGCGCAACGCGTAAAGCTGGCGACCGAGCTGGCGCGCAAGGCGACGGGCAAGACGTTTTACATTTTGGACGAACCGACCACCGGCCTGCATTTTCACGACGTGGCCAAGCTGCTGGAGGTGCTGTTCAAACTGCGCGACGCGGGCAACACGCTGCTCATCATCGAGCACAACTTGGACGTGATCAAAACGGCGGACTGGATCATTGACCTCGGCCCGGAAGGCGGCTCCGGCGGCGGGAAAATTATCGCGGAAGGACCGCCGGAAAAAATCGTCCACTGCGCCGCGAGTTTCACCGGACATTATTTGAAAAGCGTTCTGGCTTGAAAACGAATTGAACAACTGGGCAAGGAACCGGGTAAATCTTAGTGGTGCGTCGCCAGCTTGCTCGGATCAAAGCCATGGATTTCACCCTTTTGTCGTTCTGCGTGGTGGTTTAGATTTGACGCATGTTTTTCTTACGGCGATGGCTTTTGATTTTGTGCGCGCTCATGGCGGGCAGCGGACAGCTTGGCGCCGCCGGCACACGCGAGGATCGCGCCTATGCCGCCGCGCTTGACGCATTTCACGACAAATTTTACGACCGGGCCGAGACGGGACTGACGCAGTTTCTCCAAATCTATCGCAAATCCACCAACGCGCCGGCGGCGGTGCTGCTGCTGGCGCAGGCGGAATTTCATCTCGGAAAATTTACGGAGGCCGCCGCCCGGCTGACTGACACCAACAATCTCGCGAGGGCGAATGCCGCAGGTCTGGCGGACCGCTATGTTTATTGGACGGGCGAGGCGCAGTTCGGCAACGGTGATTTTCAAGGCGCGGCAAAAACATTTATCGCTCTGGCTGACGATTATCCTCGCTCGCCGTTGAGTTTGAATGCGGTGGTGACGGCGGCGGCGGCATTCGGAAAAACCACGAATTGGACGCAAGTGGACGACTTGCTCGACAAACCAAACGGGCGATTCCAGCGCTTGGCGCAATTGGATCCGGCCAGTGAGCCGGCCGCCAATGGACGCCTGTTGCAGGCCGAATCAAAAATTTCACAAAAAAATTTCGCAGCGGCGATTGGGATTTTGACCCGGCTTGATCCGGCGACGCTCACGCCGGAACAGGACTGGAAACGGACGCAGCAACTTTACCGCGCCAGTCTGGGCGCAGACGATCTGGAAGCGGCACTGACCGCCTCGGCCAATCTGCTTCAAATCGCGCGGCAATACCATGGCGACGACTGGGGTATTCATTTGGCGGAAAGCGTGTCCGACCACGCCGACGTGCTCGAAAGACAAGGCCGCCTCAAGGAAGCCGCCGCCGCCTGGCAGGAAAATCTCACCAACAGCGCGCCCGGCGAGCAGCAGCAGTTGGCGATTTTGAAAATGGCCGAATTGGCGGCCGCGCAAAACAATCTGGCGGACGCGACGGCGGGTCTGGAAAAACAGGTCGCACTGTTCACCAATTCGCCGGTGACGGAACTGGCGTTGCTGACGTTGGGCGAATTGTATTTAAAGGATTTCATCGCCCACCCGGCGGCAACCAACCAACTCGCGGCCGCCCAGGCGAAATTCGACCAACTGCTCGACGCAGCCACCAACAGTCCGCTCGCCGGGAAGGCGTTTTGGAACCGCGGCTGGTGCCGCTGGTTCACCACCAATTATGCGGAAAGCCTGGCCGATTTCGCGAACGCGGCGCAGAAGCTGCCATTCTCCGAAGACTTGGCGGTGGCGCGATTTAAAATGGCTGACGCGCAGTTTGCGCAAAAGGATTTTGCCGGCGCGCAGACCAATTATCTGGCGGTCCGAACCGATTTTGCCGCGCTGACGAACGTGAGCCGGACGCTCGGCGCCCGCGCGCTTTACCAGATTGTCCGGGCGCGGTTGGAGTTAAAAAACGCCGCCGGCGCGGAAGCGGCGATGCGCCAGTTGCTGGCGGAATTTTCGACGAACACACCAGCCGACAGCAGCCGGCTGCTGGTCGGCGAGGGATTTTCCAATGGTGGCTCTCCGGCGAAAGCCCGCGAGGTGTTCCAGAAATTTGAAGCTGAACGCGCGGATTCACCGCTCAAACCGCAGGTGGCGTTTGCGGTCGCCAGAACTTTTGAACGGGAACAGAACTGGCCGGAAGCGGTCAGCCACTACCAAAGCTGGCTGGAAAATTTTCCCACGAATGACCTGCGTCCGTCAGTCGAATACGCCCGCGACTGGGCGGTGTTCCAGACCGGTGATGAAACCGGCGCGTTTGAACAGTTCACCAACTTCATCAGCCGGTTTCCGACCAACTCGCTCGCGCCGCTGGCGCTGTGGTGGAAGGCGGATCATTTTTTCCGGCTCGGCGGCACCAATTACGAGGAGGCGGAAAAAAATTACGAATTAATTTTCCAGAATTTTTCCACCAACGAGCTTGCCTATCCGGCACAAATGATGGCCGGCCGGGCCGCGATGGGCCGGCTGGGATACAAAGACGCCTGCACTTATTTCGTCGCGCTCATCAACACCAACAGTCCGGAGGACTTGAAGATCCAGGCGCGTTTTGCCTACAGTGATGCCTTGCGGCAGATGGCCTCCTCGGACACGAACAACGACAACCTGGTGCTGGCGACGAATATTCTCAACCAAATCTGCCAGGCCAGTCCGACCAACCGGGCGGGCGCGCTGGCGTGGAGCGAGATCGGCGACTGCGACTTGCAACTCAACGCGCTCGACGCCGCCACGAACGCCTATGCGCAGGTTTTGAACTCGCCGGTCGCCGGCGCGGGACTGCGCTGCCGGGCGCAGGTCGGGCTGGGCATTGTCTTGGAAAAAAAGGCGGAAGGTTTGCCGGCCGCCGACCAGCCGCCGCTGCTCGCCTTGGCGCTGAAAAATTATCAGGACGCCTTTTATTCGGACGCGGAAATCAAGAACGCGTTGTGGACGAAAGAGGCCGGGCTGCAACTGCTCGCCCTCGCGGCCAAAACCGGCAGCCTGAAAGGCGACGACTTGGACGCGTTCATTACGCGCCTGAAAAAAATGTTTCCGCAATTGCAGGATTCCCCGGAACTGAAACGGCTGGCGCTGAAAAACTGACGGCGTTTGACTTGCCGCCGGAATGAAACTAACTTGCCGCCGATGACTGAAACCACTCACGAAACCATTCTGACGCTAACCACTCGCGCGGCGGCGGAGGTGCGGGATATTTTGACCAAGCCGGAAAATGCCGGGAAAAATTTCCGCGTTTATGTCGAGCAAGGCGGCTGTTCGGGCATGCAATACGGCATGGTTTTCGACGAACAGCGCGACGGGGATTTTGTTTCCGAGCAGGGCGTGACGATTCTGGTGGATGCCATCAGCGCGCAATATCTGCGCGGCACGGTGGTGGATTTCAGCGACGCGCTGACCGGCGGCGGTTTCAAAATCACCAATCCGAACGCGAAGGAAAGCTGCGGCTGCGGCAAATCCTTTAACGCCTGATTTTTTCCGTGACAAAAAACGCCGTTCCGTTTTGCGCGGAACGGCGTTTCGATTTTCGCGGGAATCAAATCCAGTTCTTCTTCACCAGCCACGTCTTGATGACTTGCGTCAAGCCGACATAGCACAGGAGGGTGGTTGCCAGAATCGGCCAGAATTGCCACGGCAGCGGCACGAAATGCAGGATCGGCGCGAGCGGCGAGTAAGGCAGATAGCCGCCGATGGCCATGATCAAAATCGTGGTCATCGAAAGCTGCCAGCTCGAGCGCGATTGCACGAACGGAATCAGGTTGGTGCGGATGACGTGGATGATGAGCGTCTGCGTCATGATGGATTCCACGAACCAGCCGGTTTGAAACAGCGAGGCGGCATAGACTTTATCCGGGTCGGTGACGCCGGCAAAACGCTGGGCCAGTTCCACCGGCAGCAAAGTGAGGTTGCTGCATTTGAAGAAAAACCACATGACGGCAAACGTGGTGTAATCGAAAATCGAACTGATCGGGCCAATGAACACGATGAACCGCGCAATCTCGCCCATCGCCCACGGGCGCGGCTTGGCGATCTGCGACGGGGCGACGTTGTCAGTCGGGATCGGCACCTGCGAAAAATCGTAGAGCAGGTTGTTCGTGAGCAGTTGGATCGGCAGCATCGGCAGGAACGGCAGCCACGCGCTCGCGCCGAGCACGCTGAACATATTGCCGAAGTTCGAACTCGCGCCCATGCGGATGTATTTCAAAATGTTGACGAACACTTTGCGGCCTTCGATCACGCCCTCTTCGAGCACCATCAAATCTTTTTCGAGCAGGATGACGTCGGCGGATTCCTTGGCGATGTCCACGGCGTTGTCCACGGAAATGCCCACGTCGGCGGCGCGCAAGGCCGGCGCGTCGTTGATGCCGTCGCCCATGAAACCGACGACGTGCTTGTTGCGTTGCAGCGCGATGACGACACGTTTTTTGTGTGCTGGCGAAAGGCGGGCGAACACGTCCGTGGTTTCGACGGCCACGGCGAGCTGCTCGTCCGACATTTTTTCCACGTCGTTGCCGAGAACAATTTTTTCCGCATTAATGCCGACCTCGGTGCAGACTTTGCGCGAGACGAGATCGTTGTCGCCGGTCAGCACTTTGATCGTGATGCCTTGCTGCCGCAAAACGGAAATGGCTTTTTTCGCGGTGTCTTTAGGCGGATCCAGAAATGCGAGGTAGCCAGTCAGGACGAGTTCAACTTCGTCGGCTTTGGAATACGCGGTTTGCACACCGACTTTTTTATTTGCGATGGCCAGCACGCGGAAACCGTCGCTGCTCAAATCGTTGACCTGCTCGATAAGGTTGCCGACAAGAATCGGCTCCATCGGAAAAATTTCACCGTCGCTTTCAAAGTGTGTGCATTTGGCAAATACCGCCTCCGGCGCGCCTTTGGTCAGCAACTGGCGCTGGCCGTCCGGGCCTTCGACCACCACCGACATCATGCGGCGCGAAAAATCAAACGGGATCTCGTCTGCCTTGGTGTATTTATCCACCGAGAGTTCGTGGTGAAGCTCGGTATATTTCAGCACGGCGCGGTCGAGGACATTTTTAAGGCCGGTCTGGAAATGGCTGATGAGATACGCGTCACGCAACACTTCGGCGCTTTCGTTTTTGAAGACGTCGCAATGGATTTCCAAAATGACGTGGTCAATCGTGAGCGTGCCGGTCTTGTCGGTGCAGAGCACGTCCATCGCGCCGAAGTTCTGGATGGAGTGCAGCCGCTTGACGATGACTTTTTTCTTGGACATCGCCAGCGCGCCCTTGGACAGGCAGACGGAAACAATCATCGGCAGCATTTCCGGCGTCAGCCCGACGGCGACGGCGAGCGAGAAGAAAAACGCCTCTTTCCAATTGTGCTTTGTGATGCCATTGATGAGAAATACCAGCGGCACCATCACCGCCATGAAGCGCAGCATGAGCCAGGTGAATTTTTTCACGCCCTTATCAAACGCCGTTTCCACTTGGGCGCCCGCGAGGCTGCCGGCGAGTTTTCCAAAATAAGTTTGCACGCCGGTGGCCACGATGACCGCCGTGGCCGAACCGCTCTCGACGCTGGTGCCGAGGAAGCAGATGTTCGTGTGTTCGATCGAGGAGACATTCGTGCGTGTGTCGCGGGCATCAGTTTTTTCAACCGGCATGGACTCACCGGTGAGCGTGGCCTGAATGATGAAAAGATCCTTTGCCGACAGCAGCCGCACGTCGCCGGGAATCATGTCGCCGGCCGAGAGCTTCACGACGTCGCCGGGCACAAGTTGCTTGAGCGGAATTTCCTTCGGCTGGCCGTCACGCACCACCGTGGCGGTGACGCTGATCATCGCTTTCAGTTTGGCGGCCGCGTTATCCGCTTTCGTTTCCTGGATGAAGCGCAGCGAAATGCCCAGCACCACCATCAAAACCATCAGCACGCCGCCGGCGATGTCCGAAGCGCCGCCCGCCGTCGCAAATGTGATGATCGCCAGCACCGACAGCAAAATCACCAGCGGATTCCGCACCGCGAGGTAAAGCCGTTGCAACCAGCCGTGATGCTTTTCTTCCGCCACCTGGTTGGGGCCGAATTTCTCCAACCGCGCCGCCGCTTCCGTCTCGGTCAGGCCGTTGGGCGTGGTCCCGTGCAGTTGCAGGACTTCGGAGGTTTCTTTGGTCGCGGCCTCGTTGACGAGATCGGAGACGCGGGCGTTGTTGGGGGCGTTCAGGCTGGCCATAAAATCACAATTGTGCCTGACAAAATTAACCAATCAGCAGCGGAATGCCACGTTAAGTTTCGGTGAAAACCAATTTTCTTCCGCCGGTCGGTTCGTCCGCATAATCGTGAAGTCGAATGCGGGCGCTTGACGCTGTAGGTAAATCATTCTAGTTTGGCGTTGTTCGGGGAGCCAAATCGCCTTTGGGCGACGCTGAGAGTTCGGTGCGCGAGCGCCGATGACCCGTGAACTTGAACCGGATAATGCCGGCGCAAGGATTCTTCTCTCACGCTTTCCGTTAAAAAATTTTCGCGCGAAGAACGCGAAGAACGCGAAGAAAGTTTTCCCTTCGCCACCTTCGCGACCGTCGTGCGAACCCAAATTTATGATCGCCACCAAAGAATCGTTCGAACCGCACAGCAGTGAACAACTGCCCGCCAGCAAAAAAATTTACGTCGAAGGCGTTTTGCATCCGGAAATCCGCGTGCCGATGCGCGAGATTGAAGTCAGCGACACCAAGTCTTACACCGGCGCGGTCGAGAAGAATGCGCCCGTGCGCGTCTATGATTGTTCCGGGCCGTGGGGCGATCCGAATTTCACCGGCACGTCCGAGGAAGGCCTGCCCGCGTTGCGCTACGATTGGATCTTGAAACGTGGCGACGTGGAAGAATACGACGGTCGCGAAGTGAAACCGATGGACAACGGCTATCTCTCCGGTAAACACGCCGAGTTCGCCAGCGCGGCGGAGAAGAACCGGCTCGTAGAATTTCCTGGCCTCACGGCGAACCGCCGCCGCACGCTGCGCGCCAAGGCCGGCAAGGTCGTCACGCAGTTGCAATACGCCCGCGCCGGCATCATCACGCCGGAGATGGAATTCATCGCCATCCGCGAAAATATGGGCCGCGCCCGCATTTCGGACATGGCTAACGACATCGTTCGCAACCAGCTCGACAAGCAGCACGCCGGTTCGCAGCAACTTGCCAGCAGCGAATTCACGCCGTCCGTTTTCAAAAAGTTTCCGCAGCGCATCCCGAAGGAAATCACGCCCGAATTCGTCCGCAGCGAAGTCGCCGCCGGCCGCGCGATTATTCCGGTCAACATCAACCATCCGGAAAACGAGCCGATGATTATTGGGCGGAATTTCTTGGTGAAAATAAATTCCAACATCGGCAATTCCGCCGTCGCGTCGAGCATCGAAGAAGAGGTGGAAAAAATGCGCTGGTCCATCAAGTGGGGCGCCGACACCGTCATGGATTTGTCCACCGGAAAAAATATTCACGCCACGCGCGAATGGATTTTGCGCAACTCGCCCGTGCCCATCGGCACCGTGCCGATTTATCAGGCGCTCGAAAAAGTCAATGGCCGCGCCGAAGACCTCACGTGGGAACTCTTCCGCGACACGCTCATCGAACAGGCCGAGCAAGGCGTGGATTATTTCACCATTCACGCGGGTGTGCTGCTGCGTTTCGTGCCGATGACCGCGAGCCGCATGACCGGCATCGTTTCGCGCGGCGGCAGCATCATGGCCAAATGGTGCCTCGCGCATCACCAGGAAAATTTCCTCTACACGCACTGGGACGACATCTGCGACATCATGGCCGCGTATGACGTTTCGTTCTCCATCGGTGACGGACTTCGCCCCGGCAGCATTGCCGATGCGAATGACCGCGCGCAATTCGGTGAACTCGAGACGCAGGGCGAACTCACCAAGCGCGCGTGGGCCAAGGGCGTGCAAGTCATGAACGAAGGCCCCGGCCATGTGCCTATCCACATGATCGAGGAGAACATGGTGAAGCAACTCGAATGGTGTGGCGAAGCGCCGTTCTACACGCTCGGGCCGCTCACCACCGACATCGCGCCCGGCTACGACCACATCACCAGCGGCATCGGCGCGGCGATGATCGGCTGGTATGGCTGCGCGATGCTCTGCTACGTCACGCCCAAGGAACACCTCGGCCTGCCGAACAAGAAGGACGTGAAAGACGGCGTCATCACCTACAAGATCGCGGCGCACGCGGCGGACCTGGCCAAAGGCCATCCCGGCGCGCAATACCGCGACAACGCCATCTCCAAGGCGCGATTCGAATTCCGCTGGGAAGATCAATTCAACCTCGCCCTCGACCCCGTCACCGCGCGCGAATTCCACGACGAAACGCTGCCGCAGGACGGCGCCAAGACCGCGCATTTCTGCTCCATGTGCGGCCCGCATTTCTGCTCGATGAAGATCACCGAAGACGTCCGCAAATACGCCGCCGAACAAGGCATTGCCGAGGAAGAGGCGCTGAAAAAGGGGATGGAAGAAAAGTCGAAGGAGTTTGTGAAAAAGGGAAATGAGATTTACGCAAAGGCGTGAATCTGTTGAACTAATTTTCAATATGGCTTCAGACGAACAGGATAAAGCGGAGAAACGCAGGCAAGAAATACTCAAGCAAATGGGCTTGGACGACGAATCGGTGCGTGAAAGCGTCGAATCTATGAAACGGTTGGAGGAACGAGCAGTAAAAGTAAGATGGTTTGGACTCCTTCTTGCGATTACTACTGCCATAACCGCTTTTTATTTCACTTTGTCATCTGATGTTTTTAGGTTTCACACGAGCAAAAATGACGACCTCATGTTGCTCGTGCAGAAGCAGCAAGAACAAATTACCACACTGGAAGCAGTCGTTAACCGCATGCAGACTAATTCATTTGCTGTGACAAATGCTATTTCTAATCAGGCAACCCAATCTGTCGCTGACCACGAGAAGCGAATTAAAACTATCGAAGATGTCATCATGGAAAATCCTGAGAAGGCGATGGCACTGCCACTTATTCGCCAAGAACAGAAAGCTCTGGAAGAATCTCTGGTTTCCATAAAACATGAGGTTGAACAATCGTCCGAAACCTTGCGCTGGGCATTCGGATTAATTTTAACGAGTGCACTTACAATTGCGGGTATATTTGCCGGAATAATTTTCAAAAATAAAAAAGAGGAAACAGATTTAAGACTTAAGATTCTTGCGAAGAAAAACGATTGATTCAGTCAGGCGCAGTTAGCTTGAGAATCCCAACGGGATTCCATCCTTCAGCTCAGGGTTGGCCCGCCATGCGGGACTACTCCGGGTCATCCGCCAAAATAATCCTCCAAGACGCATGTGCCGACCAACCGCCACAGCGCCAGATCAATTTTTACCACGAAAAAATCCCGTGGTTCAATCAAGGCTGGTTGGGAAAGCCGTTAGATCTACGCGAGCGTTCCGCCGCGTAGCCCCATTCCACACGTCGAACTTTGTAGACATGATCAAAAATTTGTATTCCTCAAAATCATTGTCACCGCATCGCCTGAATGTGTCGTAACCGGCCTCAAAATGTTGGATTCTGAAGCCCACGCCCTGCACGTCGTCGGACTAGTTCTGCAAGCCGCCAAAGCCGGTAAGCCAGTGACGGTGGTTAAAAACGGACGGGCTTCGTTGCAAAACCCGTCCGTTGCGTGCATTTTTAATGCCCTTCTGATTGTTTATGGGCTGGTCACTTTGTAGAAACCCGCCGGTTTGTTCGTCGCCTGAACATCGGTGAACTGGTAGTTGCCCGCCGTGACTTCCGCCGGGTGGCCGAGATTCTGCCACTGGCTGAACGGCGAGGTCAGATTCGTGCTGCCCCAGATGGTGAACTGACCGCTGACACCGGGTGAGTTGGCAAAACCCAATTTCAAGCCGGTCCCGAAGACACCGCCAGAATAGGTAACTCCCACCAAAGCGGGAGCCGTGATCGGTGCCACAGAAGCGGAGACTTTCAAGTTGTCAATGGCATAGCCCTGACCCGTGCCTTGGCCATAATAATTGATGGACCAGATCAACCACAGGGCGGCGTTTGGAGTCCACGGCGTGGCCAGAGCGAAATTGTTCGTGACTAAGTTGACTTGGTTGGCGGGCTGGCTGCCATCCGTTGCCAACACACTGCCGTCATTGGTCGGGAAACTGAATGCCAGCCCCGGCACACTGAAAGTGTTGGGAATATCCTGCGGTGCCGTGTTGGTCGCGGTGGGCTGCGAGACCAGCACAAAGCTGTTCGCCGTGGGATCAATTGCGTAGCTGAAGGACATGGTTCGCGCCGCTTTGTTATTGCGCCAGAGCTCACCGAGGAAGCTAAGGTTTATGTAATTGAGCGTATTGCTGGAGGTATTGACAAGCTTCACCCCAAAGGAACTTGAACCGGTGGAACTGGTGGAAAGCAATCCCAGCGCACGATTTGTTCCAACCATTCCGCCATTCACATCGAGCGAGCCGAAGTCAATCACCCCACCGGTGGATTGATCGCCCGGCTGGGCCCCAAACCGGGTGATGCCGTCAGGCAGCCCCGCATCGGCCCGATTGGTATCCGCCGCGCCATACCAGCCATTCATATTGGTCGCGCCCGCGGACAAGCCCAAGCCGCCAATATAGCTGTTGTTGATGACCGGGTAAGCAAAATCAAATGGATTTGCCAAAGAGTAAGCCACGCCATTGATCAAACCCGGATCCAGCGGATTATTCAGACTGTTAATCGAAAGGCCGCTGCCGGTGGCGGTGCCATTGGCGGCGATGCCGATAAAACCAGGATCCGGCAGGCCATCGAAGTTCTGAGTATAAACCTGATTACTATAGGCCACCGAAGAATGGGCCGGAGGTAACATGACCGTCACCGAGGCCAGCGAACTGGTCACACTGCCGGCAAGATTAGAATACACTATGTAATAGTTGGTGGCAGTATCAACGCTAGTATTGGCATAAATGGTCAAAGCGGAGGTTCCAGCGCCATTGTAGGCACCACTCGAACCCGAATATTCGCTGCCATCGGTCAACAGGGTCGTGCCCTTATACCACTGATAAGTCACAAGCTGCGTGGCCCCTGACTCATCTGCGTTCAACGACGTCGGTGTGCCAACAAACGTGGTTACTGATTGCGGTTGGCCGGCGCTGATGGTTGCTTTCTGATAATTCACCGTCAGGATGTCCACCACATTGGAGGCAAAAGATGTGGAAGGATTCATGACCACGAGGTAGTAAATACCCGCGTCGTCAGGCGTAAGTAGATTGGAAATCGTCAACGAGGAAGTGGTTGAACCGGCATATTTGACGCCGTCATCCGTAATCGCCACGCCGGACTTGTTATACCATTGATAAGTAAACGGCTGCGTGCCGCCGGCCGTAACTGGCGCGAAGGTCACGGTGCCACCAACAAAGGCCGTCACCCGGTTGGTGGAGCTAGTGATCACTGGCGGCACGGGAGTAATTGTCACGTTCAATGTCGCGATTGTGCTGGTGACGGCACCGTAGTTGTTCGTAATCACGCATTGATAAGTGTAATTATTGAAGTTCGTGGCCAGGCTGCTTAAATTCAACGTCGCATCAGTGGCCGATATAAGATTGGTGCCATTTTGGAACCATTGATAGGTCAAGGCATAGGCGGCTTGCGCCGCCACACTAAACGTCGCGGAGCCGCCGTTGGTCGTGCCATAATCAGTCGGATTTGAGGTGATCAACGGGCGGAGGTCAGGGGTAAAATCAATACCGCCGAAAAACTCGTTGGTCGTGGCGGCGATGGCCAGCGTCTGCGCCACCAGATTAGTTCCCGGAGCGACACCGGTGTCCACGATTTTGATGAGTCGGTTGTTGTTCTGATGGCCGGCCGCAGTGTTGACTCCGAATCCGCCGGGGTAATTGGTGGCGGCCCCATTTTCCATGGTGGTGGCATAAACCACCGGATTAGCTCCGCTGAAATCCACGCAAATACCAAAACAACCTTGGTTGGCCGAAGCCTGCTTCAGCGTGCCAATATTTGTCGCGCTGAAATAATAGGGAGCCGGCGTCCAAGTGCCGCCGGCATTGACGAACTTCACCACGCCATATTTCTGATCCGCGCCATAGGCCACGGTATGCGCCGGGTCCATGTCAAAGTTTAGAATCTTCGTATAGTTCGCTCCCCAATTGATATAGAGATTGGTAAAAGAGAAATTAAAGTAGGGATTGGCAACATTCGGATCCCACGGCAGCGGCACCGGCGCGCCGCTGAAAGGATCTATAAAGTCATAAACGCCGCTCGTGGCCGCCACATAGAGCGTGCCGCCAATGATGCGGGCCTGACCCGCCGCTTGAATGAACTGCTGCACTTCCTGCAAGTTGTCATTCGCGGCATTGTAATAAAGCGTGCCATCCAACTCGCCGCTGCCGACGCCGATGGCGGCAAAATTACCGGTGCCGTAGAAATTGGTGCCATCCGTGGAGGCAATGCCCGTCGGATTATCCTGGGTGCCCGGAGCCGAGCCGAGCGGAATACCAAACCAGCCCGTCGGCGTGGTCAGCACGCTGATGGCATTGGTAAACGCATCCAGCGTCACAATGCCGCGGTTGACGGTGGGATCGGTGGAAGGCTTGGCCGCAGTGGGGCTTAAGATATTGCCGACATAACCTTCCAAGCAGAGAAATTGACGGTCAACGGAGCGCGACAGACCGCCGCCTTCCGAACCCGCATGATGATTGATCCAAACCGAACCGGGCACGCTGGCATTGGTGGACATCGCCACCGAAAGCGCATTGCTGGAAGATTGATTGTTGGTTACGGTATCAAACACCTGCACATAAGTCGGAGCCACCCGGGAGGTGACCATCGGATAATTCGTGTCGCTCGTGCCGCATTTGAACACGGCGATTTTCCCGGGCGGGAGGGTGGGCTGGATGATCTGCGACTGGGCCGCGATGCCGAGCATCGTGACCAAGCCTAGCAATGTGGATTTCTTGTTCATGTTTTATTTTTGGATGTTGGAATTGACTGGCCTCAAATTGAAGGAGAATTAAACCAGCCGTCGGTCACGAACTAATGGCCCGCAGGTTACATTCTTGCAACGTCCGCCCGGCCGCCGTTTTTTGTAACCCAAACGTCACGGTTCCGCCGCCGGCTTGTGACAAGGTTCAGGCAGGATGGTTGCGCGTAAACGAAAGCGTCCGCACCAGAGACGAATTTTCCCAACCGAAACCACCGTGAAATTAAACATTATGAAATTGCATCATAAGCGCAAGTATGGGTTTACATTGATTGAACTATTGGTGGTGATCGCCATCATAGCGATCTTGGCGGCGATGCTGTTGCCCGCCCTGGCGAAGGCGAAGGAAAAGGCCCAGCGCACCGCCAGCCTCAATAACCTCAAGCAGTGGGGACTGTCACAGACGATGTATGTGGATGACTTTAATCAGACTTTTCCCATGACCAAGATCCCACAGGGTGTTGCCGGGGCGTCCTACATTGGCGGGTATAATGAAGACAATCCCACTTGGACCGATTTGGCCTACTTTTACACCCTCAACTTCGGCAACGACGCCTGGTTCAATGCGCTGCCATCTTATGTTGCGCAAAAGCCGCTGTCATATTATGCCATCCAACCGGGTGATGCCTTGGGCAACAAACCGGCTATTGATCAGTTTAACAATGCCAACAATATTTTTCGCTGTCCCAGCGCCATCATAGACCCACAGCTTCTCCCGCCCAACGCGCCAACATATTCCCGGGTTTTCTTTCGCTACGGCATGAATTCCAAAGCTCTTGACGGCATGCCCGCTTCCGTCCTGCGGCTCCGAACGCCCATGATCACAACCAGTCCTTCCAAGTTGGTGCTGTTTGATGAAGGCCGAACGATCACATCCGAAACTCCATTCTACGGCAGCGCCTCAAAGCAGGCGGATATTTGCAAGCCGCAAGTTTATACCACGGATTTGTCGTCCCGGCATGGCGGCGGTTCGAGTCTCACCTTTGCCGACGGCCACGCCGCCTGGTTCAAATACACCTACATGTGCGCGGACGCGGGCAGCAAGGCGGCCGATCCCGGAGTTCCAGACATCAGTTGGACTTACGATGGACATGTGGTTCCGTAACGTTTAAATTTTCGCGTAATGAAATTCCCAAACAAAACGGCATGCCTCTCGCGGACACTGATTTTTGCGGCGATGTTCGCGCTCACCTGCGCGGGCGCGTTCGCCAAAGAATCCTCGCTTAATTATCTCAAGGCCGGCAAGCCCGAGGCCGCCACGCTGCTCGCGCCGCCGCCGCTCCCGGACTCGGCGGAACAGGCGGCGGACATGGATGAAGTCCGCAGAGTTTATCACGCCGCCAGCGGTAATGACATCGCCGCCGCGTATGCGGAAAAGACATTTTCCGTTTTCAACTACACTGCCGCCGTGGGCGAATATTTCCAGTCCAACAATCTGCCCAAGACGGCCGCGTTTTTCGGGAAAGTCCAGTTGGATGCCGAAACCGTGACGGATTTGGGCAAGGATTTTTTCCAGCGGCCGCGGCCGTTCACCACCGACCCCAGCCTCGCCAACGGCAAGCTGGAAAAAAGTTTCAGCTATCCCAGCGGCCACTCCACCGAGTCCATGGTGCTCGCACTGGTGCTCGCGGATTTGCTACCGGACAAGCATGACGTCATTCTCGCGCACGCCCGCCTGATCGGCTGGCATCGCGTGCAGATCGCGCGGCATTATCCGAGCGACATCTTTGCCGGGCGCGTCCTGGCGCAGGCCATCGTCAAACAGTTCCAGAAAAGCGACGCGTTCCAAAACGATTTTGCGGCGGTGAAGGCGGAGCTGGCCGCGGCACAAAAATGAAATAAATGATTGAAACTGCAGCTCGCATGCGGAAAATAACAAGATATGGTTTATTTTTCACAACTCATGTTTTGTCATTCAGCCGGCAGATTATGAACAATAAAAACCAAACTAAAACTCCCATGAAAAAACTCCTCGTCCCAACTTTACTTTTCGGCTCGTTCTTGGCGGCACAAGCCCAATTCACCGCCGGCGACCTCGTGGTATTGCGCGATGGCACCGGCGCGGCGGCGCTCTCCAGCGCCGGCACCGCGATTTTTCTGGATCAATACACCACGCTCGGAACTTTCGTGAACAGCCTGGCAATTCCCGCCAGCGGAACCACCGCCTTGGTCAACAGCGGCACGGCGGGATCTGAAGGTGCTTTGAACCTGTCCGCCAACGGCCAGTATCTGGTTTTCGCGGGCTACAACACGAACGCGGGCGTGGCTTCGATTGCCAGCACCACTGACGCGGCGGCTCCGCGCGGTGTCGCCACCGTGGATGCCAGTGGCGACTATTCTCTTTCTGCCACGACCAGCACTGCTTTCAGCGCCAACAATATTCGCTCTGGCGCGACGGATGGCAGCGGCAATTACTGGGCGGTCGGGGCCAACAGCGGCACGGTTTATATGGGAACCGGAACGCCGGCCTCCCTTTCCGGCACCGTGGCCAACAGCCGCGTCATTCAGGATATTGGCGGCAATCTTTTTTATTCCACCGGTTCGGGCGTCAATCCGGGCGGGCGCGGCATTTACGAAATCAGTGGCGCACCGACCTCCGGCGCGGCGGCCACAAATATTTTGCTGACGACCGGAACGCAGTTCGGCGCCGGGGCGAGCCCTTACGACTTTGCCTTTAATTCAGCCATGACCATTGCTTACGTTGCCGATGCCAACTCCTTCACTAATTCCACAACCGTCGGCGGCGTCGAAAAATGGACGTTCAACGGCAGCGCCTGGGTGTTTAATTATTCACTTTCCCTGGGCACCAACGGCGCGGTTGGCTTGGCCGTGGATTTTAGCGGCAGCACGCCCGAAATCTTTGCGACCTCGGCCAACGGCCAAAGCCTGTTTGCGATTAGCGACACCAATTCCACCGCCGCCGGCACGCTGCTCGACACCGCCTCGGCCAACGAAGCGTTTCGCGGGCTGGATTTTGCGCCCACCTCGGCACCCGAACCGTCCACGCTCGCGCTCGGCGGTTTGGGGCTCGCAGCCATCGCGCTGCTCCGGCGCAATCGGAAAGCCTGATTTTAAATTCTAAAACGCGAAACGCGCCGGTTCATCGCCGGCGCGTTTTTATTTTTGCAAAATCAGCCGGCCAGCTTCACCGGATTTTCTCGATCTGAATCCGCGATGGATCATTCACGCCGAGCTGAAGCAGCACGGCGTTGGTGTAGATGCCGAAATTCGTCGGCATCGGCGGTGCCCCGAACAGCCGGCGTTCGATCATCAGTTCCTTGAGCGCCAGCGTGTCCAGCGCCACGGGATCGCGGCCGAACCAGAGTTCGTTGCGCACGGTGGAAAATTGCAGGTAGCCCGCCGGGCCGCCTTCGTATTGGCCGAGCAGCGCATCGGTGACATGCAAAACCACGCGGTCGCCGATCACCGGCAGCGCGTCAATTTCCGGCAGCGCGACGGCCAGCCGCTCGGCGTCGTTCTCAAACCGGCGCGTATTGTCAATGCTGCCGAGGCCGAGGCTGAAAAAATGGCCGCACACGCCGGCGGTGGTTTCGTTGATCAAAGGAGCGACGGAAATGATTTTGGTCATCTGCCGGCTCACCAGTTTGGAAACAAAGGATTTTTTCCCGAGGCTAAAATCCTTGTTGGTCTGGCCAAATTCTAAATCGCCCCAAACTAGTTGGCCGGTGACCGGCGAATCGGGCAGATAAAAAGAATTCGTATCGTAGCCCTCCTCCGCCGCGCCGGCCACGCGCACGCCCAGCGCCCGGCCCAGGCTGAAAAATCCCGCCGCGCGCAAATCGCCCGCGCGCCGGTCCCAGATGACGATCTGTCCCGGCGGTTGGCCGGCGGCAAGCAGTCCCCGCACAATGGCCGCGACCACGGCGGGCCGCGTGCCGGACAACGGGCCGGGCGTTGAAAAAACTTTGATGCCGACGGTGTCGTTCGTGGCGACGAGGCTGCGCCAGGCTTCGCTCACGCTGGTCGTGCGCGTGAAAAAAGTCAGGCCGCGATTGAAGGCGGCGTCCACGCGCGCTTCGTTTGGCAAGTAGGCGTCGAGCAGGTTTTCGCCCTGCAACACCACGACGCGCACCGCCGAATTGGTGGCGTGCAGGGGAAAAAGTTCTTGCGCCCCGGCGGGAACCAGCCCGCCGAGCAGCGCGAATAATAACAATTGGAACTGTGCGATTCTTGACACTTGCAAGCGCGGATGTTACCACCATCGCCGATGCTGGCAAAAATAAATTCGGTGCGCGGCACAATTTTCGTTTTCGCGCTGGCGCTGCTCCTTTCCGGCTGCACGCCGGCGGGTCCACGCGCATTGTTGAAGGGCAAAAAATATCTCGATCACGGCGACACCGCTGCGGCCGTCGCGCAGTTCAGAAAAGCGACGACGCTGCTCGCGACCAACGCGAATGCGTGGAATTATTTCGGCGTGGCGCTGCAGCGCGCGGGTCAGCCAGAAGAGGCGGCGACGGCATATCAAACCGCGCTCAAGCTCGACCGCGATCTCGTCGAGGCGCATTTCAATCTGGGCAGCCTGGCGCTGGAGCAAAACCGGCCGGACGTGGCGAAGACCGAATTCACGGCCTACACTTTGCGGCGGCCCAACGAGGCGGCGGGCTGGCTGAAGCTCGGTGCCGCGCAGTTGAAGGCCGGCGACACCATCCCGGCCGAGCGCAGTTTCAGCGCCGTGCTGGCGTTGAAGACGAGCGAGGCCGAAGCTTACAACGGGCTGGGTTTGGCGAGCATCAAACTCGGCAAGCCGCGCGATGCCGCGCAATTTTTCATCGCCGCGCTGCAGTCGCGCGCCAGCTTTGCGCCGGCCCAGTTGAATCTCGCCACGGTCAACCAGCAGTATTTGCATGATAACAAGGCGGCGTTGGAAAATTACCGCAGCTATCTCGCGCTGACGCCGCGCCCGGCCAGTTATGACGAGGTCAAAGCCATCGTCGCCGGCCTTGAACAAAGTGACGTGGCGTCGGCCGTGATGGCGCCCGCCGTGGTGATCAAAACCTCCGCGCCACCGCCGGAAGTGCGGCCTAGAATTGTGCCCGCGCCCACCCAGCATTTGACGGTTGCCAGCCGGCCGGAACCGGTGGAAAATCCGGTTCCGCGCATTCCCCGTCCAACGTTCGCTCCCAATCCAGCGCCGGCGCCTGTGGTAACGCCGGTGCCCGCGCAAGAAGTGCAAGTCCAGCCCGAGCCGCCCATCGTCACGACGCCAAAGTCGAATCCGCCGGTCGTCATCGCCACCACCCGCGCCACGAATCTCACTGCCGCCACCGAATCGCTGGAAGTGCCGATGCCCGAAGAAGAGCCAAAGCCTGGTTTCTGGCACCGGCTGTTCAAAGCCAGCAAGGCACCCAGCGCGGAAGAAACCAAGTATCGCGGCGAGGATTTGACGCCGATTCCCGCGACGCCGGAGCCGGCCCCGACCACCAAAGCGGCGGAGCCAAAACCGGCCGAAGTAAAGCACGTTTCCCCCGCAAGTTTTGCCCGTTACAACTACACCTCGCCACGCAAGCCGATGGCCGGTGACCGGCGGGCTGCTGCCGGAGCATTCACCAAGGCGCGGCTGGCCGAGCAGGACGAAAAATGGCCGGACGCCGAGCAATGGTATCAGTCGGCGGCGGAGACGGACCCGGCCTGGTTTGAGGCGCAATACAACACCGGCGTCATCGCGCACCGGCTGCGCAATTATACGCTTGCCCTGCCCCGCTACGAACTCGCGATCTCCCTCCAACCCGACTCGGTGGACGCCCGTTACAATTTCGCGCTCGCGCTCAAGGCGGCGGGCTATGTTCCGGACGCGGCGGAGGAATTCAAAAAAATTCTCGCGACCAATCCCGGCGAAGTCCGCGCGCATCTGGCATTGGCGAATCTCAGCGCCCAATCGCTGCGCGACACGGCGCAGGCGCGGCGGCATTATTTGAAAGTGCTCGAACTCCAACCGGACAATCCGCAGGCCGCCGACATCCGCTTCTGGCTCTCGGCCAATCCCAAATAACGCGCAAGCAGGCCAAGGCCGGAAACATTTTTCCATCCGCCCACCCGCAATTCAGGCTGGACATTGAGCCGGCATTCGCCGATGTAGATTGCCCGAAAAATAAATGATTAAGTTTTTTTTCAAAATCACCCGTTGGCTTGCCGGCGGCGCGCTGCTGCTCGGCCTCGCCGCCTGGTTTTATCCGGAAAAGTTTTTGACCGTGGACAGCGGGCCGGCGACGGCGGACGTCATCATCGTCATCGGCGGCGGCTCGCATGAGCGGCCGTTGCGCGCGGCGGAATTATTTCAGCAGCACGCGGCGGCGCGCGTATTCATCACCGGTGCGGGCGACGACGGCATCAACCGGCAGTTATTGATCGCCCACGGCGTTCCGGCCCGCGCGATCGAGATCGAAAACCAATCCACCACCACGTGCGAAAATGCCGAGTTCACCCTCCGGCGACTGCGCGCGGAGCATGTCCAGCGTGCCATTCTGGTCACGTCCTGGTATCACGCGCGGCGGGCGGAGAAGACCTTCGCGCATTTTGCGCCGGAGCTGACTTTTTATTCGCGCCCGTCATATTTTGCGTTTGCCCGCGAGGACTGGAAAAAACTGGGCATCAATAAACGGATGCGGCTGGAATTCTTGAAATTGCCGGGCTATTGGATTCGATATGGCATCAATCCAATTTGAACTTCGGGATTAAAAATTGTAAAAATTATTATGACTGCCGAGAGCAACCGGAGGTGAAATAGTGAAATGGCGCTGGAGGCGCGGTTTCACGGCTGCATGGGGACGGCAGTTGGGCTGCAAGGAGGGCTTTCAAATCAGCCAGGTCAAACTCGATTTTTACTGCCGGGACGCGCGCGCGAGGACGGAGCAAACCAAACGATTCCGCCTCGTAGCGATCCATGGGCTTGGCCTCAGCATGGACGGATAGTGGTCACTGCCCGTGCCGCGATGGCTGAT
This sequence comes from uncultured Verrucomicrobia subdivision 3 bacterium, assembly GCA_903944085.1. Classification (GTDB taxonomy): domain Bacteria; phylum Verrucomicrobiota; class Verrucomicrobiia; order Limisphaerales; family UBA11358; genus UBA11358. The sequence goes on from CAJAQO010000218.1 coordinate 27,152, forward strand.
GTAAAAATGACCGGTGGGGATCTGCTCCAAGGCGTCGAGGAGAAAATGGACGAGGTGATCGGCGGGCAATCATTCGCGCAGATCACAAGGCAGGAATCGAGATTGACGAGATAGGCAGGCATGAAAATCAGAGCCTGTCCGCAGCCTTTTCTTCAAGCAATATTCAACTTTTACTTCAGCAGCTAAGTCCGACAAGTTCCTGCTAAGTGCCATTCGGGGCAGTCCAGGTATTGAAAAAAGGCGGACCAGACACTTAACCGGCGCAAACCAGATGGAATGATGGCCGAACCCGCAACGCAACATGGATTTAGGCTGGAATAAAACTAGGATTGCTCCCCTTTACCTGAGCTATTGCTCCTCGCGCGACAGAAACATTTCTGTCATGGGTTGCGTTTATTTCGCTTTGCCCCGCAAGTCCTGAAGATCCTGCTCCTTGCTCGTAAGCTGGCGCTGGAGCTGTTGCACCTGCTCCTTCAACTGCTTCACGTTTGCGGGTTCATTGCCGCCGTTGTCGAGAATGACCACCTGGCCACCGGTCGCCGGCGGTTTCGACGCAGCGGCATACTGCGCATCAAAATCAAGCGGCAGCAGCGGCGGCGTCGAGGCGATCCGTGCCTCGCCGGATTTGAGACCTTGAACCTGCGCCTTGATGTGAATGACTCCGGGCGTGGTTTTTGCGCGCACCAAAACAGTGGCCGTGCCGAACTCGGTGCGAACCGGGATGGTATGGGACATCGGGCTGGAAACAATTTCGCCCGGGCCTTCGACTTCAAAATAAACATATTCCTCGGCGAGCACTTTCGGCACGCCTTTGTTGTCCACGATCGTCGCGCGCACCGGCACGAAGTCCGAACCGTCCGCCGTCAGGCCGCAGCCGGCATCGTCCACCGTCACCTTCACGCCGGTGGTGCGCTCGGGATATTTTTTCACGATGCGAATCGCGACATTGGTGCCGATCAACCCTTCAGCAACCATTTCAATCTGGCCGGTTCGCTCGCGCCAATGGCTATTGATCTCCGAAAAATGAAAAACGTTCGTGAACGTGAACGGCGGATGCGGCATGTGGCGGTAATGTTCATCGGGCTTCTGTGTGCCTACCACCTTGCCGAGCCAAGTCAGGCGGACTTGTTCGCAATTGCAATAGATGACCACGTTCGCATCGGAAACCTGGGTAAGCTCGTGGGTAATGTAGAGCATCGGACCGGTCTCGATGCCGGGCAGTTTATAATCGGGATCATACTGGCTCTGGAACAAATAATACGCGTAGCGCGGCAGGCGAAACTCGTCGAGGATTCCGCCCATGAACGGATCGGGATGGTAGCCGCGCTGATGGTCAATGCCGCACCAAAGCGCCGCGCCGAGACGGATGGGCGGCGCGGCGTAGCAGTCGTCGAGATCGTGCGCGCGAATCGCGGCTTGCTTGAGCAACGGGCCTTCGCCCCACTCGTGGTTCACGCGGGTCGTTGCGTTTTGCGAATAAAAATTATCCACCTCGCCGCCGTCGCCGTATTCCCGCGTGAAGGAATTGATCGTCCCGCTGTAGGAGCCGCCGTAATAGAAATCCAGTCCACCTTTTTCGGCCAGCCCCGCGTCCGTCACGGTGAACATTCCGGGAAACGGATATTCCGCATGCGCGATGACATTCATCTTGCCCAGCATCGCCGGCGGCTGGTTGTCTGTTTCATTGAGCGCGGTTTCCCAGAGCAGCATTGAAGGATGATTGCGGTCGCGGCGGACGAGATTGTGCGTGTCCTCGTAAATGCGCTGCTCGAAAACCGGATGCTGGTCGTTAAAAAATTGCCAGCCCGGATTGGCCGTTGTGACCAACATACCGAACTCGTCGCACGCATCGTAAAACGCGGGCGACTGCGGGTAATGCGCCGCGCGGATGGCGTTCACGCCGCCTTCGCGCAGCAGCTTGATGTCGCGCCACTGGCTGGACTTGGGCATGGCGTTGCCGACGTAAGCGTAATCCTGATGGTGGTTGACGCCGTTCAGCTTCACGCCGATAAATTTTTTGTTCACGAACAAGCCGGCTTGCCCACGCATTTCAAACAGCCGGATGCCGAACCGTGTGCGCAACGTGTCTTGGACCTTGCCGTCCGCGACAATTTCCGTGCGGATGAAATGCAGATACGGATCGTCCGGCGACCAGAGCCGGATGTTTTTGGCCTCAAGCGCCTGCGTGATTTCCTGGCTCGCGCCGGCCGCGAGTTCCACCGGCTGTTCGCTGCGCAAAACTTCGCGACCCTCCGCCGTCTCAAGAATGGTGCGGAGCGTGACGTTGCGCGGCGCGGCGGAGTCGTTCGCGATCTCGGTGCGGACTTCGAGCGACGCGTCGTTGCCATTAACATCCTTCACGCCCACAAACACGCCGCCGCCGGCCACCGTCTGGCTCAACTCCGTCAGCGTCACATGAACCGCCGACGTGCCGATCAAATAGGTGTCCCGGTAAATGCCGCCCATGTAGGTGAAGTCGAGATCATACTGCGGCTTGCCCGGCGGATAAGTCGGGTCGTTCGAGTTGTCCGCGCGCACGGCGATTAGGTTGTCCTTGCCGTCGGCGTGCAACCGCGAGCTGATCTCCGCCGCGAACGGCAGGTAGCCGCCAAAATGTTCCGCGACCTTCTGGCCGTTGACCCAGACCGAACACTTGCCCATCACGGCTTCAAAATAAACATAAACCTTCCCGCCCGCCGCCGGTGGTGCAGCGCCAAAGCGTTTGCGATACCAGGCCGGCCCCTGATAATTGCGGCAACCGCTGGCGTTTTCGCCCAAAATCTCCAAGCCGTGCGGCAGGTTGGCCGCCTCCCAAGATGTGTCGTCAAAATCCATTTTTTCCGCGCCGACGGCATCCGCCTTCAGAAACCGCCAACCGGGATTAAAATTCTGCACCGTGCGAGCGCCGTCAGCTACGGGGAAAAATCCCGCCGTCGAAAATTGCGGCACCGGTTTCGCCAGCGTGGCATCGGGAACATCGTCCACCGCCGCGTTGGCCCAGTCCGCGTGGTCGCCCTGAACGCCGTCGCCGCCGTCGGTGACGACCAACCGCAGTTCCTCAACGCCGCTAACATCCAGAGCGATGTGTTTCGCCGCTTGCCCAAATCTCATCAAGCCGCTGTCGAACGCCAGCTTGCCATCGAGCAAAACCCGGAACACCACCGAGCCCGTCGCGCCGCCTTCATCATCCACGCCCACGTCGGCGGCGAACTGCTTGTGTTTGCGATCCAGCTTAAAAATCATCTCGCCCGGCGCGTGCGTGCCCAAGCCCTTTTCGTAAGTCTTGCCGGCGATGGTGAGCGGCCGCCCGGTAATGCTCAAATCGGTCAACGTCTCGCGCCAGCCTTGCGTGACCGACACGGCCATGTCGGTGGTGAGGTATCGCCAGATGACCGGACTGGCACCGGCCACCGGTTCTTGGGCGGAAGCGATTTGCAGCCCGCGCAGCATTCCGAACGCAATTAGTAATAACAGTCTTTTCATCAGACGATTTATTCAAGTTGCCGCCAAGTTCGACAGTGTTTTCAAAACGGTGCGCCATGATTGGGCGGTCAGAACAGCGAGCCGCAAAACTTGCAAGGTGTGCCGGTTCAGCCAACTGGTTAAATGTTCACTGTTTTTTGATTGCACCGCAACCCCGCGAATATCACCCGCTTTGCCGGTCATACATTGGTGATATTCTCCGCCACATTCACCCGGCCAAATTCTTCCCCTCGATCGCATTCCAAAAATTGCCGCAAAATGTAATGGCCGGAATGTGAGCCCGTGACTAGACTCGGTTCATGGCGCAGATTTCCAGCCATCTTCCCATATTTGTTCAGGACGCCGCTGTTGATTTCGACGCTGACTTTTTGGATTTGCGCCCCCCTCGACAACATCCTGAAAAACACGATTTTGACCGACTCCACCAATCCGCCGCTGGCTTTGAATAAATCCAAAAACTGCATGGGTTCAAATATGAGTCCGGTTATGTGGGGCGGCAAGTTTTCAAAAAGTGCCCTGTCCTGCTACTTCCGCCAAATTCAAAACAACGCCAACTGTTAGCCGCTGGCTTCCTCAAATTGCTGACTCCAATCCGAACCCATCTCAGACATCCATGGCCACCGGTTCCGGCACCTCGTCGCGGGGATATGGTGCCCGAAATTCTGGCCTGCGGGGCTGATTTCGGCGGTCAGGAGACTCGAACTTCTGGTGGGCTATCACCCACTGGCACTAATGCCTCCGCCGAAATCAGCCGCAAAAAAACCGGCGTCGGTTCCTCCACCTGAACGCCGGTTCCTGCGGTCAACCGTTGCACGCGAGGCAACGATTGCGGGTTGGCTTAATGCTGCTTGTGCGCCTGGCGGCGCGGAGCTTTCGGCGATGCCGGAGGCGTCGCGTGGGCAGGGGCGGTCGTTGGGGCCGTGGCCGGGGCGTTCGCGGGACATTTCTGCGCGCAAACCGGTGTGGCCGGGCTGGTCGCGGTCGTTGTTTTGGTGTTGTTTGATTCGTTCATAATAATTTAGATTTTCAGTTTTCTGGTTGTTTCTACTCAACCGGCTTTCCTCAATGCATTCGACATGCCAATCCACATATGATGCCCCGATCATTGGAATTTGGCCGATTCCGATGGGGTCAACCTCAGAACTGGATTGTTGCAAATTCGTCGTTTACTAAATTTCATAATTTGAATGACGAGATTTCGTTCCCCGTGTCGTGCGGTCAAAAGTGCCATCGAAGAAATTTCCCGATGATTTCAGGGAGATTATGTGATTTTTTCCGATAAACGGATTTGCTGGATAGGTTCAAATGGCAGGTCGTCAGAATTTCGCGGCTGGTCAAACTCTGGCACGAACCAGCAATTTTGCGGTTCGATCTTGGTCGCGAGCGTGGAAAACCGCTCCACCGGGCGCGATGGATCGGAACAATTGTTGCGGAGTTGTTCGCAAAAGATGTCAAGCATGAGGCCGCTTTTGATTTATGATATTCAGGTGAATGAATCGGGCTGGCAACCCGAACGTCCACCTGAACATGCGCTTGGCATCTGATTACAGACCAGAATTTGAATCCCTGGCCAACCTTCTTTTGGAGGTGGCTCAGGAACGTTCCATGGACCAATTGTTCAAGAAAGTGGTTCAACGCCTCGCAGAACGGCCTCACGTTTTTCTAGCCAGCCTCTGGTTGCTGGACAAGGGTGATCTTTGCCCGACGTGTCTGCTGCAGGCACAATGTTCAGACCGGAGCCGGTGTCTGCACTTGGTTGCCAGCGCCAAATCCCCGCTCGAAACTGCGGACGACGCACATTGGAATAGAATCGCGGAAAAATCCACCCGAATTCCTTATGGCTACGAGGGGATCGGCCAGGTCGTCTCCACCGGTCAGCCTTTCGTCAACCTCAAACCCGGGCAGGACGTCAGTGGGATCGGCGAGAACAACTGGGCCGCACAGGTCGGAATCCGCGGTTTGGATGTGCAACCGATCATTTTTAATGGCGAGACACTTGGCGTGGTGGCACTTTATAGCCGGATCATAACGCCCACCCAAGGGCCGACGTGGGTGCGCATCTTCGCCAATCACATCGCCGCCGCCATCATCAACGTCCGCGCCTTTGAGGAAAACGAGCGGCTCAAGCATCAGCTTGAGTTGGAGAACACCTATCTGCGGGAAGAAGTCAACGAAGCCAGGGCGTTTGGTGGCATCATTGGTCAAAGTCAGGAATTAAAATGTTTATTGCGCCAGGTGGAAAAAGTCGCCCGCACCGACGCCACAGTTTTGATCCTCGGCGAATCCGGCACGGGCAAGGAACTGGTGGCGCGGGAAATCCATAAATGCAGCCGCCGCAATCAGCGGCCGCTGATTCGCGTGAATTGCGCGTCCATCCCGAAAGAATTATACGAGAGCGAGTTTTTTGGACATGTGAAAGGCGCCTTCACGGGGGCCTTGAAAGATCGCGCCGGGCGTTTTGAGGCCGCCGACGGGGGCACCATGCTGCTCGATGAAGTTGGTGAAATCCCACCGGAGTTGCAGAGCAAATTTCTCCGGGTATTGCAGGAGAAACAATATGAGCGGGTGGGCGACGAGCGGACACGAACCGTGGATGTTCGCATCATTGCCGCAACCAATCGCAATTTAAAGCAGGACGTTGAGGCGGGGCGGTTTCGCCAGGATCTTTACTATCGCCTCAATGTATTTCCCATCGAGGTTGCGCCACTGCGAAAACGCAAGGATGATATTCCCTCGCTGGCGGCGCATTTTCTTGACCAGGCGATTCGCCGGCTGAACGTGCCATCGGCCCGGCTCACGCCTGCGAACTTGGTTCAATTGCAGACCCATGACTGGCCAGGCAATGTGCGCGAACTGCAAAACACCATTGAGCGCGCGTTGATCCTGGCCCAAAATGGTGTTTTGAATTTTGATTTCTCGAAGGACGAAGGCCGATCAATCAGCACCCCGGCTCCGGCCGCGACGGGCCAGTCTGCCGCCGCCATCCTGACCGACATTGAGTTTCGGCAACATGAGCGCGAGAATGTTCTTTTGGCACTCAACCAAGCCGGGTGGAAAATCTTCGGGCCGGGCGGCGCGGCCGAATTGTTGGGCTTAAAATCAACGACTTTGGTTTCGCGGCTGAAACGGCTCGGCATCACGAAGCCGTCGAAAAATTCTGCCAACTGAGTCTCCCGCTTCAGGCTGTTGCGCCGCCCGGTTCCAGACGAAAGTTCGTAGTCAGCCTACGCGAAATTGGAATTTGCGAACCTTCGCAGCCTCTCAGGGAACCATTTCAAAGGCTCCACTATGTTCGGGTTCAGCGACTTGCGCCTCAAAATGCGTTTGGCACGCGACATGATAAAAGAGTTCTGACGGTAAAAACAAATACAAGTCGGAAACCATCGCAAACCAAAACAATTATGTGGCGTTTAACTCCCATAGACGACGAACATTTTGTTCAGGCATTCCCAAGCATCGCCGGCAAGCGTCCACCTTCGGCCAACGATGAACCGTTTTTCCTCCGACTCCTGGCCAAATCGCCGGCATCCATGAAGGCTTACCTTCTGGCTGAAGAAGCGCTCGGGAATGGACGGCTGACACTCCATCAACGCGAGGAGATTTCGCTCGCCGTCGCGGAGATCAATGGCTCGAATTACTGTTTGGCGACGCACGAGCTGGCCGGCAAACAGGCGGGCTTAAGCGACGAGGAGGTCACACTGGCGCGGAAAGCCTGGTCAAACGACGCGAAAACCAAGGCCATGTTGCATTTTGTCCAAGCGGTCGTGCTCCAACGCGGCGAAATCAGCGACGATGACTTTTCGGCCCTGCGAACCGCCGGATTTGCCGAGGCTGAAATCATTGAGATACTGGCCAATGTCGTGCTGAACATTTTTACGAATTATTTCAACCTGCTCGCCCAGACCGATCTGGATCATCCCCTTTCAAGACCAGACTGGAAAGATCGGCCATACAATCTGCCAAATCAAAGCGCATGAGTGCAGTTTTAACATCTGACAATGTTCCACCAACGGCACCGCAGATTGCCATGCCGGTCGAGACCGGCACGGTCAGGCAGGTCTTTGTGCTTGAAAATCGCCAAGGCCTGCATTGCCGGCCGGCCGCATTGCTGATCAACACCATAAAGGACCTGGCGTGCGAAGTGAGGGTGGAAAGCAACGGGGCCGTCGCCAACGGGAGAAGTCTCTTCGATTTGATGAGTTTGGCGGCGGGCTTCAGAACGACAATTGCATTTACCATCACGGGGCCGGAGGCACAAAAAGCCATGGCCGCAATCCAACGCCTCTTTGAGAATAGATTTGCCGAGGCCTACGATGAAGATCATCCATTGAGCAACGCACGGATGCCGGTTTTATAGGTGATTTACGAACCTCCTGACGATCAGCTTCGGTTCGAGTAGCGTGAAATTTGTGCGCTTTGAAAACGGTCAGAAGGAATCACTCCGGGAACATTTGGGAACACGATGGTTTGGCTTCACGACATCAGTCATGCCTATTGCACCGGCCGCGCGGCCGAATTGCTGAAACGTCATATAGCGCAGCTTAATTTGGCGGTCTGGCATCTGGGCGGCGGCGGCTCCACCACGGCGGTGCGACACGCCACAGCCATTGCGACCACTTCGGGTTGCCCCGCCAATCTTTTTTCCAATCCGCCAGCGACGGCAGGGTGACTTCTCCGTGTTTCGCATACGCCGGATGCACCGCCTTGGAATTATGCCCCAGCGCCGGTTGCGCGAACCGCTCCGGGAAGCTGCATTTCAAAGCCCTTTCCGCCCAAACGTATCTATAGCTGTGTAGTGAGATGCCCTGAATTCCCAGACCCTGGCAGCGTTGCTTGAACTCGGTTGCCCGGTCGCCGGAGCGAATTCTGGACAGATACGGGAACAACACCCCGGCGCTACTTTGGGTGTTGTCCTAATCTTAATCTTGCTCTTAATCGTAAGAGTTGTTTGAAGCGGATTAAGATTACGATGACGATTAGGCTTAGGACATTGCCAGCATGCGTGTTTAATTGTCACATCGTTTACAAACTTGGACGAGGACGCGAGAAACCGATCCGCACGCTTTTACAGACCGGCTCTTACTGGTTAATCATTTCAGCCTGGCTTGAGGCGCAAAATAAAGCGAACCAGAATCAGGGATTTTACGGTTAAACTTCAGTGCCAATAGCCGTATCCGCGATAATAGCCGCCATGATAATAACCCGGTCCCCAGCCCCACACCGGCCACGGATTAACATACACCGCCGGATAAACCGCCGGACTCTGCTCCACAACGGTGGTGGTGGTTGGGGCCGGCGACTTGTTGACAGAGGTGATCAGGGCATTGAGAACCGTCTCACTGACCCCGGCATTTTTCAGGGCGATGATCTGGTCGGCGGTCAACGTGTAGCGAGTGCTGGAGTTTTGGATCTGGTTGACTATCACCGAATCGCTGACGTGGGCCTGCACCATGGATTGAACCTGCGCGATGGAAGGTCCCGGCGGCGGCCCGCTGACCGTGGTTGTGCGCGTCACGCAGCCGGTCAACAAAAGTCCCGCCAAAGGCCACAAGTATTTAATCTTCATCCCCGAATATAACAGGTTTAGGGCTTCAACGCAAACCCTTCGCCGAAGCGGTGCTGTCCTGATTTGAAGTGCGGCGACGCGTCGCCGCTGTCCGACTGGGAAACATGTCTCCCAGCTACAAAGCCCGGACATGTCCGCGCACTCCAAATTAGGAAACTGCCGCCGAATCGCGAAAGATCAGCCGGCGGTTGCAGACGAACAAAGCGATCGCATTACCAAAGATAGGTCCCCACGGCGCCGCCGTTCAGGGAAGCAACCGCCTGTCCATCCTGGCTATGGATATTGAATGTCTGGGGAGCCGGGCGATTGTTGAGCACAATCAAAATTCTTTTCCCGTCCGGAGTTTTGAAGGCCACGTTGGGCAGACTCTGCAAGTAGTTGGAGGCAATCCGAACCGAACCCGGCCGGACGAATTTCGCGGCGTGCGCCATGATATAATAAGCCGCGTTGCGTGTCACCTGATTGCCATCAATGGTGACGGCTCCCAGACATCGGTCACAGCCACCCCGGTCGGTGTGCGGTTGGTATTTGGTATCGGCAGCCAGATTCCATTCCAATACGTTGCAACTCCAGTTGCGGGTCGCGCCAATGATCAAATCTCTGACGTGCTGATCCATCGCGTTTTTAATGCTGCTGCCCGCACCGACCCATTGCTCGGTAAAATAAAGATTTTTGTCCGGATGCGCGTTATGCACCTCGGTCAGCGCAGTGATCCTACCGGCGTATAAATGGAAAGCCGAGCCGGCCACATATTGTTTGACCGCCGGATCGTTTAGGATGGAGATCGGATATTCTGGATGGTCGCAATTGTGGTCGAACAAAATAATTTTGGTGTCAATCCCGGCGGCCTTGAATGCCGGGCCCAAATGGTTCTTGATGAAAATCGCCTCCTCGGGCGCCAGCATCAGCAGGCTGGGGTTGTTGTTGGGATTCAACGGCTCGTTCTGAACGGTGATCGCGTCGATTCTGATCCCCTCGGCTTTCATCTGCTCAACGTATTTTACAAAATACTTCGCATAGGCAGCATAAAACTCCGGCTTCATACTGCCGCCGCGAGTGTCCTGATTATCTTTCATCCAAGCCGGCGGCGACCAGGGCGACCCTAAAATTTTAACGGCCGGATTGATCGCCAAAATTTCTTTTAAGACCGGAATCACATCCGCGCGGTCCGGGCCTAGGTTGAACTTCGTCAGGTTCGCATCCGTTTCGCCGGCCGGCAAATCATCATAGGAAAAAGCATGGTCGTTCAAGTCGGAAGACCCAATGCTCAACCGCAGATAGCTGACGCCGATATTCGTGCCGTCGGTCGCGAAAAGTTCTTTCAAAAGCGCGGCACGACTCGTGGCGCTCATGCGCATCAGGTTCATGGCGCTGCCACCGGTCAGGCAACAACCAAAACCGTCCATGGTTTGGAACCGTTCAGCTTCATTCACCTCGATGGTTTGATTTCCGTTGGTGGCGTTTTCGAAGGCCAAGTCGGTGGTTTGGCTTTGAAACAAAACTGATTGGTCCGGATCCGTCAGCCACAAATGAACCTGGGCAAAACCGCTCGCGGCGCTGGAGAACAAAGCCAGCAGCACGATGATATTCAGCGAAGCGCTTTTACGATTCGGCGGCATAATTTTTCGGCTTGGCAGCAATTCACCGCCGCTAAGATTTCTTTGCACTGGCTGCGAAAATAGTTGAGTCATTTCGCCGCGCTATCCGTTCAATGTCCAGCCTTCGCGATATTGGCGACTCAGGTAGGCATTGGCCTCAGGCGCATTGGTTACGCGGCCGGCCGCGCCGTCGTATTCGATCTTCTTTCCGACGCGGTAGGCGACGAGACCGAGCAGCATCTGTTCGATCATGTGGCCGGAGTATTCAAAGTCGCAGGAAGTTTTCAGCTTTCCTTTGCAGGCATCAAACCATTCCTTCTGGAAACCGCCCATCGGTGGCAGCACTTCGCTTTTGGCGCGCGGTTTGTAATACGTCAAATCCGATTCGTCGCCGAATGGCAGGATGATGCGGGAAGTGAAGTCCGCCACGACAAAACCTTTGGTGCCCTTGAACATTGCGCCGTGGTCAATTTTGGTGAGGTCAATGTAGGCCTTCGGAGAATTGGGCATCGCGCCGCCCTGATACCAGCCCACATGAATCGGCCCGCGCCAGTTGTTCGCCGGATGTTCAAAATGAGTTTCCAGCGTTACCGGGCTGACTTCGGGATTGAACGCTTCGCCTTTGGCTTCGGCGGCCGTGGGCAATCCGGCGTCAACCACGTTCCAAACCAGATCCATCGTGTGGCTGCCCATGTCGCCGACCTGGCCGTTGCCGAAATCCCAATACATGTTCCACTGCAAACAATTCGCGCCGGAGCCGCCGGAGAAATAACCGGGGTTGTAAGGATGAAACGGCGCGGGGCCAAGCCAGAGATCGTAGTGCAGATTGGACGGCGGCTCGCCGGCGGCGGGCAGATAGCCGGGGCGGCGGAGCTGGCGATTGCCCCAGGCGTAAGCGAGCGAGAGCTCACCAATCACACCATCATGAATGAGTTCGCGAAGGCGGTTGAAATTCTGAAACTCGTGGCGCTGGGTGCCGACTTGCGTGGCGAGCTTGCTTTTGTTCTTCAGATAATTTGCCCGGACAACGCGCGCTTCCTCGACGGTGTTCGCCAACGGTTTTTCGCAATAGACATGCAGGCCGCGATTCAACGCCCAGTTGGAGACGAAAGCGTGCGTGTGATCCGGCGAGCAGATGACCACGCCATCGAGCGCGAGCGCCTGGTGGTCGTCGAGCAGCTTCCGCCAGTCCACATAAGTCTTCGCATTGGGAAAATGTTTCGCGCCGAACGCCAGATGCTCCTCGTTCACATCACACAGCGCGACGACGTTCTGGGTCGCCAGCGCGCTAAAGTGCGCTTCACCACGCCCCCAAGTGCCGATCAGCGCCAGATTGAGCTTGTTGCTCGGCGTGTCGGCACCGAAAAGTTTAAACTGCGTCACGACGAGCGGCGCGGCGGCGGCCAAGGCAGTGGAGGTGAGGAATTTTCGGCGGTTCATAATATTTATTTTGGGGTTGAGTTCGGAATTGATGGAATTGCTTTTTTGATTTACACGTCGCAAATGTTCACCGACTGCCGCAATGACGCCAGCGGATCAGAACGTTTCGGAACAAATTCCTGGGCGACGTAGCCCTTGAAACCGGTGTCCAAAATCGCCCGCATGATGCGCGCCCAGTTCAGCTCCTGGGTTTCGTCAATTTCCGCGCGGCCCGGCACGCCGCCGGTATGATAGTGATCAAAGCATTGATGGTTTTCGCGAATCGTGTCGCAGACATCGCCGTCCATGATCTGCATGTGGTAAATGTCGTAAAGCAATTTGAACCGTTCGGAGCTGAGGCGTTTCACCAATTCAACGCCCCACGGCACATGGTCGCACTGATAATCCGGGTGGTTCCGCTTGCTGTTCAACAGCTCCATGCAGACCGTCACCTTCAATTTTTCAGCGAGCGGCAAAATGCGTTTCAAGCCGGCTTCGCAATTATCCAGACCTTGCGCATCGGCGAGTCCGGCGCGGTTGCCGGAGAAACAAATCAAGCGCTCGTAACCCGCGTCCGCCGTTTCCTTCAGCCGCTGTTCATAGGCCGGCACCAGTTTGTCGTGATGCTCCACGCGATTCCACGCTTTCGGAATGCCGCCAAGGCCGTCAATCGTCGGATTTGAAACCATCGAACACACCAGGCCGTATTTTTTGACCGTCTCAAATTCGCTGGGTTGGAGCAGGTCAATGGCAACGAGGCCCATGTCCTTGCCCGCCGCGCAAAGGTCGTCCAGCTTGACCTTGCTGTAGCACCAGCGGCACGCGCTGTGGCGGATGTTGCCTTTAAGCGGGACGGAAACCATGTCTGCGGCCTGTGCAAATTTGGGTAGCATTGTGGAAGCCGTGGCGGCAGCCACCGTGTAACCAGCAACCTTGTGAATGGCTGAACGGCGCGTCATTGGGGGCTTCATATTAATCCATTTACCAAACTCACCAACCGTTGCAAACAAAATTCGCCAAGAAATCGGCTGGAAGTTATTCGTAGAGTTGTGTCACGAACCGCTTAAATCCCGCTACTTCTGGATTTCAAAAATCTCTGGATGATTGCTCAATGACAACGCGATCGAGCTGACTTGGTTCAGGATCCGCATTGGCAACTGGCTCACCGTCGGATCATAAATCTTCACGGAAGCACAATTCACGGGCAGATTCACGTTGACCTGGTCCGAGCCGCCGGTAAACCGTTCGTCCCACAGGACCAATTCAAAAGTGCCGTCATGCTTCTGGAGCAGCAGGTCATGCACGGTTGCCGGCTGATTTGTCACCGAGTAGTTAAAAACTTCCGGCACTGAGATTGCGCGGTCGTCGGCCAAGATCGTCGTCAGATTATGCAAATAAACGGCGGCTTTTCGTGGCGAATAATCGGGTTTGAAAAATCCAAAGGTTTGATTGCCGCCCTCGTCGGAGCGGTCCCGCAAAAGATAGATGGAGGTATAACTCCAGCCGCGCTTGAACTGGTCGAGATAGACGGTCAAGTAAAGCAAGGCTTGGACCTCCTCAGTAATATCCCCGGCGATAGTAACACCGGTTTCCGTCGTGACCCTCGGCAATTTCAAAAGGGCGGACTCCGCATAGCCACGAAAATGGTGTCCCCAGGTCAAGCCATGATTGCCATACAATCCGTCCACCCGGCAAGCCGCCGTTGGATCGGCGGCAATCCACGTTTGATTGTCGTGAAGTCCCGACCAGCCAGGATGCGTCAGGTAATTATGGCAGTTCGCAGCGTCGGCATATTTTGTGCCGTCGGGCATCAGACAACCGCCGGCGTTCGGGATGGTCAGAAATTGTAGTCCGACATTATCCGTCTCGGCCCCCATCTCGCTGGGACTCCAGACGGGATGATCTTTCAACTCCGGATCATTCTTAACCGTGCGGTAGAGTTCTGCCTGCAGCTTGGCGACTGGCAGCCAGGATAAATTCCTGCCGCCCGTCTGCCCGCCGTAAGTGACGCCCCAATTGTTCGGCTCATTGTTTCCTTCCAAGGCGATCAGCGCGTTCGCAGCCGCCAATTTTCTCGCCCCGTCAAGTAGCCGGACAAGATTCGTCCCGCCGCTCATAAGTCCATAGCTAAAACGCACGCCGGTTTGCCGATGCAATTCAATTAAATCCGCGACGGGCAGATCACTTTCATAGCCCGCCCGCACCCAGCGAACGCCCAAAAACTTG